>CAZZDZ010000001.1:0-21060 GCA_964652675.1 uncultured Pirellulaceae bacterium
CATCCTGGCCAATTCCACCCAGCACAATGTCGTCACCGTCACCAACGGTAATGTCGTCGTCGCCGCCAATGCTTGGCGCGTTCGTGGCGATATCCCTGATGCGGCCGTCATCGGTGAAGTTCGCGACGCCACCGTCACCAACGATCACATCACGTGAATCGTCTAGGCCAGCGTTGATCAAATCACCACCAGCGCCGCCCAACACGATGTCACTACCGTTGGCTGGGAAGATCAAGTCGCGGTCGCCATCTTCCGGAGCCGTTGTTTCGATCCGCGTCACAATTCGGTTGTCATCGCCGGTAAAGAAGACCGCTTCGCCGTTATCACCCAGCACAACATCGTCGCCACTATCGTTTCCGATCGTCGCCAGCGTGTCTCGATCCACATCAATCGCATCGGATCCAAACCCGCCCAAGACCACATCGTCTCCATCGCCGACAGTGATATCGTCATCACCACCGATATCAGTGTCTGTGGTTGCGATACGAGACAGACGTCCTGTGTCGGTGAATTCAGCAAACCCATTGTCGCCAATCACGATGTCTTGTTCGTTCGTCGTTCCGGCATCGATCAAGTCACCACCGGCACCACCGATCACTACATCGTTGCCGGAATTCGTGTTGATCAAGTCACGACCGCCGATTGTTGGGTCAGTCGTTTCGATTCGCGTCAAAATCTGCTGATCATCACCGGTAAAGAACGTTGCCACACCGTTGTCACCAATCACGACATCGTCACCGGTGTCACCCGGAATCAGTACCCCGGTTAAACGGTCGACATCGATCGCATCTTCACCGAAACCGCCCAGCACAATGTCGTCGCCATCGCCAACGGTAATGTCGTCATTGCCACCAATCGATGGATCGGTTGTCGCGATCGTTGAAATTCGGTCGTCCGTCGTCCACTCGGCAAACCCATTGTCTCCAATCACGAAATCTTTTTCATTGGTTGTGCCGCCGTTGATCAAGTCGCCACCGACACCACCAATCACGACATCATTGCCAGAGTTTGTGTTGATCAAATCGCGAGCACCGATCGTTGGGTCGGTCGTTTCGATCCGCACAAGCACTTCGCTACCGCCACCGGTAAAGAAAGTCGCCATGCCGTTGTCACCGATGACAACATCGTCACCTGTGTCGTCACCGATCAAGTCGCCTGTCGTGCGATCAACATCAATTGCGTCGGTGCCGAATCCACCCAGTACAATATCGTCGCCATCGCCAACCGTAATGTCGTCATCACCGCCGGTGCTTGGCGCGTTCGTGGCGATATCTTCGATGCGACCATCATCCGTAAAGTTCGCGACGCCACCGTCACCGACAATCACATCACGCGAATCGTCCAGACCAGCGTTGATCAAGTCACCACCGGCACCACCGATCACGATATCACTACCGTTGGCTGGGAAAATCAAGTCGCGGGCACCATCGTCGGGAGCCGTCGTTTCGATACGCGTCAGGATCCGATTCGCATCGCCAGTAAAGAAGAACGCTTCGCCATTGTCACCCAGCACGACATCGTCGCCGCTGTCCGTTCCGATCGTCATCAATGTCGCACGATCCACATCGATCGCATCAGATCCAAAACCGCCCAAAACCACGTCGTCGCCATCGCCGACCGTGATGTCATCATCACCGCCGATACCTGTGTCGGTGGTTGCAATGCGTGCCAAGCGTCCTGTGTCGGCGAATTCTGCGAACCCGCTGTCACCGATCACGATATCGGATTCGCTTGTGGTTCCGGCATCAATCAAGTCGCCCCCAACACCACCAATCACGATGTCGTTGCCCGCTGCCGTGTTGATTAAATCGCGATCACCAATCGTCGGTTGAGTCGTTTCGATTCGCGTCAAGATCGATCCGACGCCGTCAGTGAAGAACGTTGCCTGGCCATTGTCGCCAATCACAATATCATCGCCGGTGTCATTTCCAAGCTTCGCCAGCGTCACTCGATCTACATCGATCGCATCCGCACCGACTCCACCGATCACCAAGTCATCACCGCCACCGACGGTAATGTCGTCGTCACCGCCGACCGCTGGCGCGTTGGTAGCGATATCCTGGATTCGTCCATCGTTGGTAAAGTTCGCAACACCACCATCGCCGACAATCACATCACGCGAATCATCCAGACCAGCGTTGATCAAGTCACCGCCGGCGCCACCGATCACGATATCGCTCCCGTTGGCTGGGAAGATTAAGTCGCGAGCACCATCGTCAGGAGCCGTCGTTTCGATCCGTGTCAGAATCCGATTCGTATCGCCGGTAAAGAAGACCGCTTCGCCATTGTCACCCAACACAACATCGTCGCCGCTGTCATTGCCAATCGTCGCCAGTGTCGCTCGATCCACATCGATCGCGTCAGATCCAAAGCCACCCAAAACCACGTCGTCACCATCACCGACGGTGATGTCATCATCGCCGCCAATGCCTGTGTCGGTGGTTGCGATGCGTGCCAAACGTCCCGTGTCGGAGAATTCGGCAAACCCATTGTCGCCGATCACAATGTCGGACTGGTTCGTTGTTCCCGCGTCGATCAAATCGCCGCCCACGCCACCGATCACGATGTCGCTACCAGCCGCCGTGTTGATCAAATCTCGGGCACCCACCGCGGGCGCGATGGTTTCGATCCCGGTCAGAATTTGACCGCCACCATCGGTGAAGAAAGTCGCGCGGCCGTTGTCACCAATCACAATGTCATCGCCACTGTCACCAGGGACCAACGCAAGCGTCAGGCGGTCGACATCAATGGCATCGGCTCCCGCACCACCAATGACAAGATCGTCACCGTCACCAACAGTAATATCGTCGTCACCACCGATCGCGAAATCGGTAGACGCAATCACTTCAATACGACCATCATCGGTGAAGTTTGCGAATCCATTGTCGCCCAGCACAATGTCACGTGATCCATCGGTACCGGCATCAATCAAATCGCCACCCGTACCACCCAAGACAATGTCAGGCCCGTTGCCGGCATCGATGATGTCGCGATCGCCATTTTCAGGTGAAATCGTCTGGATGCTGGTGACAATATTGTTAACAAAAATCGCTTCGCCACCGTCGCCGATGATCACGTCGCCAGCGTTTGAATCGCCGCCGGTGATAACATCGGAACCCCTCCCGCCGATCAAGATATTTCGCGCGTTTCCACCAAGAATATTGTCTGCACTACCAATGGATGGCGTCGTCGTTGCGACTCGAATTGGCAGCCCAGTGGTTGGATCGAATTGGGCGATTCCTTCGTCACCAATGATCACATCCGCCAGATTGTCGTTACCGGCAAACAGATCATCACTGCCAACTCCACCGATGATAATCTTTCGCCCGCTGCCAGCAGTGATCCTGTCCGCGCCGCCATCATTGGGAGCGAACGACTCAGCCAAAGTCAAAATACCGAAACCGTCTGCCGACACAACGTTGCCGACATGACTGAATGCCAATCGTCCGTTGTCACCAATTATGATGTCATCGCCCAGCTCAGGCGTCGTCGGATTCCCGCTGCGATCATGGTTGATAAAGTCGCCGCCGAAACCACCGAAGATGCGATCGTTGCCGTCGCCACCATCAATCAGATCGGCGCCGCCATTGGTTGTCGATTCGCTGGTCGCGGTGACCACACCGCGGTTGGTCAGTAACATCAAACTGGTCGAAGCTTCCACGCCGGTGTCCGCCGGACGAATCACCGCGCGAGTCACACTGCCGTGGTCACCAAAAATCAAATCGTTGCCGGATCCGCCAAACAGATCGTCATCGCCGCCAACCAAAGGATCCTGATTAGGGCTTGAATTGGAAGCGTCTTGATTGACCACGATCGTCAACACCGAATCGGCCAGATCGAATCGCGTCGACAAGTCTGCATTGACACCCGAATCACCGAAAATGTGATCGTTACCATCTCCCGCTGTGATCGTATCGTTTCCGCTGCCCCCAAACAGCAAATCGTCGCCGCTGCCGCCGCGGATGATATCGTCACCTTGGCCGCCGAACACGGTCACGCCATGTACGCTGTTGATGTTAAACGTATCGTTGCCGGGGGAATCAAACGAAGTCGCATTTTCCGATCCGACTCCCGAAACGCCACTGTAAGCAATCCCGTCTTGGAAAGTTTCACCCAAGAGAATCAGCGGGGCATCTGCATCAATCTCGTTTTCCAAGTCACCGTCGACACCACCCGCACTGACGTTGAAAGTATCGTCGCCACCGCCACCATGAATGACAGTGATTGCGCCCGCCGCAGTACCATCCACGTTGATCGTATCATCACCAACACCAAGTCGGATGTCGACAATCTCAAAATCTTGATAATTGATTCCGGCTGGTATGACTGTATCCACACCATCGCCCGGCACGATCAGCGAATCACTGCCTATGTTCAACCCGGATAGATTCGTTGGCGTCAGCGTCAAAGTATCATCGCTCGCGCTGTTGTCGTTGTTGACCACCAAGCGGTCCGTTTGGGTTGTCTCATCCGTGTCGTCAGAAATGGCATTGGGGTCCGCGGCACTTTCGGTCGGTAGCACGATTGCCAGCGTGAGACTACGATCTGCATCGCCACTGCCACCGATCACATCCAATGGTCCAACAATCGAGCTAACGACATGTGACTGGAGTGGGAAAGTCACTTGCGGCTGACCGGTGGGTACGAACGTTGGATTCGCGTTGACCGTGATGGTGACAGGTTGGTTCCAATTAGATGGATCGAAAACGACGAATTGCTGGCCATTTTGATCGCCACCCTGTTGCCCGCCTTGCTGCCCACCCAGAACGGTTTGTTCCGTTTGGCCATCGTTAAGCAATCCAATTCGGACGACATCGGTTGGTTGACGCGTCAAACGCAGTGTGTAAGTGTCGGTCAATCCACTTGTCGAAACCAGCGTGCTGCCATCCGTTTCGGTTACCAGCAAACCAGCAGAATCATCGTCCAAAACGCTAACATTCACGTCGCGAGCTTCCGCGCCATCGTCTGTGTTAAAGGCCGTGTCGGCACTCGATAGCGTGTGGCTGATCCTGCTGACCAAACGGTTTTCGATATCACTATCGTTGACCGCATTGACGTCTACCGTTTGCGCGACATTCCAGTTCGCCGGTGTAAACGTCAACGTCGTAGCGGAAAGACTAATTTCCGAATCATGGCTTAGCGTCACCGTCACGTCTGACGAAGGAGCACTGGTCAATTGGACGCTATAACTATCGCTGATCGCACCATCCAAAGTCGGATCGGCGGATCCCGTTGTGCCTTCCAATACTTGTGTTTCGTTGTCGCTTTCAAGAATGATCAAACCGCCGCGATCGTCGTCAAAGACGGTGGCTTGAACATCCGGAAGCGGAATCCCATTAAGCCGCGAATCCGACGAAATAATGGAATGGTTAATCTGAACCAATCGCTGGCCTTCGGCTGCATTGTCCGAGATAGCGCGAACACGTACCGTTTGCGGAATCGACCAAGTCGCGTCGCTTGACGCATCAAACGTCAAGACCGCAGCGGGAGTGTAGGTGACTCCTCCGTCAATCGAAATTTCGACGTTCTCGCCTTGCAGACCGTTTTCGTCCCTGTTGCCCGTGCTGGCACCCGCTGCTGAAACGGTCAAGTAAACGAGTGCGCCGGCGAAGGTTTCTCGATCGGCCGACAGGGCAATCGTGTATTCGTCAAAGCCTGTTGCATCGCTGGCGTCTTCGGTCAAGGCAGTCGTGCCGTCCGATTCAGTGATCACGACCGCACCAGCGCCGATTCCGCTAGACGTATCCACATCACCAGCGACGGTCACACTGACCCCGGGAACCAGCAGACCGTCGAAGGCAAGATCGTCGCTGAGCGAGTTGTGATTGATCACACCGCTGCGGCCTTCCAATGACGTGCTAATGACATTGCGAGTCACGTCACCGCCAACATTGACCGTGTCGCTTCCCAAGCCACCGATCAGCGTGTTAACCACACCCGGCCGCGTGCTGAGAACAAAGAACGTGTCGTCGCCTTCAAGCCCGTCGACTTCGATCGCTTCTTCGACACCGTCGACTTGGATATTCACCCCAGCGCCAAAGATTCCTTCGTCGGTGATCACAAACGTATCATCGGCTTCGGTTCCCACAGCCACGACGCGGTCATTCCCAGCACCACCGTTGATACTCACCGGCGCGTTGATGTTGTATTCAACGAAATCATCGCCGCCGCCACCGTTGACGATCGCTTCGTCTTCGATCACAAACGCGCGGATCAAGAACGAATCA
Organism: uncultured Pirellulaceae bacterium; assembly: GCA_964652675.1. Taxonomy (GTDB): domain Bacteria; phylum Planctomycetota; class Planctomycetia; order Pirellulales; family Pirellulaceae; genus K23-9. Next base: position 6,228 of record CAZZDZ010000001.1, read on the forward strand.
TCCCCTCCTTCGCCCTCCAATCGCAAACTGGCTGTGTTGCTGAACACAGTAAACGTGTCGTCACCTTCGGCTCCGTAGGCAACCAACGGCACCGAGATACCGTTGCTTAAAAATCCGCGTGTGATTTGTGTTGTGTCGATTTCATCGCCGACGGCCACGCCGCTGGGATAAAAACCATTGACATCCGTGCCCGCGACGTTCGGATCGGCCCCAAAGACTTGACCGATTTGGAAGTTATCGTCACCGACGCCGCCATCCAGTGTTGTGATCACACTGTTGTCGTCGCTGATGAAAGTGTCATCGCCAGCATACGCGTTGACTCGCAGTCGTGCGTTGATCGTTTCGTTGTAGTCGATACGCTCAAACGTGTCGGCCAATCCGTCTTCGTCCTCTGGCTCCGTTTGAGTTTGCAGCAGTGCCAAAAAGTTAGCCCGCAACAAGAACAGATCGTCGTTTGCCGTTCCGTGGACCAACAAACGATCGACCCCGTCATCGGGCGCCCCGCTGTCGTTGATGGAAACGCGCTCGCTACCACCACCGTCTAGCGAGATGTCGTACAAGTCCGTTCCGCCGCGACCATCCACGTGGTAGCGATTAGCGGCCAAGTTTGTAAAGAAAAACTCGTCTTCGTCATCGCTGGCGCCAATGTTTGTCGTTGGCGCGTCAATACTTTGATTCAACTGAACGATCGAACCAACGCCGGGGTCAGCGTTATCTTGGTCTACTTCGATCGTCACCGTTCCACTGACCGTGATCGTGCTTCCCGATTCGATCAGAACATCGTCGCCTACGCGGAACAAAACGTTGCCCGCAGCCGCGTTGACCGTGTCAGCGGATCGGATCAGCAAATTTTCGTCTGGCGACGACGTATCTGGTAGCGTGACACGAATCTGGGAACCAGCGGTCGAATCAAGCGTGCCAACCGTCAGGGAGCCGTCGGTTTCTGTTAAGTAGATCGATTCGGTCGCCGTTGCAATCAACGTGCCACCCAAATCTTCGCGTGTATCGATTTCAACATCGTTCGTATCCGCACCGATGCCGCCGCTGCCATCGCCAGTTCCCGCGTGCAAAGTGATATTTAGACCCGAAATATCATTGGCGATGTCAGAGTCTGCATCCAGGATACTGCCGTCGGCCCAGAGCGTTACCGATCCGGCGCTACTGTCGACGGCACCCACACGAAGGTCGCCGTCTGTTTCTGCGACCCAAATCCCCAAGCTGGAATTGATATCCAGTTGCCCATTGTTCGGGCCGGAAGTATTGATCTCAAGTGGATTACTGGCGGTTCCGACGGTTCCCCGATTGGTCGTAACGTCGATGGTTAGATTGCGTGCAGTGATATTCGCAGTCGCATCCGGCTGTGTCGCGCTGGGCAGTTCGTCTGCATCAAGCACGTCGTCAGTCGTGGTGATGGTCACATTTGCGTTAGGCGCGTTCAAGTGTTCGATCGTCAGGACACCGGCGACGTTGACGTCAACGGTCGAACCACTTGCACTGAACGCCCCAAGATTCAGTGGCAATTGGCTACCGAAAAACACATCGCCTCCCACCGTACCGGTCACGTCGCCAGTGATTCTAAGTTCGATCGGATTGGACGCTTCACCCACGTTTTCGGTGGCGTCCAGATCAGCGGTCGGCGCGGTCAGCTTCCAGTCATTCGCGGCCGTGTCCGTCAGTGCATCAAGAATCGAACCAGTCGCATCCAATTGAATCGCGGTCTGAGATTCAAGCTGTCCAATGTATAGATCACCATCTGTCGTCGTCACATCCAACGTGCCACCAGCGAAGGCACGCTCGATCGTTAGATCTCCAAAAGTAAAGGTCGTACCACTGACATCGAATTCACCGCTACCTTGGACGACGCGAAAATCACCATCGATACTACCGGTCAAACGACCGTATTGTCCGATCAGGACTCGCAGTGGCGATCCAACTTCCGTACCGACAATCGTGCTGCCGTCCAAGTTGACTTCACCAAGTGCGATCACCGCGGCAGAACCGACGCCGCTATCGATCAGACTGCCACTTGCCGTCAGACGAACGCCGTTTGCAGCCACCACTTCGCTAAGCCGCAAGTCGCCGGCACCTTCCAGTGCGACACTGTCTTGACTGGTCACGCTGACGCTACTGCTGTTGTCCAGCAGTTCAACATTCACATCGTCGACAACCTGCAGCGTGACGCGCGAAATGGTTTGCGTATCAGAGACCAATTGTCCCGTTTCCAAATTGGAACGCGAGGTCGTGTTGAATGTGTCGGCTGTCTGATGCGCGATGTCAACCAGTTCCCAGCGTCCGGCATCGGTAAAGTTCTCTGTGTCAAAATTGAATGTCTCGTTTTCGCCGAGGTACGTGTACCAGCCGTACTGACCATCGCTGGTTTCGACCAACACCGTGTCGCCTGTTTCGATGTCGATGTCACCCACATCGATTGTCGTGTTGAACGTCGGCGTAACGCGCGTCCAAAGCGATGAGTCTGAGAAATCGGCATTGGCAAAGTTGAAACTGCTGTCACCTGCGCCGGCGTAGCGATAAGTAGCGTAGTTAATTCCCAAAACATCACTAGGCGACGCCGACGCCAGCAGTGTTTGTTCGTCATCAGACAGACCTGTAAAACCGGTTTCAAGATCCAGCGACGTTACGTCCGAAAGGATACCAATTCGACCGGTTGGCGGATTGATTGCCGAATCATTGTCGTTTGCGATCAACGTGATGTTTCTACCAAGCACGTTAAGTGTTTCGTTGGCAGGGGCATCGTTGTTGCCGCCAGCCAAAATGATCGATTCGGGGTACAAGAATAGTCGTAGTGAGGCAGACAGCGGGGCGGACTGCGCAAGTGCCTGTTGAACACGGCCGTCAATCATCGATTGACGTTCGGCATCGGTAAACCGAAAGACAAGATCAGGGTTGTACGAATCGGTTCGGATCGCATCAAATTCCGGGCCAGCGAAATCCGGGTTATCCAGTCCTCTCAGGTCTTCGCCCGCAGTGCCAGGTTGTGACGTGTAAGTAGGACGCAACAAGGCCGTGCCGGCCGCGGTGAACTCCACACCTCTGACCAGATCCAGAGCGACGCGTGTATCGGGGTCCGCGGTTTCTCCGGGTGCTGGAGTAAACGGAGCAGCGGTCGACGCGTTGAATCGAGTGCTGGAAAGTTGCAATTGATTCGGCTGGCCGGCCACGTTGATCACGTAGTACGTGCCGCCGTCGACCAGACCGATCTGATTACTGGAAAGTACGATTTCGGCACCGTCACTTAGACCATGGGCTGTCGTCGTTGTGATGATGTCGTTTGTTTCGTCGACATCGCTGACTGCCAACGCGGTCACACCCGTTTCGTCGCGGGTGGATTCTCGCGTCTCCAACCAGAATTCGTGGTAGGCTCTCGTCAGCGCTTGTTCTTCGTTGCGGATCGCGATAATCGCAGCCGCCCTTGCGTTCTCGCCAGAAATGGCAAGCTGTTCGTCAAGTTCCTGCAGCTCTTCTTCGGTCGGTGCATCCGCGATTTCTCGGATACCGTCAACGATGTCCCCATTGATCGTGGTCAGGAATACACTTCCAGCGACTGATCGAACGGCAATGTCGCTGCGCTGCGTTTCTGCATCGTTGCTAACACTCTCAAAGAATTCTGGTGACTGGAGTACCAGATCACCGTCGGTTTCTTGGATGAAAATATCCGTTTCTGCAAACGCCGACAGACCGGTTCGGTTGTCAAGATTGCTGTCTACCAAAATCGGCAGCGCGGATGTTCCGATCCCACCGGATCGCGTTCGCAGTTCGACCTTGTCACCTCGAATGAAGGATTCTTCAACCGCGCCGCCGCTGCTGACATCGACTCGAACGATTCCTTCCGAAGCGTTGATGAACACATCACCAGCCGCTTCGATGCGGTGAACCTGGATCACTCCACCGCCGTCGGCAACCGCGGCGCTAGTGGCACTGGCAATTCCAGGAGTGCTGGAACTGGCAGCCGAGGATAATCCGCTAAGTGCGTTGCGGATTCCATCCACCGTGACATCGCCGCCTGCTCTGACCCAGAGTGGTTCATTGCCAATTTCCAGGTTGATGTCGACGTCGCCGCTGACATCCAACCGCGGGCTGACGCCGTAAAAACCAACCGTTTCTGCGAATTCAACATCGCCAGCGGTCGAATTAAATTGGACCTGGCTGCCTTCGGGAACACGAACGTCGCCTTGTCCGATCACGCCACCAACGCTGTCGACATTGACGTTGGAAGTAGCCGATCCGCCAATAAACTGAATGTCGATCGGGTAATCGCCTCTCAGTGTGTGCGTGAAGTAATCCGTTTGACCTTCGATGATGGTGACTTCGGTGTGATTCGTTCTACTTCGCAGCCAACCGCCACCTGTCGTCCAGCTACGTGACGTGATGGTCCTGGTATCGACAGATCTGTGAAACTGGATCGTATAAGCGTCACCATTGGCGTAAGACAGCGGGTTGTCCCCCGATATATCCGTCACCACTTCGGACAGCAGGAGGGGCGTTTCGTCGCGAAAAGTAACCGTGCGCCACTGGTAGCTATCGTCCGCAGCAAGTGCGTCGGCCAGAGCGTTATCACCAAACACGTTGAAACTGTTCTCTTCAAACTTGCGTACTTCGACTGAAGTTCTTTCTTGTCCTTCGACCCAGACGTAAGTCAAGTTCGCGCCGCCGTCGACCGCAGTCCATTGGTTGGTCGCACCGGGCTGATACTGGTTGGGGTTTAGGTCTATTCCTGGGTTAACGACTTCGGTGTAGGTGATTCCTGATACATCCTCGCCATTGGTGTTCGCACCAACGAGTAGTTCACCGGTAGAGAACTCTTTGCTGACACCACTTCCGTCTTGGGTGAAGACGGTTCTGGTCAACAAATTGCTGTCGATGATTGTGATCGTGCCGACACGTTCTGTCGTCGTATCAATTCCATTGATGACGACTGGATAGTCACTGTCATTATTGATGTCAACGTTCGCGTGGCCGTGGGCGGCAACCAGTCGACCGTTGCCTGTCGACAAAACCTGACCAGCAAGCGTAATCTCGCCACCGGTGGGATTGATGTTCTCCAGAACGATGGCTCCTTGAGTGGCATCGAAATAACCATCAACGGGCACATCGGACACAGCACCGGATCCAAATGTAATTCCAGGCAGTGGTCGCCCCCTGGAGTCCAATAGCGATGTGGTGGTGTTGGCCTGAGAAAAATCGGAGTCAATGTTGACGATCACTTCATCAACACCACTTTGAATCAGACCGTTGATGTTCAAATACCGCGCGGTCACCGACACGCGGCCTTGTGCAACGATTGCTGAAGTATCGTTTTCGATGCCCGCAAGCAAACCAGGAACATCAGTGACATCGCGGAATTGATTGCGGGTGAGAGTGCCGTCGGTATTAAAGACTTCCGCGCGAAGTGGTTGAAAGTCGATCAATTGACGTGGATCACGGTTGGTGTGCACCCAATCTTCGGTATTGAGATTGAAATCGCGACCGGCGTTGATCACCACATTCGCGCCACGAATTTCACCAGTAACATTGACACTCCCGTCAGGGTTGCGAATCAAAACATCAGGGGTTTCGTCACCAGGAAAGCTGACGGATTCGTTGATGATATCACCCGACAAAAACAAGTCTTGCGGAATGCTATTGGTCGGTGCATCCAATCCGTACAGTGAAAATTGGTTGTTTGGTAGCGGATCATGAACGATCGAAATGATCGGTCTATCAGTGGACGCATCGGTCGACGTTTGCGCAACGAAGTTTTCGTAGATCAATCCAGGTTGCAATTGTGTCAGTTCGTCGTTGAGCACAAGCACGCGCGCGTTGTTCTGAATAACGGCATCACCGACCACGGGAACCAGTGGAGTCCGGTTGTCGATTGTGATATTGGCACCCGATCGTGCCGTAACATTACCACTGCGCGTTACGTCGCCTTCAAAGAACACCGAACCAGGAGCCGCATAGATGTTTGGCAGTTGCACGAATAGACCGTCCAGGTCTTGTCGGAACACCGTGACGACACGTTCCTCACCGCCAATGGTGATTGTTTGTTGTTCACTGAGCCCCAGGTCTCGCATCGTTCGCTCAATTTCGTCCAACTGAACTTGGTAGCGTGCGACGGCCTCGGGGTTGGCGGCGTGCGAAATGATGAGCGACTGGACGTCTTCACGCTGTTGGATCAGTAGGTTTCCGACGTTTTGGTAGGACAATGTCGGTGACGGGAGATCGGGATTTTTGATCACATAAAATCTATTCTCCAATTGCTCCGCAAACACCAGAGTAGCGTTGCTGTCGTAAACGGGGTCTTCCACCGTAGCTGGCAGCGATGTGCCAATGTTTACCCAGCGAGAGGTGTCGGTATAATCCTCGTTCTGCAGAAGCAACGACACGTCGGTCAATTCCGGGTCGATGCGATCGGCCGCTGGCAAGGAGGTAGGTGCCGAAGGATCGATTGGTTCATATTGGTAGTAGTTGTTGACGATCCCGCCACCGTTGGCACCACTGATCACTCTGACGAACGTTCCCACGCCGATGTCGACCGCAACTTCGCCAAGCGAAAGCGGCGAGTATTGGTAAGGAACATCAGTGTTCAGATCGATGCCTTGCGTACCAAGCCAGTCATAGTCGCTCGATTCGAAGGTGGTTCCATCGGAAATCCGATCGACAGAAGGCCCGCCCGGGGTGTCTGAGTCGATGACGACGCTGCGGATTAAGAGGGCTGATTCGTTATAGAGACCGGCGGTGATTTCGGAATTCGCGCCGACGTTCACTTCCGTGACTCCATCGATTGATTCGCCCTCGTCCGAAACGGTGTATCCGTAAGGAACTAGCGACAACGACAACACGGTTCCGTCGGTTTCTGCGCGAACGGGAATCCCTTCGTGTCGCTCAGCAATCAAATTAACGTCGTTAAAGGCTTCGATCTTGGACGTACCAATCACATCGACTTTGTTGACAAAGTCCACAGCCGAAATCGGTACACCGATGTTGATTCCGGGGCCGATGGATGCCGTCGTCGCTTCGATGTTTGCAAAGTTGCTGATGAGATTGGGGACTTGGAAATTGTCGCGTCCAGATTGAATGCTGACTTGACCGCCAAGGATCGTGCCACCATCGATCGTGATCGTATTATCGATATCCGACTCGGCCGAAGCGGCGGTTCCAGCGGCAACGCCGGCAGCGGCGGCAAACAAATTCGCACTTGGACGCAACCCGACATCACTTTGTGTAGCGATTTGGACGTCGCCACTACGATTGATCAAGGTTGCGGAACCGATGTCGATGTTCGACTGCGTGTTGCTACTGATTTGCGATGATGCGACGGTCAACGCAAACCCCGCAAGTGCTTCGACGTTGACCGAATCGGTTGCTTGGGCCACCGTGGTGGCTTCGATCATCAAAACCCCCGGCGTCTCGTTGTTGCCGCCGACTTCAATCACGGCGCCGTCTTGAATGTCAACGTAAGCACCCAGCGGGTTGGCTTGCTCTCCAATGGTGGTGCTGCTGAGAACGGTCGAAACGGAAGCACCACCGACACTACCGCTTCGTAAATTGCCACCATCGATCGCTTCTTTTTCAACGGTGTTCCGCGCGCCGATGATCAAGCTGTCCGTATTGATTGAACTGTTTTCGCCGACGATCACGCGGGCGTCACCGGTCAATTCATTGGAGACTCCGCCACCGGTGCCGGTTCCTAAACCAAGCGTAAACGCATCGGCTGACCCGTCGGCGTTCTGAACGGCAAGCGAATTGATCGTGACTGAATCCGCATCGATGTCTGTATCGTCACCAATTCTGGCAAGGGTCGATTGAGTACTTTCAACCGACGAATCCGCACCGCTAACGGAGACGACCCCACCACCGGCTGCGATGGTCGTGGCCAACAAGTCATCGTCGGTATCGGCGGTCAGCGTCAACAAACCTGCTTGAACGGTCCCGCCGTCGATGGTTGCGGTGACTTCGTCGCCGCTGGCGCGTCCTACTTCGATATCAGCCAGCGCGGCGCCGACCGCGATCGCACCGAACGCGCCGCCGTCAGAACTCGCACGCGCCCTGTTGTCCGCTGACGCATGCACATTGACCGTTTCACTACCTGTGACCGAACCACCAGTGATTGCGGCATGCGATGCTGTCGCGATCGTCGCGTCAGCTCGGTTTGCTTGAACACCACCGACTAATGAAGCGGAAATTCCAGCCGAGTTTGTCTCACTGATGTCGGCGTCGCTAATGCTTCGCACAACAACTTCATCGGCAACCACATTGCCGGCTGTGATTTGTGAAGAAATCGTACTGGTGATTCGGTTGTCGACGAGGGCAACTCCCAACGCGGCCCCCAAGCTGACCGAGACAGTCACTTGGGCGGCGTCGGCTGACACATCGGCGTCTTCGTCCGCTCGTACGCTAACGCCACTTGCTCGAATCGGCAGCGCACCGCTGATCGTTGATGTCACGGTGTTGTTGATCGTGTTGTCGATGTCGATGCCACCGCCTGCTAAACCCCTTAGTCCGCCGGATACCGATGCGGTGACAGCCAAAACTCCGTCGATCTCCGCTCTCGTCGCATCCGCATCCACGACAACCGCTCTGCCTGCGGAAACTCGGTCCGTTGCGTCGCCACTAATCGTCGCGGTGACTTCGTTTTGAATGTCATTGCTGACCAAGGAAACCGCTACTGAAGCGGCGTTCAAACTGACAGCAAGCGCAGCTCCGACCGCTTCTGCTCTGGTGATTTGACTTTGCGAATCGGCATGAACGGACACATCTTGACCGGCAGTCAAATGCGAGCCATCGACGATCGCGGAAACATCGCCCGCGATCAGGCTGGTTGCTTCGGCACCACTACCCGCCGCAGCAGCACCGATTCCGACCGCAATCGCCACGGCCCCAGCGGCTGACACGGTTTCAATTGTTTCGTTAGCATCGGCAATCACATTGATGTCCGTCGTTGCGGTAACGCTCGAATCCGTGATTGCCGCTGTCGTTCGATGCCGGTTTGCGTTGCTCGCATCCAAGTCACCGATTCGGTTACGAGCGATCGAAGCACCGATGCTGCCTGCTCCCGCAAACGTTCCGCCAGAGACCGCAGCCGAAACGGCAACAACCGTCGCATCAATGCTGGACGTGTTGGTTGCCAAGACGTTCACGTCAGCACTCGAGCTAACGGTGCTGTTGGAAATCGATGCGTCGACGCGGTTGTTGATGTCGTTGATCGCGTCAGCACCGGCACCCGAGAACGAAAACGCAGCCGCTCCTCCAAAGGCCAATCCCAGGGAAGCCGCAGCAGATTCGGCTTCGACGGTTGCATTTTCCGTCGCAGTCACGCTTACATCGCCGCCGGTCGCCCGAACTTCGTTGTCCGCCGCACGAATGTAAGCCCTGACCAAATTGTCAATCTGATTGCGTGCGATCGAGACGCCAATGGTGATGCTTCCAGCGAGTGCACCACCGCTGCTGCCGGCCAGAGATGATGCAGATGACAACGTGTCGATGGTTGATTCATCATTTGCATTAAGCTCGACGCTTCGCCCGACAATCCCTGACCCGTCGCCTTGAATGTACGCCTCTACGTTGGCAGCGATCGTGTTATAAGTGCCCACACCCGCACCCGCTGCGCTAAAGCCAGCCAGTCCGCCGGCACCAACTGCAACACTAGCCGAAACGACTACCGCATCAATGTCTTGGTCAGAATTCGCGTCAGCAGTGATGTTACCGCCTGCGGTGATCGTTGTTCCAGAGAAGTGCGCCAACGTGCCGCTGGCCGACTCAGTCAGATCAATTCGCTCCCAAACTTCGCTGCGATTCACGTCGATCGTGGAAAAGGTTTGTGCCGCGGTTCCCAAGTATCGATAGACAGCGCCAGCACCTGGGCCATCGGCGATCTGGACGGTTTCATTGGGCAGCACGGTAATCGCGGATGAACCGCCCGTGACGTGATCAGCCGTGATGTCGTTACTTACATAACCGATCTCGTTGCGAGCAAGCGATGCACCGACCGCAAGCCCGCCACCAACACTTCCGCCAGAGCCAACGGCCACTGACACAGCGACCACAGTCGCCTGGATCGCAGCATTGGTCAACGCGTCCAAGTCGACATCGCCGCTGATCGTCAGCGTGCTGTTCTCTATCCAAGCCTGAGTTTGTGTCAGAATTCGGTTGTTGGCATCCGCACCGGCTCCCGAGACTCCGACCCCAACGCTTCCGCCAGCGCCAACCGCAACGGAGGCGGCGAAGGCGACCGCATCAATGGAGGCTGATTCCGATGCATTGACGTCGATGTTGCCGACTTTGGGAACGGTTTGCGTCCCCACGACTTGCGTTCCCGTCAGTGTCGAATCAACGACGCTTGCTTTGACTTGCGTTTCGATCGTGTTGCGTGCCAGCCCGACTCCGATTGACGCCGCCGCGCCGGTCGTCGATCCCACTCCAACGGCAACCGCAGCCGCACCGGCGGTCGATCGGATGGTGGAAACATCTTGCGCGTTCACTGCGATGTCGGTGGCTGTGATCGAATCGGCGGCGATGTTTTCCAACGTGGCAACCGCGTCGGCGGCGATCTCGTTTTCTGCAAACACACCGCTGGCGGCTAACCCAAACCCTGAACTACTGCCCACGCCCACGGCAACCGAAGCGGCAATCACCACGCTACCGATTGATTGTGCTGTGGTCGCGTTGATCGACAAATCGTCTGTGTCAACCGATGATGCTGTGACTCTAGCTGTGGCGCTATTGGGATCACTTTCCGTGCCGACCGAATTGAACGCCAACGCGACGCCCAACGCAGCAGCACCGCCCGTGCCGCTGCCCACCGCAACCCCAACCGATGCCGCGATCACGGTGGAAACGATTCCATTGGCGTTGGTAGCCGCAACGGTGACATCCGATGTTCCCATCGTTGTGATGTCAGCGTTTTCGACAGTGGCCGACGTCTTGGATGTAATCGTATTGTCGGCAAAAGCCCCGGCACCAGAAAAACTCACTCCCGTGGAACCACTCGACACGGATACCGAAGCTGCCGCAGCGACCGTTTCGATGTTCGTACGCTGCACGACTAAGTCGCTGCCCCTCCGCGCGATCGTGTATGTCTTGCCCGAAATTTCATCCACCAGCAACCATTCATTACCAGCTTGCAGTTGCGACAAGTTCAGTTCCGACGAAAGTGAATTGTCGCCGGTGAACTGCGATCGTAACCTTGCGATCAAAGTCGCATCCGCAGTTTGATCGGCCGCGTGTTCGTTGCTAGTGGTGGTGGAATCATCCGAGTCTTCCGTCGAAGCATCATCCAACAATGCCGCAGTCAACGCATTGGTACCGGTCTGCGACAAGTTGAACAAATCAACCTGCTCGGTTCGCGCCGACACGTTGGTGTTTCCATCAGAGACGATGGTGCTGTCGTCGACGGTGGCTGAAACGTTGTTTCCGATCAAGTTTTCAGAGATCGAAAGCCCAATTGAAATAGCCGCGGATGTTCCCGTACCAGCAGCAACCGAAACAGCAGCCCCGATCACGTACGACTGAATCAGCGATTGATCGATCGCTTGAACATTCACCGTACTACCGGAAGTGATATCGCTGTTGGCTGAAACCGTTGCTCCGGTTGTTCGATTGATCGCGTTTCGTGCGATCGATGCCGCACCCGCCAAACCGACGTTTGTGCCCGTTCCGCCTGCCGAAACCGCGATGGCACCAGCCAACGACAGCGCCTCGATTACCGATGTGCTGTTGGCTTCAACCGCGACTTCTCCGTCCGTATTGGCCGTCGTGTCTTCGATCGATGCGACTGTTTCACCATCAATATCGTTGATCGCTACGGCCGCTCCCAAAGCGCCAGCTCCAGGCGGGGAATTTGTATTGGACGACCTGGTTCTGATTCCAATCGCAAGCGCGCCAGCGTCGCTGCGGATCGTGGCGTTATCAGTCGCCAACGCTTTGACACTACCGCTGGTTGCACCACCGGGCGTGGTGGCGACGATATCCGAACCGGAGATCACGGCAGACGAATCAACATCCAGTTCGTTGATTCCAACCGTTCCCGCAATGCCCAAGATACCGGCACCAGCAGAGAAACCGATTCCGTGAATGCTGACGCTGTTTTCTGCTTTCGCTTCGACATTTCCGGTCACGCGTATCTTGCTATCGACCAATCGCGAAAAGACGCCACCGGTGATTTCGTTGATACCAACCCCAGCACCAACCCCCAGTTGGCCCGTCACCGTAATCCCAGCGCCACCACCGATCGACAAAATGGACGACGTGTCCAATGCCGTCGCAGTAACATCACGCGAATTGGCAATGTCAACATCCTCGATCGTCGACGATGTCACCCCATCGATTGTGTTCCACGAAAGTGAACCAGCAAGCGACGCACCCACGCCGGTTCGAGATGCGGCGTTGGTCGACCTGGTTGCTGCGACCGCGGCTGACAATGCAAACAAGTTGCCCGTTCGCGTTGATGACGCCTTGACGTCTCGCGACCGATCGACCTCAACACCATCGATAAACGAAACCGTACTCAGATCCAAAATATTGCGGCTGAACGAACCCGCCAGCCCGATCGTGTTCCTTCCGGTCGTCACAACGGCGATCGCGCCGCTGATCGAAACGATACTTGTGCTGTCATCGGCCGTGGCAGTGATGTCAGACGTCAACGAAGTCCTCAACCAACCGTCACTGTTGATGTAAGCTTCGGCCAAACTGGTGACGTCGTTCCAAGTCGCATCGCCAGCGATTCCCACACCACTTCTGGTCGGCGTTTCGCCTGAACCGCCAGCACCACCACCCGTTCCGCCACTTGAATTGCCTGCGGAAGAACTTGTGGTCGAACCGTTGCCTCTGGCTGTATTACTGACTCTCGCTCCCGCGACTCCCAGCGTCCAAAGTCTACCCGACGTCGTCGCGGCGACCTGAATGCCTTGGCCAGCGTCAATGATCGAAAGGACTCGCTCGAATATTTGCGTCCCAACGCCTGCGGAGGTCAGCCCAACCGAAGAACTTGCATCGGGCGTCTCTCTCAGTTCGATGGTGTTGGCGTCGGTGCTTACGACAAAGTAGGTCTTGCCATCGGTCAATCCGCCGATCGGCGTTGACCCGCTGGTGTAGTGCAGCGCGTCGCCGGTTTTCAAACCATGGTCGACGATGGTGAGTTGATTCGTGCCCGTGCTGACCGTTGGATTGTTGAAAACCACGCTGGTTCGGCGTTCAAATCGAAATTCGCCGCTACTGGACGTCAAGTCAATCGTTGCGCCATCGTCGGTCGCGGACAGCTCCACCGCATCGCCATCAACGTTGCTGACAAAGTAAGTTTGCCCGCTGGTCAGTCCACCGATCGAACCTGAATCGACTGCTTCAAAAAAGACTCGATCGCCCTCGTCCAAGCTGTGACCGGCCAAAGTGACTTGGTTGTTGGCCAAGTTGATTTGATCGGCCGAAACGTCGAAACGTCGGTTACCCAAAATGGCTTGTGTGTCACGATCGATCGTTTGCACGCCAACCGAAGCGCCGATGCCGATACCGCCGCCCGATTGAATGGCACCAACGAATGCGATGCGGTGTGTGTTGTCTTCGGCTTCAACGTTCACGCCGCCGCCAGTGATCGTCGCGCCGTCGTGAATGTAAGCGACCGTTCTGTTGTCGCCGTCCACTACAGAAACGCTGCCACTGACACCCAGTCTGCCTGCTTCTCCGCCCGATTGGGCAAAATCAAAGCTAAACACATCCTGAGTCGCCGTGACGGACAACGCTCCTCGCGTCGAAGTGTGAACCCGTGCGTTATCGGAAATGATTGCTTGTGCCGTGTTGTCGATCGACTGGATCAACACCGACCCACCCAAACCGGCTGTGCCGGCGCGGTTTCCAACCGGTGAAAACACCTCAGCAGAATTCCGTTGCTTGATGCCTTCGACGACGTTTTCCGCATCCGCTTGCAGTGTGATCACTCCGGCGACGTTGATCATCTCCATTTCGATGACCGCGTCAACGTCCACCGACTGGCCGTCGGTTTGAAAGGCGACGTTTTGGTTGATCTCAACACCTTCGCGAATGATCACTTCACTGATGTTGTCGTATTCGACGACCGCGATCGAAGCCGTCGCAGTGAACTTGGCTGCACCATTGCCGCTGGCGGTTCCTTGGCCAGAAGTTTGGCTAGACGCCCATACGTTCACCAATTCACTTAGACCAAGATCACTTTCAGTCAGCTTTGAGATCTCATCGTAAGGATTTACCTGGGTTACTCCATCAAGAGTGAATCCTCCGTCCAATCCACCTGCGACAAATTCACCGAATGGCAACAGTGAAATTGGTTCGGCAGCCAACGGGTAACTTAGTTCGCTGGAAACAGAAACATCGTTTTGTGCATCGATCTTTGCGCCGGATTGCACCTCGGTTTGCACTGTATTGTCGATGAACCCTAAGGAAACGGCGACACCAGCAGCAAGTTGTTTGTCTTGATCACGTTTCGTATTTCCTTCGCCACCACTAGAAACCACAGTACCTTGCGAATGCACTTGGACGGTCTGTTCGGCCACCGCGTCGATCGTAACATCTTGTTCTGACTGCAACACCGCGTTGGAGCCGATGGTCGTCTTGACGGCATGTTCCGCGATCGCCAGTGCCAACGATCCGGCAATGCTGAATGAATTATTGACGCTGCCGCCTGAGCTATCGGATGCCGCTGCGCCACCACTGCCGTTGGTTACGTTGGCGACACTGGTTGCGGCGGCAATCGCGCCTGCAATCGTGCTGGCATCGCTAGCACCTGAGTCTGTTCCCGATCCAGCGGTTGAGCCTGTTCCCGATCCAGTTGTTGAACTGGCGCCTCCGGTACTCGATTCAGCACCTTCGG
>CAZZDZ010000001.1:21160-33526 GCA_964652675.1 uncultured Pirellulaceae bacterium
GTTCCCGATCCAGTTGTTGAACTGGCGCCTCCGGTACTCGATTCAGCACCTTCGGTTGCCGGGGCGCTACCGATACCGGCTCCCGTCGCGGCGACGTTGGCAACCGCCAGATCGCTGGCGATGGTAATTCCATTTCCGCCATCGGTACCAAACACATGGCTTGTACCACTAGCGGATGCCGGCGTTAATTCAATCGGCTGGGCGGCGAACGCACCACGCCTCGTCTCGCTCAACTGAATGGTGTTGGCATCAACCACAACCGCGTAATACTGTCCGCCGTTACCAAGGCCGATGATCGCGCGATCATTGCGAGTCAATTTATTTGCGACCTCGAAACCGTGTCCAGATCCGGTTCCAATGCTGGTCAACGCCACCTCGGTTGTGTCCAAAATTACTTTGACGGTGTCGGTATCGATGACTTCGACACTGTACGTGGTTCCCTCAGTCAGGCCGCCGATCGATGTTCCGTCGCCGTTTAGATAGACGATGGATTCTCCGTCGGTGAACCCGTGATTGACAATGCGAATCGTATTGGCTGTTGTGTCGACCGTCGGCCCCAACGTCGGATTGAACCGAACCAGCGAAACCGTGTCGGCAGGTTCAATGATCTGCGGCGTGAAGGTTAAAGTCGTTCCCTCAAACGTGATCGTGTGCTGTGCGTCGTTGACCAATCCTCCAGTCGATAGATCAATCGGTGTCGTGCTTGTACCGACCGGTGCCAATTGCAATGTATCACCATCGACAAACAGGACTCTGTACGTCGTGTCGGTAGTCAACCCGCCGATAGCGCCACTCCCACCGCTGGAGTAAACGATTTCGTCACCTTCGGTCAGTCCGTGGTCGGACAGCAAGAACGTGTTGTCGGTTAAATCAATGTCCGCGCGAATGACTTCTAAAGTGTGCGCGCCTCCGAAGATCGTTGCGTTTAAATCCAAATCGACTCTTACGCCATCGCTACCGATCAGTTCGATCGCGTCACTACTGACCGCATTGACTGTGTAAGCACCTCCGCTTTGCAAGTCACCGACAGGGCTGCCACCTGCAGAACTGTAAACCACGGTTGTTCCCGTGACCAATCCATGGCCGGGAATCAACAACCGATCCGCCACATCATCGACTAACCAATCTGTCCGCGATGGATCAAACGCTTCGACCTTCGTCACGGTCGTTAACGCCTCGAATTCATTGTCGGCAAAGCTACCGCTCAAGGCCAAAGCATTGCCTGCGAGCGCATCGGCAAGCGATGTAGCCACTTGCACCTCATCGCCGTCGACTCGAATCGCAAAGTATTCCGTTGCTTGGTCTAACCCCACCGATGTCACTTCGCCGCCGGCCGTATAGTTGATCCTTTGTCCTGTTTGCAAACCGTGATTGGCCGCGGTGATGGTATCGGTGGCGGTGTCAATCTCGTCAATAAAAGCAGTCCGCGTCTGCTCAATCGTTGACGAGATACTGGAATCGGTTCCATAGACTAATAAGTCACCGGTGGTCAGACCGTGGTCTGGCAACGCAATCGTATTGGCAGCGCTATCGGTTCGTGATGCAGCATTGAAATCGATGGCGGCGTGATCAAATCCAATCACGTGACCCGTGCCAACCGCATCTGCGCTCGTCAAGTCAATCGGCGTTCTTGTAGCATCGTCTTGCAAAGCCAGTTGAAAAGACTGCCCACCTGCCACGGACGTGACATTGATCGCGATGTAGGTTTCGTCATCCAACAAACCGGTGATCGGCGCCAATTCAGACGAGTCGATCGTGTCGGCACCGCCTCGACCAACGCGATAGGTCACCTCTGCATCGTTGACTAAGTTGGTCGTTGGTATCGTGATACGATTCTGTGCGTCGTTGACCGCAGCAGCAGGATCAAAAACAACCGCGTCTCGTTTGACCAGAGAGTGGGTCGCTAACGTATCGACCAGCGCGTCTTCTAAGTCGATTGCAAACGAACGGACCAGTTGAATCGTATTGTCGTCAATCACAACAACAAAGACATCTTCTCCGTCGGTCAATCCACCAATCTCATCCAATGTCGTTGGGGATTCGTCCTCCTCCAATGCTTCGTTGGGATCTTGCGCATGGTAGGTCACTCGATCACCAGTCGTATAACCATGATCAGGGATCGTGATTGAATTCGCTGGCGTTGCGTCTTGGTTGACGTTGGAGATTAAAATCTCCCGCTCTGTACTCTCGCCCATTGCCGTGATTGTGGCATCCACATTCGCTTGAATGTCGGCATCATCAAATGCCAACGCCACCCCGACGCCACCGCGGCCATCCGTGCCAATCTCGACACCAGACGACGCATTGTTGGCCACTTCGCTAAGCGCCAAAACATCCACATTTCCTGACGATGCCGAGACGATCACTTCGGACGACAGTGTCACCGTAGAAGTCGTATCGGTATTGGAGATCGCGATCGATCCGCCAATCGCGTTAGGATCTACCTGGCCGTCGCCGCCTTCTTCTCCGTCGGCGTTTGCTTCGGTCGACGTTTCCACTTCCGCTGTCGTATTCGCTTCGGATGTGATCGCGACGCTACCGCCCATCGAAGTGATATTCGTCGCGCCCGCAACATTCACGATCGCAGAACTGGTCGCTTGGCTGTAACCAACGCTGATCGTGTTCGCAATTGATTTGATTCTTCCCAGCGTCGAATTGTCGACATTGTCGTCAACGGTCCTCGAAGCGGTTGCTTCGGTCGAAGAATCTGTTTCCGTGGTCGCAGCAATGTTGACGTCACTGATACCTGTGATCGTAGCGCCGGCCAAATCAATGTTGGTCGAACCTTCGCGAATCATCACACTGAAGGGAACGTTCGGTAGAACGCCGCCAAGTGCATCGTCGATCAAAGGGAGCGCAGGGAGCACCCAGTTCTGAGCAAAATCGGGAAGCTCGTCGGTCAGATTCTCATCTCTCGCATCCGCCGTGATCGTCACTTCATTGCCAGAGATCGTTGCGGCATCAATATCGATCGTGGCATTCTTGCTGCCGAGACCAAAAGGCCGTAGCGGACTAGCCAGCGAAGCAACACGACTGGCCGCTAAGGTAACATCACCCGTTGCCGCGATGTTGGCACCGTCTTCAACGACAATTCTTCGGTCGCCGGTCAGAAAATCGGCAACGTCCACCGGCAGATTCGATGCAATGGACAGCGCGGCTTCGTCACCTTGCGCCAATAATTCAATGTCGCCAGCGGCTATCTCAGCCGTAGCGCTGACTACAATCTCTTCGGCAATGATCTTTAGCTTCGCATTGCCCAGATCAATCGTTCCTTCGATCGTAACCTTGTCGTTGAACGCACCTCCATCAATCGTCAAGGAATCGGTTGGAACCGGAAACGTTTGGGTGCCAATGCCGCCTAAGCCTAAGAGTCCAGTGGGCACACCCGAGACTTCGATGTTGGAACCAACTTGCCTGACAACAATCGTGTCGCCTGCAAACGCACTCCCCAACACGGATTCGTCCGCAGCTAGCAGTTGCCGAGCTTCTAATTGCTCCAAGGCCTGCACACGTTTACGATTTTTGCGACGTGCACGCCGATCACCCTTGGCGAGCTTCGTTTTTCGACGCCGGCGCAAATCTCCAAGCAGAGAATCCAAATTCATCGCTTACCCAATTCCATTCGGGGATCTTTTTTAAAGCGACAATCGTTGTCGCTTTCAGAGGCTCATTCGCCAGATATGCCAAGTGTGTTTTTGTGCAATGTTTCAATTCAAAAGTGCACACTTGAGCCAATCTGAGAATTTTCTCCGTAATAGCTTTCTGAACGTATAGTCAAAGCCACACAAGGTCGCCAGAGAAACTTCGTGGAACTCGAACAGAAGTATTTTTCAACCAAAACCGAAAAGTGGCGCGCACTCTCAAACCACTGGACAAAACGACAAGTGTATGCCTGGCCACCTGGTCAGTCGATCGTATCGCTGAGCGCGCAAAACGTGAAACAATGTGTCGCGATTTAGTCAATTTGGCGGCAATTGATCTTTTGGCCATACAAAAAAAATTGTTAGTCCAACTGCATGGTTGGTCATTCACTTTCGAATCGAAGAACATTCCCTGGCGCGGACTCGGCAGGCCGCGTTGTGGTCATTGGTGGTGGCACCGCTGGTTGGATGTCAGCAGCAACACTACGTCGCCGACTTGGTTGCGATGTAACGCTAGTCGAATCGTCCAGCGCACCAGGCGTCGGTGTCGGAGAAGCCACGATCCCCGCCATGCTCGACTGGATCGCCAACATGGGGATCGACGAAGACGAGTTTGTTCGTCGTTGTGGTGGTAGTCACAAACTGGCAATCCGATTCGATAATTGGGTGACTGAAAA
This sequence comes from uncultured Pirellulaceae bacterium, assembly GCA_964652675.1. Classification (GTDB taxonomy): domain Bacteria; phylum Planctomycetota; class Planctomycetia; order Pirellulales; family Pirellulaceae; genus K23-9. The sequence continues at coordinate 25,479 of CAZZDZ010000001.1, forward strand.
ACACAGTTATTGGCACCCATTCGGAACCTGCGGAGCCACGATCGAGGGGGCAGACCTGATTCACTTCTGGCGTCAGGGGATCAGCGAAGGATGGCTGGATGAACAAACCAACTACACCGACTTCAACATTCAGACTCAGCTCTGCCAAGCCTCTAAATCGTTTCGTACATCTGCTGGCCAGCCTATCATTAACAACTATGCATTCCACCTGGATGCTGGGCTGTTAGCCGATTTCATTCGCGAGATCGCCATCGCCGACGGTGCTGAGCACCGAATTGGACACGTCTGTGATGCAACGATCACCACCGAAAACGAAATCGCGTCGGTGCAGCTCTCCGACGGATCGATTGTTCAAGCCGATTTGTTCATCGATTGCACAGGATTTGCTGCCGCACTGATTGAAAAGAAACTCGGCGCGGCGTGGATAGATTGTTCCGACCAGTTACTGTGCGATCGCGCCGTCACGGTTCGCGTCGCAAACGATCAGCGCGAACCAGTCCCCTATACAATCAGTACCGGAATGGACGCGGGGTGGAGTTGGCAAATTCCACTGCGCGATGCACTGGGCGCAGGCTACGTGTTCAGTTCCAAACACATTGACGATGATTCGGCAAGACAAGAACTTTGCCATCTCATCGGTCAAGATCCCGATTCCGACCTTGTGTCTCGCGTGATTCCTATGCGTGTCGGCTACCGACCCAAAAGCTGGATCAGCAACTGTGTTGCGATTGGGTTAGCGTCGGGATTTGTCGAGCCACTGGAATCGACGGGAATTTTTCTGGTCCAACGTGCCCTGGATGAATTGGTCGACTGCTTGCCGATTAACAGCAACGATCAACCACGACGTGACACGTTTAACACCAGGATGGAAACGGTGTTCCAGGAGATCCGCGATTTCGTCCTGTTGCATTACATCGTTTCTGAACGCCGCGACACACAATTTTGGCGTGATGCTACAAGCGTCCACCTTCATTCTGCGATGCAATCTTCGCTTGAACGCTACCAATCCCACGGCCAGGTCCACCTACCAGATCACGACCCTGTTTTTGCCAGAGCCAACCATCATTTCATCATGAATGGTGCAAGTCGATTTCCCACTGCTTGTGCAGCGGCATCCGACTGCATTGATATCCAACATCGCACACAAGCGATTTCGCATTTGCTGAAGTTTATTCGAACAAAAAACGACGAGATAACGCAGCAACTGTCCAGCCATCACGACCTGCTTGATTCGATTCACCTTCCTACGAGACACGTTACATGCCAGTCATAAACCTTGACCAATCGCTCGCTGACCGTTCGCTCGTACGAATTCTATCTTCGTCGCGTTTCGTCGCATCAATCTGTTGCACAGTCATCGCTCTGATATCGATGCCAAGTGCGACTGCCCAAGAACTACTTGAGACTCAAGAGTTACCTGGATCTCCCGATTTGGTTGATCTATCGCCGACCGATGCCTGGGAGTCGGTCGTCTCTCTGGCATCAACCGATGAGGCTCTGGTTCAGCCGGTCTCCAGTGAGATCACTGAACTGCAAGCTCGAGTCTCGCAGCTCGATCGTCAAATCGCACTATTGCAATCACAACAAGCACGAACTCGTGTGAACGGTTCCGCCAGCACCGGACAACCCAAGCTGTTTGCGGCGTTCGAGAGCGTGATCGTGCAACCAACCCTATCGAACAAAACGGGAGTCATCGTAGAAACTCCCGGGGGCTTTTCGAACGTATCGTTCCCTTGGCAAATTGAACATTCGCCGCGAGTTTCGTTTGGGTACGACTCAGCCAGCGAAAATCTAGGCTGGCGTGTCCGCTGGTGGCAGTTTCGTCACTCCGAATCATTCGCGGCCGGTCCCGAGAACGGATTGATCCCAACTGGGTTCGAAGGCGTGGTGGGATTTCTAAGCGAAGACGGTGACGTCACAACAGGACTTTCGTTTATCGAAGAAGGTGATTTCACAAGTCACGTTCGCACTGACGTGATCGATCTGGAACTGCAGCGTCGTTTGACCAAGGCAGTGAATCTGTACGCGGGCATCCGCTACGGAAAGCTAAAGCAAAGCTACTTTGCGACAACGGACCGCGGCATCGCAAATTCAGATTCTGAATTTCGCGGGATTGGCCCCACCCTCGCCCTGCAATTCGAACATCAGTTACCACTAGATCGGTTGGTCTTGTTTAGCAACGTACGAGGTTCATTGTTGTTGGGACGCCAAGATTTCAGCGTAGTCGATGACGTGAACTTTTTACGACAGTCGTTGAATGAAATCGATCTAACCGGGAATGAAGAAGGCGCGAATTCGCTTGCCACCAATGCCGAAATGCAATTGGGAATACGCTACAACGTCTCCAAATTGCTCTCTTTCACGGTTGCGATTGAGGCGCAACACTTCGGCAATGTTGGCGGCGCAAATCCGACCGCCGTCTTCGCTGGCCCGGACAGCGGTCTAACCGGAGACAGTCCACTTGATGATGACCTAAGTTTCCTGGGCTTGAACTTTGGCACGCAACTGCACTATTGAGCGTTCGGACGTGCGTTTCGCGACGCGCCTGTCAACGGCAGCAACTACTGGTCGTACTTGTTGGCGCGGATTCCCTCAATCGACCGGCACGCTATTGGACAATTGAATTTGTCGTGATTCAGCGAAATGATAAGATGAGTTTCGGCAAAGCTCCCTTATCTCTTGGCAGTGTTCTCGAATCAGTCTCGCCTGCGTTACCAAAGCCTCATTTTTGATTCGATTCTCGTTGAGTCTCTTTCGAAGTTCACGAATCTCATCCAAGGTCACTTTCATTCGTTCCCTCCGTGGAAAAAACAGGTTGACTGTTGTGGTAGCGATGGAATTTCCATGCTTCAAACACCAAATTTCCCGAGTATTCTACGATTCGACATCGGCTTGTCAATCGGAAGTTAAACCAAGTTGCCGGCGACCGCCGTGACCATGGTTGCTCACCCTCATTGGTAGTAGGCAAAGAGGTCTTTAACCATATAAAAGCGAACAAGTTGCTCAAACGGCAATACGCTAAACTAAGTGAATGAAAACACTTAGTCCTCTTGATGACAGCCTCGTTTGGCAAGGCGACGAAACGCCCGTTGATAACATTCCTGCGATCATGCAGCGATCACATGATGCGGGATTGCTTTGGCGACGAATCAATGTTAGCGAGCGAATCGCGATCGTTCGTGCTTACAGCCAACATATCGATGCCAACCGCGCGGAAATCACTGAACTGATCTCGCGCGAAGTCGGCAAGCTGCCTTGGGATGCGGCTGGCGAAGTCAACGCGGCTGTCGCCAAAGCAGCAGTTTCAATTCAAGCGTTACAGGAACGTCGCAGCAAAAACTTGGTCGACCCAGGACCACCAAGTCGTACGATTCGCTATCAGCCACTGGGCGTGACGTTGGTGTTGGGGCCGTTCAACTTTCCGTTGCACTTGCCTGGTGGTCAAGTCATTCCGGCTTTACTGGCAGGTAATAGCGTTGTGATGAAACCCAGCGAACAGGCCACTGCGGTCGGACAGTGGATGGCCGATGCGTGGAAGTCGGTGGGATTGCCCGATGATGTGTTTCAGTTGATCTATGGTCGATCGGAACCAGCAATCGCGGCGATCGATTCGCCTTTTGTCAAAGGGGTTTTTTTGACAGGAGGTCGCGGCGCTGGAAAAGCGATTCACAAACAGTTAGCTGGTCGGTACGACGTCTTGCTGGCCTTGGAATTGGGTGGCAACAACCCAATCGTTGTCTGCCCCGAAACCGATGCAGAAGCCGTCGGCGCGACGGTCAGTTTTTCCGCGTTCATTTCGGCCGGTCAACGGTGCACGTGTGCGCGACGCGCGTTTTTCATTCGTGGAGCAAAAACCGAACAGCAAATCGAATCGATGATCGCGCGCACCAAAAGTCTGCGTATCGGTCTGCCAGGTGACAATCCGACTGCACAGGTTGGCCCCATCATTTCAGCTACCGCAGCGGAAAACTTGAAAGCCACTTATGACAAAATGGTGGAACTTGGCTGTCGCGAATTGGTACCTTGGCGAGTCAGCGAGCGACGTAAAAACTTGGTCTGCCCGTCCATTTTAGACGCGAGTGATTTGAGTGATGCCGCAAGCATTGAACTGGCTCAACTGGAATGGTTTGGCCCGATGCTGGTTATCCATCGCGTAGACGATTTCGACACGGCGCTGGCCAAATCGGCGGACACTTCGTACGGATTGGCGGCATCTTTACTGGGGGGCGACGCGAAAATGTTTGAACGTTTTGTCAACGAAGTCGGCGCGGGCGTCGTGAACTGGAATCGCGCCACGACCGGCGCGGCGGGCGCACTGCCATTTGGAGGTAGAGGGCATAGCGGAAACCATCGGCCCGCAGGTTACTTTGCGATAGATTTTTGTGGCGAACCTGTCGCATCGCTTCAAAGCGAAACAATCAGCAGCGACGACCCATGGGCGATTGCGAAATAATTCTATGAAGCTGATCGAAGTCCAAGTCGACCGCATCGTTGGCCCCACCCACCACTTCGGCGGTCTGGGCGTCGGCAACGTCGCATCGAAACAAAACTCGGGTTCCGCTTCCAACCCACGACTCGCAGCCATCCAAGGCTTGGAAAAGATGCAGTTGGTTGCTCAGATGGGTGTTCCCCAACTGGTCTTGCCTCCGCAACCACGACCAGACGAACGGTTTCTTGGTTCGCTGGGATTTGATTCGACCCAAGACGATCTTCTGCAAAGTGTTGCTGCTGCCGCACCGCGAATCCTGTCAGCCGCAATGAGTAGTTCGGCGATGTGGACGGCCAATGCCGCAACCGTTGCCGCGTCGGTTGACGGCTATCAGCCCTATGCAACTTTAACAGTTGCCAATCTGAACAGTAGTATCCATCGCGCGATCGAGCCATCACAAACGCTGGCGGATCTCTGGCAATCGTTACCTCATAGTGTATTGATCCTAGACCCGCTTCGTGGCGGCGCGATGATGCGCGACGAAGGTGCCGCGAACCACATGCGTTTGGGGAGCGACCAAGCGAAACCTGGGATTCATATTTTTGTCTACGGCGACCAGGATCCCATGCCAGAAACCTTTTGGCCGCGACAGACTCTGGCTGCTTGCCAAGCGGTTGCCCGGCTGCATCGGTTGCCAACCGAGAACACGTTTTTTCTAAAACAGCATCCAAACGCCATCGATGCGGGAGCGTTTCACAATGACGTTGTCGCGGCCAGTCACCATCATTTGCTGGTGCATCACGAACTGGCATTTTACGATGCCACAGAATCGTTACAGAAAATCGCGAAGCGCTATTCACAGCTCTACGATCGCGAACTGACGCGCATCGAGGTCGCGGAATCGACATTGACGATTGGCGATGCGGTGAAAACATATTTGTTCAACAGTCAAATCGTCAGCCCAGACAACGAACCGCTGCCAACCATCTTGTGTCCGGCCCAAGTCGCCGAAAATTCAACCGCCAATAAAATCGTTCAGTCATGGTGCGATCAATCTCATTTCGGTGCCGTTGAATTCTTGGACTTGCGACAAAGCATGTCCGGCGGCGGGGGCCCAGCCTGTTTGCGATTGCGAATTCCGTTGACTCAAAAAGAGCTTGCGGAGATTCCTTTTCCCAACCGCTGGTCGCCAGTGTTGCACGACGCCCTGTGTGAGGTCATCGAAAAACATTACCCAACCGAAGTGCATTTTGCGGACTTGTCAAATTCGCAACTCATTCAGCAAGCTGCCACCGCCGAAGAAGCAATTCGAGAACTGTTGAGACACCATTAAAAGAACAGGCACGCCGCTACGTGTTTGGCGACTAGTCGCGATTGGGGCGTGGCACTTTTGATCGCCCGCCGCCTTTGACGCCCTTGCGGCGTTTCTTTTGACGACCGGTGGCGTTGTTGGGTTTGGCGTCGATCTCGACTTCGCGAAGTGGTTTGCCGATATTTTCTTTCAGTTGCAACGCGCGGTCACGCAGCGACGCAGCTCGCTCGAATTCCAAGTTCTCGGCAGCCGCAAGCATCTCTTGCTCCAGGGCTTCGACATATTCCAAAGTAATGTACTGGCCGTCTGATTCGGCTTTTGCGTCGGCAATCGTCTGTCGGCGTTTGGCGGCGTCGGTTTCGATCCCGGCATGAATTTTCTTGCGAACGGTTTCGGGTGTGATCCCATGCTTTTCGTTGTACGCTTGCTGGATCGCGCGTCGACGTTCCGTTTCATCAATGGCTGTCTTCATCGAATCGGTCACTTTGTCGGCGTACAAAATGACTTGCGAGTTCGCGTTTCGAGCGGCACGTCCGATCGTTTGGATCAAACTGGTTTCGCTTCGCAGAAAGCCCTCTTTGTCCGCATCCAAAATCGCAACGAGTGATACTTCGGGCAAATCGAGGCCTTCTCGCAGCAAGTTGACACCGATCAGACAATCGAATCGGCCACTGCGCAACTCTTGCAACAACTCAACCCGCTCGAACGCATCCAATTCGCTGTGCAACCATCGGCAACGCACGTTCTGCTCTTGAAAGAACGTCGCCAAGTCTTCGGCCAATCGTTTCGTCAACGCCGTGACCAACACACGTTCGTCTTTCGCTGCCCGAATGCGAATTTCTTCTAACAAGTGTTTCACTTGCCCGCGTGCCGAGACCACCCTGATTTCTGGGTCCAACAAACCGGTCGGGCGAATAATTTGTTCAACGATTTCGCCGCCGGTTCTCTCCAGTTCATAGTTAGCCGGTGTCGCGCTGACGAAACAAATTTGCGACGTGCGGTTTTCCCACTCTTCAAACTTCAGTGGCCGATTGTCCAATGCGCACGGCAATCGAAAACCGTGGTTGACCAGCGTTGTCTTGCGACTTTTGTCGCCCGCGTACATCGCTCGGACTTGCGGGATCGTGACGTGTGATTCGTCGACAAAAGTAATGAAGTCCTCTGGAAAGAACTCGTACAGAGTATCGGGTGATGAACCAGCGGGTTTGCCCGAAAGGGGACGGCTGTAGTTTTCGATACCGGGACAATGCCCTACTTCGGTTAACATTTCCAAATCGAAACGTGTTCGCGCTGACAAACGTTGTGCTTCCAGCAGTTTGCCTTGGCTCTGAAAAAGCTCCAGTTGCTGCTTCAGTTCTTCTTTGATAATCGAAATCGCACGTTTGATTCGATCTTCGGGCATAACAAAGTGTTTTGCCGGGTAGATAAAAACGTGGTCGAGCGTTTTGATGGTTTCGCCGGAAACGGGTTTGATGATCGAAATCTGCTCAATCTCGTCGCCCCACATTTCGATGCGATACGCGAACTCTTCGTAACTGGGCCAGATTTCGACCGAGTCGCCACGAACGCGAAACTTGCCGCGTTCAAACGCGACGTCGTTGCGTTCGTAGAGCACGTCGACGAGTTTCAACAACAAGTGGTCACGGCGTGTCGTTTCGCCTTTGTGCAATCCAACAACCAGTTGCTTGTAGTCTGCCGGAGAACCAAGCCCGAATATGCTGCTGACCGAAGCGATGATGATCACATCACGGCGACTGACCAGCGAACTGGTGGTCGCTAAACGCAGACGGTCAATTTCTTCGTTGATCGATGCGTCTTTTTCGATGTAGACATCGCGCTGGGGAATGTAGGCTTCCGGTTGGTAGTAGTCGTAGTAGCTAACGAAATAGTGAACGGCATTGGCGGGAAAGAAGTCGCTGAATTCGCTGTAGAGCTGAGCGGCCAGCGTTTTGTTGTGACTCAACACGAGCGTCGGTCGCCCCACATTGGCGATCACGTTTGCCATCGTGAACGTCTTGCCGGTACCGGTCGCACCCAGGAGCACTTGCGCGGACTTGCCCGAGTTGAACCCTTTCGTCAACGCTTCGATCGCGGAGGGTTGGTCACCGGCTGGTGAGAATGGTTGAGCGAGTTGGAATTCGGCGCGCGCAAACTCGTCTACTTCGCTGGCATCGTGTTCGTTGGATTCAGATTCTGGCTTGATCATTTACTTGGTACTTGGCTATCCGTAGTGCCGGTGTCCAAGCTCATCGTATCGTACGATGGAGGTCACTGCGATGTCACTGGGATGTCGCTGAAAAGTCGCTG
>CAZZDZ010000001.1:33626-37613 GCA_964652675.1 uncultured Pirellulaceae bacterium
GTCGCTGAAAAGTCGCTGGGAATACTCACCGCCGGGCGAAAGCAACGTCTATCGCAAGGCGTTCAATGTTTCACACTTGGCGACTCGCGCCCTATCGCTAACGAATTGTCGGGAGCGATTTCGCTTGCAATGCAGTACATAGAGATACGCCTGATCGTTTTCTCGCCGATTCCATGCACACGTTGAAGATCGTCCACGCTGCGAAACGGGCCGTTGGATTCTCGATCTGAAATCACACGCTGGGCGAGAATCGTTCCCAAGTTTGGCAAAAGCGAAAGCTCCCTGGATTCGCAACGATTGATGTCAATTTGGAGAGGAGCTATTTCGGCGTCCTGCCCCGTTGCGGTATCTTGTCGAAACGAATGACGAATACCGACTGTCGCTTGCCATGCAAACAAGAGTACAACACTTACGGCGATCACGAGTTGCGTAGAACGTCGCGCCAAAGGCGGTGTCAATGTTGAACGGGATCGGCTCATCGCATTGATCGGCAAATGGATCGGTAAAATTTGAAAGCCCAAGATACGCAATCAATGTAGCGGATAACGAGCGCGTTTACCCGCTACAAAGTCATGTCGTTCCTATTCATTCATCGCGCAAGCAAAACAACGAGCACACGAAAGCACGAATATGACCGACTATGTCACCGTTACTGCTAACGAAGATTTGGAAAACGACCTGCGAGCTCTCGTGCGTTTATCGATTGCGGAAGACCTGCGTCGTAGCGTTGACTGGACAACGGTGTGTTTGATTGATGAAAAACGAACGGGTGGATGCGAAATTGTTCCAAGACAAGCGGGCACCTGCGCGGGAATCGTTACCGTGCCGTGGATCGTGGACGAATTTGATGGCGATTTACAAGTCGAACTGCTGATCGACGACGGGGCGGCGTTGGTGCCGGGACAGCCGATTGCTCGACTGACCGGCAATGTCCGCGATTTGTTGACAGCCGAACGTACGATTTTGAATATCACCAGTCGGCTCTGTGGCGTCGCGACGCTGACGGCAAAATACGCAGCGGTCATCAGTGAATTCAAAACACGCCTTTACGACACTCGCAAGACAACTCCAGGTTGGCGACTATTGGAAAAGTACGCAGTGGTGTGTGGTGGTGGTAACAACCATCGACGCGGGCTTTACGATGGTTTTTTGATCAAGGACAACCACCTGGCGCTTGGCGGCGATGAGCACGGACCGATGTCCGCCGGCGATGCAGCAGGACGGGCGCTGAAATGGAGGTCCGCGGAAGTGGATTCGATGGTGGCTCCACCGATCGTAGAAATCGAAGTCGACTCGATTGCTCAGTTAAAAGATGTGTTGCCGATCGGACCAAACATTGTGCTGCTGGACAATTTCAAACTGCAAGATTTGTCAGCGGCAGTCCAACTGAGGGACCAAGTAAACCCTGCTGTCGAGCTGGAAGCATCAGGAAACGTCAAAATCGATACCATCGCTGAAATTGCTGCGACTGGTGTCGACCGTATCAGCAGCGGAGCATTGACTCACCAAGCAACTTGGTTGGACCTTGGGTTGGACTGGTTTGACGCAAACGCAAGCTAGTCTTCGGTGAACCCTATTCGCTGGACTAGGCCAAAATTGCGCCCGGTTCGGTTTCACCGTACATCCGTAGACTGCTGTAAGCCGCACAACCATGAATAGCCGATCACCCATCACAGCCCAGCGTCGCTGGTTGGACCTTTTGCAGCCCACAATCGACTCGGCATGCATCATTGCGTCACTAAGCTTTGTTGTTTGGTTTTCCAAGGGCGAAGTGAACAACTTGGAAATTGGCGTCAGCTTGGTTGCCGTCATCATCTTTTCGCTTCTATCGCATTTGACCGGATTGCACCGGCGCATTCAGCAAGGTTCACCCAACAGTGAACTCACATCAGTTTTTGCGACCTGGTTCCTTTCGATCCTGTTTCTATCGTTGCTCGGATTTGCAACACGTTTCAGTGCCGAATTCGCTCGTTCGGAGATCCTTGGCTGGGTTGCGTTGACACCTGCGATGATCGGTCTTGGGCGGATGGCAACTCGCATTGTGATGCAAGCAATGGCCCAACATGGTTACGGTGTTCGTCGTGTTGCGATCGCAGGTCTAAATGACTTAGGTCGACAAACTGCCATGAACATTGCTGGCGAACCGTCACTGGGACTGCAGTTGCTAGGGTTTTACGACGATCGAGTCGAAAAACGCAACGATGCCAAAGTAGAAACAAACGGACAGATCGACACAGACCTGAAAGGCAATCTGAGTGAATTGGTTGAACTGGCTCGCAAGGGCGAAGTCGACACAATCATGATTACGTTGCCGATGCGAGCCGAGCAGCGCATCAAGTATTTGCTAGACAAACTGAGTGATTCAACCGTTTCCGTTTATATCGTTCCGGACTTTTTCGTCTTCGAATTGCTACACTCACGCTGGGCAAACGTGGGCGGTTTGCCTGCAGTCAGCGTGTTCGAGAACCCACTTTTCGGTGTCGATGGCGTGATGAAACGCATCGCGGATTTGGCGATTGCGACCGTCGGACTAGCCGTCGTGTCGATCCCCATGATCTTGATCGCAATTGCTGTCAAATTAAGTTCGCCTGGACCGGTTTTCTTTCGCCAAAAGCGTTATGGAATGGATGGGGAAGAAATCTTGGTCTGGAAATTTCGCTCTATGAGAACTTGTGACAACGGCCCCGTTGTCAAACAAGCCACCAAGGGGGACCCTCGCATCACTCGTATTGGCGGAATTTTGCGAAAGACCAGCCTGGATGAGTTGCCACAGTTGTTCAACGTGCTTGATGGCACGATGTCGTTGGTCGGTCCACGTCCACATGCGTCCGCCCACAATGAAGAATATCGCAGCTTGATTCGCGGTTACATGCTGCGACACAAAGTAAAGCCTGGAATCACAGGGCTTGCCCAAGTCAATGGCTGCCGAGGGGAGACCGAAACCCTAGACAAGATGGAACGTCGAATTGAATGGGACCACAAGTACATTCGCCGATGGTCGCTTTGGCTTGATCTGAAGATTCTGTTCAAGACGTTCACTGTGGTCTGGAGCCAAGAAGAAGCCTACTAGAACAGAGGCTTGGTTCTGGCCGAGCTACAAGCTGCATTGATGGGTTACGCTCGCTACATATTTGCGGAATCACCCAAATCCACTGATTGACCCAAGTTCGCGGATTATTAAGCCTCACTCTGGTTCCTTGCCCCAATTAACGGTGCTTTTGGTAGCTCTGGCTGATGGTTCAATCCGATACCATATGAGTGAACGAAAGGTCACTTTTTAACTTTACCCCGTTCACGTAAACCATTGGCTTAAAACGCTTTGTGTGTGAACAAGCGGTTGTAACGTCTGGGTTAAATAGGAAAAATCCACACTCTAGTGGAGTTCCCGCTTGCCCCCGACTAAAGAGGTTGTAGAATCTATCGTGCGAAAGGGGCTCCCACGGGGTCTTTGCATCAAAAGGGCGTGTAAAAACAATAGTACGAGTCCACTACGGGCCACGCCATTTACTGCGTAACAAGAATGAACAATAAAATGACCATTAAAAGTTTATCTTCCAAGCTAGTCGCTGTCGCTTTCCTATCGTTTGCCGTCGTACAAGTACACGCGTTCGTTAATGACCCTGCTGACATCTCAATCGAAGAAGATGTGACAGCAATCACCGAACGAATCGCATCGATTGCTGATGATTTGGACGCTGAAGAAGTCGAACCTAATGTTGCTGTCGAGGAAATCGACTTGGCAATTGACGAAGTTGACTCGATGCTTGACACAGAGCCAGCCAACGAAGAAGAGCTACTGGACCTTCGCGACACACTTGTCGAAATGCGTTCAGAAGTGTTCGGTGAAATGAACGAAGAAGAATTGCTTGCTGCTGCAACCTGCAGCACATGCCAGCCTTGTGCCACATGCAATTCACCTGCTCCAACACGCTCATTCAGCAGCGGCGGATTCGGTGGATTCAGCGGCGGCGGATTTGGCGGTGGCGG
>CAZZDZ010000001.1:37713-59520 GCA_964652675.1 uncultured Pirellulaceae bacterium
CGGTGGCGGCCTGGGCGGAGGCGGACTTAGCTTTGGCGGTGGTGGATTGGGTGGATTCCTAACCAGCCCACTCGGTTTGGCATCAGTTGCTGGTGGTATCGTTGCAATCGCAGTTAGCGGCGATGATGACGACGCAGATGTCCTATCCATCGGTGCAGCAGGAAACTAAGCACAAAACCTGAGAAATACATGAGTCGCTGGCCTTTTTGGCCAGCGATTTTTTTATGCGCGTAGAGTATGATTCTTGGCAACCCAAAACCCTATGAAATCGCCGCATCTTGCGGAATCGTTAAAATTTGCCAAAACACCGTGACCATGTTGTTAGGCAAAAAACGAACGACACGTACCACCTCTCCCCGAAATAACTAGACAAGTGTTTTCGTGTTGGTGCTCTGCGAATTTTTGAAGGGCTCGATATAGCGGGGGCACAACTGTGTTTTCTATCAAGTTGCCGCGACATCATTCATGACAAGCATCGCTTCAAGCCGCTCAATGCAGGAAGCAGACCGCACTGACAAACTTGTTTTGTTGCTGCGCGACTCCGCACGGTTTTTGGTGATTGGTGCTGTCTTCACAGCGGTTTGGGGAGTCGGCGGGTACTTTCCCGTTGCTCGCTTCATGACGCTGACTCTTTTGACCACCGCAGCGATCACGGTTTGCTTTAGCGGGATTAACACAAAAGAGCGTATCGCGCCAGCATTGCCATTGTTGGTGGTAATGATTCTTGGGTTGCTGTATGGATTACTGCAACTGCTGCCAAGTAGCGGATTACTTAGCTGGACCGGTGTCCAAAGCATCCAAGCCGAATATGGTGTGGCCGCATCATCCCAGTCGCTGGTCGCTTGGATGACGCACGACTATCTAGCGATGGCCGTCATTGGTGTTGCCGGATATTTTCTGGCAGCCTGTTTGTTCAACGACAACTCATCACGGATCATGCTGCTAGCCGCGGTCGCGATCTGCGGTGCCGCCCAAGTGTTTTGGGGAATCGCCCAGTTGTCGGTTTATCCGGGAATGATTTTCTGGGGCGTAGAGAATCCCGTTGACGGGAGTGTTCCGTTTGGAACATTCCTGAATCGAAATCACGCGTCTGACTTTGTCTGTATGTCACTGGCATGTGTGGTCGGGCTGGCCCGATGGCGTTTTACGTCTGACACACATCGCTGGCACTCTGGTTACGGAGTCGGCAGTCACATACGTGCTATCGTGTCCAACCCACTCACGCTGGCGATCTGGATCGGTGTGATTTGGTTGCTGCTGGGTGTCGTGATCACGTTTTCGCGTGGTGGCTGGATATCAGCCGTTGTTGCTGCTGTCCTGGTTGCGTTGTGCTGGAGGCGAACCGGAAAGTCACACCGAGGTGCAACCGCAATCATTGCGTGTTTAACCATGGTCCTTGCGTTTGGCGCGGTCCAATTCTTGGGTTTTGGTGACAAAATCAATTCGCGGGTCGATGACCTAGAAGTCAACAACTTGTTAACGGATTCGCGATTCGACCACTGGGCCGAGGCGATCCCTGCGGCCGTCCATTACTTGCCGTTTGGATCGGGGCTGGGAACCTACGGCTACGCATATCTGCCGTTTGAACCAGAACCAGAGAACGGTTGGTTCAAACACGCCCACAATCAGTATTTAGAAATATTCATGGAAGCGGGGATTCCTGGAATCCTGCTGATCCTTGCTGGACTGTTCTTTTTAGTCAGAGCAGGATTGAATCTCTGTGGAAATGACCGCAGTGTCAGCAAGCAGGCGATGGGAATTGTTGCTCTGTCGGTGATCGTGTTGCAGGCATTTCACGCGATAACCGATTTCGGTTTGATGATGCCTGGAAACTTGCTCACGTTTTGTGTTCTGCTGGGCGCTGCGTGTGCGGCTGCAGGCGAAAAGCGAAATGGGCGCAAGCGAAAAAGCGAATCCAGCACAACCAGAAAACAGCCTCGGATAGCGCGCGTTGATGACACGGAAAATAGTGTAAAGCAATCGGCCCCCAAAACCAGTTTGTTTGCCGACAAAGGATCGCTTTTGATCAACACGCTTTTGTTGGTTTTGATTTGTTTTGCTTTGTGGCAACAAGGTCGACACGTTCGCGCGTCGCGACTACTTGATGACACCTCCTTTGCTGCGTCCACACCATCGCCAACGGTCGAGAATTCTGACGAACGAATCTCAAAGTTGCGAAACGAATTGCAGCGTTGGCCTGCGTACGAACCGGTCGCTCGTCGATTGGCTCAATTAGAAATACATCGTTTTCAACGTAAGACATACGACGAAATTCGTGCGACCAAACTTCCAGAAGGTCAACGCAGCGACCCGATCTCTGCCTGGGACGCGTCATCACTTGAATCGGTGGTTGTCAACTTATATGACGACTCCGAGAACGGCCCAAGCGACGAGGCAAAGAAAGAGATCTCGCAATTAGTAAAACAAGAGGAGAGCTTGGCCGCCGCGTGGAATGATTTAACGCATTCTTTAAGCCTAAATGCAGTTCATCCGCGAACACACCTGCGGATGGCGAAGCTAGGTGCCGCGTCTGGACGTAGCGATTGGCGCGAGTCGTTTGAAAAATCAATGAAGCTATCCGTTGTCGATCCAAAGCACAGCCTTGGAAATGGGCTGCTCGCTTGGGCACTTGGTGACGTCGATTCGATGGCTAAACAGTGGCAAAGGTCACTAGGGACTGACTGGGCCTCCATGGACCTGATTTACAAACTGTCGCGCCTACGCCTCACGGAAGACGAAATCGCTGAAAAATTGATGCCCCAGCGCTGGATAGTGCCGTTTCGCCTAGCGCAATCGCTCAAGGGGCAGGAGTCAACCGATTCGATTCGAGAGAAGCTACTTGATCGTGCATCCGAGATTGCCAACAACACTATGCCCGGAGATTTCGCCCTTAACCGGACATTGGGGAAAATTGCCTTTGCCAGGGGAGATCGGTCATCCGCATCTGAGTACTATGGCAAGGCAATTGAGACCGATCCACGCAACGCGGAAGTCAGATATTTAGCCTCGGTTGCTCTATCCCACGTGGGTAGTACCAAACAAGCAGTAAAGCACGCTAGAGTTGCGACCATGCTTGCTCCGAAGAACAATCAATACCGGAATTTTTACGATCAAGTCGTCAAACTTCATCGTCGTCAATACTCCCAACGGACAGACTCAAAAGAATGAGCCAAGTCGACCATATCGCAACGCGAACAGTTCCAGAAGACTCTGAAGTATTGGACCTTTTTGGAATTCTACGCCGACGTAAAGGGTTCATCTTTTTGGGGATGTTCCTTGGATTGCTTGCTGCAGGTTTGTACCTTGCACTGACCAAACCGGTTTACCGCGCCCAGATGGAAATCTTGGTCGGTCAAAAATCAGCCGACTTGGTCAAAGGCGCCAACTCCAAGGCATCCGCCGACGGCATCAATGCCGACGAGGATGTCTTATCAACTCACATCATATTGATGACGGGGCGATCCATTCTGAAAGCGGCTGTCGAAAAACACTCGCTGATGAAAGTGCCCAGCATCGCCGAGGCTGTCGAAGACGGAACCCCCGTTCTGGCTTACCTGGCCAATCAACTGCATGTTACCAAAGGTGGTGACGGTGTCGCGAAAGACGCACATACGTTGCGTGCAACGTTTGACGATCCATCACCCGAAGATTGTGCGTACGTGCTCCGAGCGATCTATGACGAATACAAGCACTACCTGGACGAACACTTCAATAGCACCAGTTCACAAGCGATTGAGTTGCTAACGGATCTCGCCAACGATACTGCCGAAGAAGTCCGCAAGGCTGAACAAGCTTTGACGACCCGATTGGGTAGCAGCAAAATCATGTGGGACGGACAAAAATCCACCAACGTTCATAAGACGCGACTACAGCAACTAGAAAAAGACTTGTTGGATGTGGTCGACCAAGAAGCCAAAATCACATCGCGATTGGCAGTCATATCGGACTTTGTTGAAAACGCTAATCCTGAAGACGTCACCGACTTTGACCGACTCGCTTTGATGAGCGAAAAGGAAGCTGCTCGGGTGAAGGTTTTATTTGACCTCACCAAGGGCGATACGATGAGCGAAGCGTTCCAAGGCCAGCAGCCAATCCGAGTCGAGACGGCCCGCGCCGAGTACAGCGGTTACTTGGAATTGAAGATACGTGAAAAGAAGCTAAGCGAGAACTTTAGCGATGATCACCCATCTGTTATTTCCGTTCGCGAGCAACTGGCGATGATGCGTAATTTCATCGACGAGAACGCTTCAAAGTTGAAAGAGGGCGCCGCGAACGAAAAGATGACGCCTAATGAAATGCTGGTTACCTATGTCGGCTTGCTGGAAAACGACCTCAAAGGACTCAAACGCGAGCGTGAGGTATTGAACCAGCGAAGCGAAGCCGAACTTGTGCTGGCAAAGTCGCTTGAACGCGAAGAGATGGAGGCCGAATCGCTGAAGCTTGAATTGGAGCGTCAACAAGGCTTGTACAAGAGCATGAATGACACCCTGAGCGAGCTGAACTTTGTTCGTGATTACGCTGGTTTCTCTACTGACGTGATTGGTGACGCAGAAAAGCAAGAGAAAGCAGCTTGGCCCAAAGCGATCATCATTTTGCCATTGGGTTTGATCGCCGGCATGGTCTTGGGATTGATGATGGGACTCGTGATCGACCTTTGCGATACCACTTTCGCAGATCCAGAAGACGTTCAAAGGACGCTTGGACTTCCGGTCTTGGCACACGTACACCGTTTCGCACAGCTAAAACGTGAGAAAGGTGACCCGCCCTTTGAGATCGATCCGACCATCTACGCTTTTCACCGACCTCGCAGCCCCGAAGCAGAGATCTATCGAGTCATTCGAACGAGCCTGCTGATGTCGACCAAGAAAACCGACGCTCGAATCATTCACATCACCAGCCCGCTTCCGGGTGACGGAAAGAGTACAACCAGCGTGAACTTGGCGGTTGCCTTCGCTCAGGCTGGCAAGCGAACTTTGATTATCGATGCTGACTTGAGAAAGCCTCGATTGGCGACACTCATGCGACTGGAAACGACAGTTGGTCTCTCCGATGTGTTGATCGACGAAGTGAAACCGTGCGACGCATACACCGCTACGCCCGTGCCAAATCTGTTTGCACTTGGATCAGGTGGAACACCTGCCAACCCAGCCGAGTTGTTGGAGTCGGAGCGATTCGGCGAAGTGCTTCAACAATGGAAAAACGAATTTGATTATGTCATCGTCGACTCGCCACCCGTGCTCGCTGTGTCTGACGCCGCGATCATTAGCGAGCACTGTGACACGACGCTCGTCGCGCTGCGAATCATCAAAAATGGACGCAGGATCGCGAGTCGAGTCGTCACGCTATTGCATCAGCATGGCGCGAACATTTCTGGCCTTGTGATCAACGGTTACAAGTCGTCAGCAAAGAACTACGGATATATGGACAAATACGATTCGAACACGTACGGATACGGCTATGGAGAGCAAAGTGGCGGCTACTACCGCGACGCAACTGCGCCCCGAAAGCCGAAGCAGAGAGCACGAGGCGAATCGAAAGAAACCGTTGGGGCACACAGCTGAGTTTCATTTTTAGCCTGGCATATTTCAGGACGTGATAACGGAGTGATTTCGATGGACTATACATCGCCAAAACCAGAGTCGATTAGCGTTTTCGCCAAGATTTTTGATCGGATGCGAAGACCAAAGATGCGACTAGCGTTGCTGCTAGTTCTGCACACGGGTCTATTCGCATTGATTTATGTGATTAGCTATACCGCCCGATACGATTTCGCTCCGCACGCCGAAGCGATTGCGTTGATGTGGTCGACGATGGCGATTGTCGTTGCGATCAAAATCACCGTTTTCTATATCTCGGCACATTTCCATGGCTGGTGGCGCTACGTAACGTTCGCCGATATTAAGTCGTTGCTGCGTGCATCACTATTGTCGATGTGTGTGGTCGCTTTTGTAGATTACTTTTTGATCAACCACATCGGTCAAATTCCACGTGCTGTGATTATCTTTGACACACTGTTAACCATTTTGATGGTTGGCGGACTGCGCTGTGTGTGGCGTTTCGCAGACGAACATTTTGGAACTGGTTTTCAGCACGTCCAAGTCGACCCCGCACTGCTGGTTGGCACCAACCACCAAGCAGGAATTCTCGCCAGCCAAATCAACTCCAACCGAGGAATGCCTTTTCGTATTCGCGGTTTGGTTTCGGTGGAAAAAGAGAAAGCCGGGCGAAACCGGGTGATTGCGGGTGTCCCCGTTCGCGGAAGCCTCGATCAGTTGGAAGCGATTTGTTCAAAGTTAGGCGTATCGCAGGTTTTTGTGCCAAGCAACACGCTCACCGGTACGGACATTCGTGAATTGATCAAAACGTGTAACCGTACTGGTTTGACGGTCCGCGTGCTGCCTCGATTTGAAGACGCTTTGGCCGGAAGTTCGCAGATTCCGCTCCGCGAATTAAACATCGAAGACTTGTTAAAGCGTGATCCGGTCCAATTGGACAAGGAACGTCTGGGCAGTTTCATTAAGGGCAAACGTGTCTTGGTAACGGGTGCCGGTGGCAGTATCGGAAGTGAAATCTGTCGGCAACTGATGGAGTTTCAACCAGCCAAACTGGTCTTGCTGGGCCGTGGTGAAAACCGCGTCTATGCGATCAATGGCGAACTGCGAAAGATTGCATCGGAAAATGGCGTCGATTTGAAACCAGCGATCGCGGACATCACCGAAGAAGGTTCGATGCGTCGCGTATTCGAGGACCATTCGCCAGAGTTGGTTTTTCACGCTGCCGCGCACAAACACGTCCCATTGATGGAGCAGCATGTTCGCGAAGCACTGCGAAATAATGTGCTGGGCACAAAAAACGTCGTATCACTAGCAGACGAATTCGAGTGCACGCACTGCGTGATGGTTAGTACCGACAAAGCGGTCAACCCAACCAGTGTGATGGGTGCGACCAAAAACATCGCAGAACGAGTTGTCTATTCGCGATCAGAGCGAAGCGAAACGAAGTTCTGTGTGGTGCGATTTGGAAACGTACTTGGATCGGCCGGCAGCGTTGTTCCATTGTTTCAACGTCAGATCAGCGAAGGTGGTCCGATCACTGTGACGCACCCAGACATGACACGCTATTTCATGTCGATTCCAGAAGCGTCTCAATTGGTTCTCCAAGCAGGCAGCATGGCTAACGGCGGCGAGATTTTTGTTCTCGACATGGGCGAGCCCGTCAAGATCCTACGTTTGGCAGAAGACTTGGTCGAACTTTCGGGACTTGCACCCGGAAGCATCGAGATTGAATTCAGCGGCGTTCGCGAAGGCGAAAAGCTGTACGAAGAGCTGTACTTCGGAGACGAAGAACTGATCGCGACGAAGCACGAGAAGGTTCGCGCCGCCTATTTCCGTCCGCTTGTTGGACGAACCAGCGAAAACGAAGTCGCTCGGATTGAACAATCACTGGACCTGCCCAACGAAGCACTTAAGGATCTGATTCAGGAGTTCGTTCCAGAGTATCGGAATGAATCGGGTGTCTCGGAGGCCGTCGGTTGATGGACAACGTTGGTGAGATCCCAGTGGTTCCCCACGACGCCGTTTCTGATGTGAAAGACGCTCTTGTTAGTAGCCGCCCGCGACTACCCAAGCGTATCTTTGATATTGCCATGTCGTTGGTCGGAATAATCGTCCTGGCGCCGTTGCTATTAGTCACTGCTGTGTTGGTCGCGTTGCTGGATGGTCGCCCCGTTCTATTTTTACAAGAACGTGTTGGGATCGATGGCAAACCATTTACGCTTTTCAAATTTCGTTCGATGCGCGCGTCCAACGAAGACTCGCCGCAGATCACCGCTGATGGTGATCAGAGAATTACAAAAATTGGGCATTGGTTGCGAAAGCTGAAACTGGATGAACTGCCCCAGTTATTCAATGTGCTGATTGGCGAAATGTCGTTTGTTGGTCCGCGTCCAGAAGTCGCCAAGTACGTGGATCTCTACGATCAAGACCAGCGGCGCGTTCTGCAATTGATGCCAGGCATCACCGATCCAGCATCGTTGAAATACTTTGACGAAAGCGAACGACTGGCCGCTGCGGATGATGCCCATGAAATGTATGTCAAAACGATCATGCCAGACAAAATCAGCATCAACCTGCAATACGGTGCCAAAGCGAGTCTGTTGAGCGATGTAGGGGTGATCTTAAAAACGGTTCGTCGTGTTTTTGTAAGCGAGTCTGAATCATGAGTGACAACGTTCCCTTCTTTCGCCCCAACATCTCCGAAGACGCAATCGAAAGCGTCGCAGAATCGCTGCGTAGCGGATGGTTGACGTCTGGCCCCAAAGTGAAAGCGTTCGAGGAGAACTTTGCCAAAGCGGTGGGGGCTTCGCACGCGGTCGCATTGAATAGTGCTACCGCAGCATTGCATCTTTCGCTCCGCGCCTTGGGGCTAAAGTCGGGCGAGGGTGTACTCGTTCCAACGCACACGTTTGCCGCGACCGCAGAAGTCGTTCAGTACCACGGTGGCGTTCCCATTTTGGTGGATTGCCACGCCGACACGCTCAACGTCGATCTGAGTCACGCAAAACAACAAATCGAACGCACAAGCCGTGGCGAACTGCCAGTTCGGGCAGATCGCGTCGTTGGGATCATGCCCGTTCATGTCGCTGGCAATATGATCGACATGGATGAACTAAACACTTTTGCCAAAGAGCAAGACTTGTGGGTCGTCGAAGATTCGGCTCACGCGTTTCCTGCTGGATACATTCGCGGCGGTGAATCTGGCCAAAGTGAAACCGTCATGTCGGGTTCGGGAACCGCCAACGCAACTTGTTTTTCGTTTTACGCAAACAAGACCATCACGACCGGCGAAGGCGGGATGTTCGTCACCGAAAATGAAGAGCTTGCGGCACATGTCCGCAGTTTGTCGCTTCACGGATTGAGCACGGCAGCGTGGAAGCGGTTCGAACCGGGGGCCAACTGGGACTATCAAATCACCAATGTCGGGTTCAAATACAACCTAACGGATTTGGCGGCCGCGATCGGGTTGGAACAACTAAAACGAGCCGAAACGTTTCGTCAGCAGCGCAGCGAAATTGCCGATTTTTACTTTGATAAACTGCAGGACGTTGCTGCTGTGACGTTTCCAGAGAAAGGTGAAAATCGATTGCACTCGTGGCACCTGTACATTTTGAAGCTGAATTTGGATCAGCTTTCGATTACCCGGAATCAGTTTTGTGAAAAGCTGAAAGAAAATGGCGTCGGTTTTTCCGTTCACTGGCGTCCGCTGCATTTGCATCCGCACTACGACGCACTCGGTTGGAAGCCGGATGACCTGCCAACGGCGACCAAGTGTTTTGATCGAATCGTTAGCCTGCCGATTTTCCCTGGCATGAAACCTGACGAACAACAACGCGTGGTCGAAGTCGTTCGTTCTATTTGCACACAGAATCGATCAACTCGGGCACCAGGGCAATCACCTGCCAGCGCCACTAGCCAGGTGAATTCGATTTCGTGAACACGCCGTCGAAACCGCGAACGCTGAAGCGATTTTTTTCGCACGCAGCGATTTACGGGTTGGGAGACCTGCTGACGAAGTTCGCGCGGTACATCTTGATCCCAATCTATATCGCCGTGATGACGCGCGCAGAGATTGGCCAGTTGGCTGTGCTTCAGGCGACCACGATGATCTGCTGGGCAGTTTCTTGCCTGGGGCTGGGCGCTTCGGTTCGTCGTTTTTATCTGTCGCAAACCGATAGCGATGAATCACAAGCAAACGAGTCTCATCCGCAAGAAATGGATGAAGCGACAACGCAGGAGCGCGACTCCTGGGTCGCCGGTCTTTGGTGGACGCGACTTGTTGTAGCGCTAGTGCCAATGGCGATCATCTTTGCACTCGTCTGGCAGTACTCGGAATTTCTTTTTCCATCGATTCCTGTATGGATGGTTCTGATTGCCTGTTCGACTGGATATTTCAGATCGTCGTCGGATATCGTCGAAGCATGGTTTGCGATTCGCGAAGAACCGATGCAGTATCGGACGCTGACATTCTGTCAGTTCCTATTGACGACCGCATTGATCCTGACATTCGTGCTGGGATTTTCGATGGGGGTTCTGGGAGTCATTCTGGGTGAATGCATCGCAGTTGTCATTTGGACCCTGACAACAGGTTTCATTATCACGCGCAACCAGTGGCCTTCGTTTTCCAACTTGGGTATCAAGAGAGTCTTTCGATACAGCAGCCCCTGGGTGCCACACGCGGTTTGCATGTGGTTGCTGGTCAGCGGCGACCGAATCGTATTGCAGCAATTCGTGTCTCACGATCAAATCGGCTTGTACGACGTAGCCTATCTTTTTGGTAGCGTTTTGATGGTAATCGCGTCCGGACTTAGGGCAGCTTGGCTGCCGGACTACTTTCGCACTGCCAATGCACCCGGCGGGCAGGAACGTTACGAAAGCTTGACGCGTTTTTATATGCTTGCAGTCTTCGGCGGCGCATTTGCGACAATCTGTTTTTGCTCCGAAGCGATCACTTTGTTTGGGGGCGCCAACTACGCTGGATCGGTTTTACCGTGTAAGATTGTGACGCTTGGCATTACCTGTTTCGCCTGTTTTATCGCGTTCAATCAACCGCTACTACTTAAACGACAAACATTGCTATTGGCGGGGTGGTCGCTGTGCGGCATCACCGTCAACTTGACGACAAATTTGTTGCTGATTCCAAAATACGGGATCAACGCTGCCGCTGGAGCAACTGTGGCCGCGTACGCGGTGATGATGTTCGGCGTATTGATTACATGCAAAATCAAGTTTGCCACGCCCGCCCCCATACTATCGCTATTGATGGGATTCGGGATTCTCACGCTAATGCTCTGGCTGACTCATTCAATTGAGAATGGGACTTGGCAAGTTGTTTGTGTGAAAGCAACTTTGTTGGCAATGTTCGTGGGCTCACTGGCCCTCTCGAACCGAAAATTCATAAACGCGCGTCGCCAGCCGGCGCTCACGAAGTAACGACATTGGCTTTTCCATTACAGATTTTCGACGAAAGATTCCTTTAGCAAGCATGTCCGCAACAGCCCTACAGTCGACTGGCACTGATCGCCGCGCCCGTTTTGCGCTGCGAACCGGGGCCACCATACTGGTCTTGTTGCTGGTGGGTTGGTTGATGGCTGTTGCGAGAACCAGCGATCAAGTGATCATCATTGGTCTGGGGATTTTGGGAACGACCATTCTGTCGTTGCCGCTATTCTTTGATCGTAGTTACGACATCTTCGAACCGATGACGGCGATCTTCTTTTTGTTCTTGTTTGGTGCGCCGGTCAAGCTGTGTTACATCGCGACGGTGCAGGATACCAATCCGTACGTACTGGAGCGTTTGTTGAAACACGAGCCACTGGCGGCAATGATCCCTGGTGTACTGATTGTTGTGATGGGACTCGCTTTGATGGTATTCGGCTATCTTTTGCCATCGCCCAAACGCGCCGTCCCGTTCGTGTTCTTTCCGAAACTACAGAATCTTAGCGCCAGTAAAGTTCAGTTGGTTTGCTTTTTCATTTTCATGTTTAGCGGACTTTGTTTCGCGATGTTTGTGGTGACCGCGGGCGTTTCGCTCAGCGACATTTCAGGAAAACGCTTCAGTGACCAAGCTGGCTCCAATGCCAGTCGCGTGTTTTCGGCCAAGTACTACCTTTACCGACTTGCGGCGTTCTCCAAATTTCCAGCGTACCTATCGTTTGCATGGTTGTTGCATAACAAAAAAGGTTTCATGAACTGGATGGGGCTACTGTGTGTGGTTTCCGCTTTGCAAACGATGCTTGTCTGTGTGGTCGTTAGCAGCCGTGCTGGTATCGCATTGATGCTGTTGGATTTCATATTGATTTCGTACTTTGTGCGAGGCCGGAAAATGAACCTCTACAAGGTAGGGCTCTTTGCGGTGGTTGGTTGCGTGGGCGTGATGGGTATTTTGTCCGTCCGCCTGGACCAGCAAAAAGGATTGTCCGAGGTCGTTGAAAAAACGATGGTTGGTCGCGACATGATGGACATCTGCAAGACCGTTCACATTATCAATGCGGTTCCAGACAAAATCGAATATCGAAACGGAGAGATGCTTTACGCCTGGGCCACGGCCCTGATCCCGCGTTCGATCTGGCGAGACAAACCGATGTGGATCGAACGTGGTCCCTACATCATGCAAAACGTTTTCGACAGCAAAAACAAAATCAGCGGGATCCCACCTGGCTACATTGCCGAACTGTATTGGAATTTTGGCTGGTTGGGGGTCGCGGTCGGGATGCTGCTATTTGGTTACTTGGTGCGGCTGTTCTACATGAGTTTTATGAGTATCAACATCAACCCGGTGTCGTCGATCATCTATACGTTTTTTGTGACTCGTTTCGTTCTTTTCTCGCTTGGCAATGACCTGGGTACAGGCTTCATCAAGCTTGGGCTTGATCTAGTTCCGCTTTTGATGATCTTGTGCGTCGTGCAAAAGAAACGTGCGGTCGACCTGATGGTGGGCGCCCCGATCCAGCACACCGAGGCGATCCCCGCAGCGAATACGCTAGCCCCCAAGGCGGCATCATGAGCGAAACAAAAACAACATCCAACGTGCAAGATTCGCGTCTTAGCGCCGTACGACCAGCCAGTCGGTTGCGCGTACGAATGGAATCGGTCAAACGCATCGGATTGGTCTATGGACTCTCCCATGCACTTGGCATCTACGTCGTGACGGAGTATCCGAAATCAGGCGGCACTTGGTTTTGCCAGATGCTGTCGACGTATCTTGATCTGCCCTTTGCCAGGAACAACAATCGCCAAGTAATCGGCAAATCGATTTTGCATGGCGTGTATCGCTACCACAGTCGCATCGCCAACCCGGTCGTGGTCATTCGCGATGGGCGGGACATCGCCGTTTCGGCTTACTTTCATTTCTTGCATCACAACGAAACCAACCTAGCATCAGCCGTCGAAGAAAAACGACGCTACTTGGGATTCAAAGACTACGACGACATCCGCACGAATTTGCCGCGATTCATCGAATACCTTTTCGTTGATCACGCAAAACCGAGGCGACGATGTTCGTGGACCAGTTTTCTGGATTCTTGGAAAGATCGCAAAGCATCTTTTGTGCGTTACGAAGAATTGCTGAGCGATTGTGCTGGCGCAATGCGACGCGTTGTCACGGAACTAACAGGCGACTCAATTGACGAAGAGAAGCTTGCCAAAGTGATCGACCGATACAGTTGGCGAACGCTGGCTGGTCGTGATCCTGGGCAAGAAAAAAAGGGCACGTTTATGCGAAAAGGAATCGCGGGCGATTGGAAGAACCAATTTAGTCTCGAAGCAGCTCAAATGTTCGATCAACTTGCTGGCGAAACGCTCGTTCAGTGGGAATACGAACAGGACCGCGACTGGGTGGACCGCTTCGCCACACACCTTCAATCTAATTCTACGAACGCGTAAAGCGCTGACACCTACACCATCTCACAACATTCATAGAGATACACTTCATGGCTTCAACATCCAACGGAAAAACCGTCCTCGTCACTGGCGGAACAGGATCATTCGGAAAGGCAATGGTCAACCATTTGCTGGACAACGGATACGAAGAAATTCGCATTCTCAGCCGAGACGAATGGAAACAAGAAGAGCTGCGAGTTCGCATGGCCGAACCGCGTTTGAAATTCTATATCGGTGACGTTCGCAACCGCGAGAGCCTTGACCAAGCGATGGCAGGAGTCGACTTGGTTTTCCACGCTGCTGCGTTAAAACAAGTTCCCAGTTGTGAATTCTTTCCCATGGAAGCCGTCGCGACCAACGTGATCGGCAGCAACAACGTGATCGAATCGGGCATCGCCCACAAAGTCGGCTGCATCGTTTGCCTTGGCACAGACAAAGCCGTTTACAGTGTCAACGCGATGGGGATGACCAAGGCGTTGATGGAAAAAGTCGCCCAGTGTGCGGCACGACGATTGGAAGACGATTCGGCGTCGCGAGTTTGCACCGTTCGCTACGGCAACGTGATGTACTCGCGCGGTTCAGTGATTCCGTTGTTTATCAATCAGATCAAATCGGGCGAACCAATCACAATCACCGATCCGAAAATGACACGGTTCTTGTTGCCGCTGCGAGATAGCGTTCGTTTGGTCGAATTTGCATTTGAAAATGCCAAGCAGGGCGACATCTTTATCAAGAAAGCAACCACGTGCCTGATCGGTGACTTGGCCGAAGCCCTTCAGCAGTTGTTCGAAAAACGTGTCGAAGTGAAAGTCATCGGAGTGCGTCACGGCGAAAAGCTGCACGAAACACTGGCCAGCTTGAGTGAAATTTCGCGAGCTGAAGACATGGGCGACTTCTTGCGAATCCCGATGGACGAGCGTGACCTGAACTACTCAGGTTTCTTTACCGAAGGCGAACAGCGATTGCCCGAAGGGCTTGATTACGCATCCGATTCGGTTGAACCATTGTCGGTCGATGGCATCAAGGAACTGTTGCTGTCACTACCAGAAGTGCAACGTGATCTAGGGATGGACACCGACGCAGCCAAGTCGGTTTAAGGCCCTTAGACGATGTCAAAGCAATCTCCGATCCAGCCGCGCCCCGTGTTTGTCATCGGTGCTGCGCGCTCGGGGACAAAGTACCTTCGTGATTTGGTAACCGAATCGCCAAGCACCTGCGTGATTCCGTTTGACGTCAATTTTTTGTGGCGACTGGGCAGCGAGAGTTCACCGCACGATGAACTTTCGGGAAGTGATTTAAGTCCCGCCCAGCGAGAGAGAGTTCGTCGATCCATTGTTCGCGCAGCAGCATGGAAGCCCGGCAAAGTACTCGTTGAAAAAACGGTTTCGAATGCACTGCGAGTGGATTTTGTGAAAACGATTTTTCCTGAAGCACGGTTTGTGCATTTGATCCGCGATGGACGAAGCGTGATCGAATCGGTTCGTCGCGTTTGGGATATCCCTACCACTTTAAAATACAAGATCAGCAAACTTCGCTACTACCCTTGGACGAACCTACGCTATGCGGCGCGAGTGGTATCGGACTCGCTGCCCGGTAATCGCACAACCAAACGTGTTTGGGGCGTTCGCTACAACGGGATCGACAAGGACCTCGAAAGCCAAAGTAGATTGCAGATTTGCGCCAATCAGTGGGTCAATTGCATCGAAATTTCACGCAAACAACTTGCGGACGTCCCGCCAACGGACGTGCTGAACATTCGGTACGAAGACATGCTGCAGGATGAAAACGTTTTCCAGGGTTACTGCGATTTCGTTGGCATCCCCAGCGACGACAGCGTACGCCAAGCCCACGGGGCGAGGACGCGAACGGACACGACCGAAAAATGGCGTGGCTGTTTTACCGAACAAGACATTCAAGAAGTTGCGCCGATCATTGATCCCATTCAACAGAGATTAGGATACGGCACTTTAGGGGATTGTGGCGATGCGAGTGCCGACAAAGGAACCGCTGCGTCAAATACAAACACTGCTACTAACACGAGCCAGGCATAATGCGAGTCGTTGTTTTGGGTGCCTCCGGTTTGATCGGGCACAAACTTTTTCAAACGTTCACGGATCGATTCGATCAGTGCTATGCGGTGCTACACCGTGACAAAAACATCTTTGCCGATTGTGGATTATTCAACACCGACAAAGTCATCGACAAAGTTGACGCGACGGATTTTGATCATCTTCAAGGCGTGCTGCATGCGGTTGATCCTGATGTGATTTTGAATTGCGTCGGTATCACCAAACGAAAGCCTGCGGTCAACGATCCAATCGAAGCGATCACCACCAACTGCCTCCTGCCACATCGATTGGCTCAGTGGGGCAAAAACAACGACGCTCGAGTGATCCACTTCAGCACGGACTGCGTGTTCAACGGCGAACTTGGAAACTACAACGAGCAGTCCGACACCACGGGCGAAGACGCTTACGGGAAAACGAAAGCTTTGGGTGAGATTCGTTACCCGCATTCGCTGACGATTCGGTCATCGTTTATCGGACGCGAATTGTCCGAAAAGTCCGAACTACTGGAGTGGTTTTTGGCGCAACGTGGCGGGGCGATTCGAGGCTTTACCAAAGCTTGGTACAGTGGCGTTTCGACGATCCAAATGTGCCGCGTTATCGGAGACATTATCGAAAACCACCAGGACCTTGGTGGGCTGTACCAATTGGCAATGCCAGAACCAATCTCCAAATACGACCTACTGCAATTGGCCAACAAAGCCTTCGACGCAAAGGTCGATATCGAGCCGGACGACAGTTTCGAGATCAAACCGACATTGGATGGTTCGAAATTGAAGGCGGCGATTAATGTAGAGCTCCCAAGTTGGGAGTCGATGATGACCGAACTGGCCGCAGATCCACTTTATCAGGAGTCCAAAAGTGCCTAATAGCCCTGATGTAACCGAAGAAAAACCCGCAGACTATCTGCACGTTCCGCAGTTTCGATCCTTTGTTTGCGAAGAGGACTTGGAGTATCTGCGCCCGGTACTGCAAAACAACTATATCGCCGAAGGTCCCTTTGCAGGACAGTTTCGCGACAAACTGCAAGAGATCATTGGCAATCCTCATGGCGTTCTAGCATCCAACGGCACACTCGCGCTGTATTTGGCGATGCGAGCGTTGGGGATCGGCCCTGGTGACGAAGTGCTTGTCCAAGACATGACGTTCATCGCGTCGGCAAACGCGGTTGAGATGACAGGTGCGACGCCGGTGTTCGTTGACATTCCCGCGTTCAATGATTTTTCGATCGACTTGGACCGCATCAAGCTAACGCCCAAGACGAAAGCGATCGTGATCGCCCACTTGTTTGGGTCCGCGTGTATGAACATCGAAGCGGTTCGTGATTTTTGCAAAGAACACAATTTGTTCTTGGTCGAAGACGCCTCGCAAGCCTTGGCGATCACCGACGGCACGACTCACTGCGGCATGTTTGGTGATGTTGGAACGTTTTCGTTCTACGCGGACAAAACAATCACCACGGCCGAAGGCGGATACGTTGTCTGTAAAGACGAAGCGATCTACGACAAAATGGTTTACTTGCGAAACCAGGGACGCAAATCCAGTGGCACGTTTGTGCACCCCATGATCGGCTACAACTTTCGCATGACGGACCTGCAAGCCGCGCTCGGTTTGTCGCAGCTTGCCAAGTTAGACGAAATTAAACGACGCAAAAAATACGTCTTCGACCGCTACACCGAACTACTTGGCGATCGTGTCGAACACTTGAAACTGCGTGACGATTTTTCATTCATTCCGTTTCGTGTCGTCGTGTTTGTTGATGACGCGGAAAAAACAATGGAATACATGCGTGTCAAAGGCGTCGAACCTCGGTCGGTATTCTTTTGCCTGCACAAACAACCTTGCTACGAGTACCTGAAACGGGACCCTGCGGAATTCCCGAATTCCTCGGAAGCCTTTAAGCGTGGCATTTGCCTGCCAACCTGGATCGGACTGAGCGACGAACAACTTGAACACACCACGACCGCGTTGTTGCAGTCGTTGGATCAATAGATACACATTCAATGAGCCATCGTGCTCTTAGATTTACAAAACCTAGTTAACGCCTACAGCGTGAGAAATAAGCAATGAAGGTAATGACGATCGTTGGAACGCGACCTGAGATCATTAAACTCAGTCGTGTTGTGGCCGACCTAAGCAAGTATGTGGACCATGTCTTGGTGCATACGGGCCAAAACTACGACTACGAATTAAACGAAGTGTTCTTCGAGAACCTTGGCGTTCCCAAACCGGATCACTTCCTGGAAGTAGCCGGCAAAACGGTTGGCCATACAATCGGCAATGTGATTGCACGTAGCGACGATGTAATGGAACTGGAAAAGCCGGATGCGGTTTTGCTATACGGTGACACCAACAGTTGCTTGGCAGTTCTCGCAGCCAAACGACGCAAGATTCCCGTCTTCCACTTCGAGGCTGGCAATCGTTGTTTCGATCAACGGGTTCCCGAAGAACTCAATCGCAAGGTTCTTGACCACTTGAGCGACATCAACATGCCGTTAACCGAGCATGCACGTCGCTATCTTTTGGCCGAAGGCATCCCGCCAGATCGTGTCATCAAAACGGGATCGCCAATGCGCGAGATCCTTGAGCATCACGCTGATGAAATTCAGGGCTCCGACGTTTTGGATCGACTGAAGCTAAAGAAAGACAATTTCTTCTTGGTCAGCGTCCACCGCGAAGAGAACGTGGATTCGCCAACCAACTTTAGCAACATGCTTGAGTCGCTAAACGCGGTCGCCAAGGAATACAACATGCCGGTGATCGTTTCGACGCACCCACGAACACGCAACCGCTTGGAAGAATACGATCAGGACAAGATCGATTCGAACATCCAGTTTCTCAAGCCACTCGGTTTCTTTGACTACAACAAGCTTCAGATGGATGCAAAATGCTGCATCTCTGACAGTGGAACGATCACCGAAGAATCATCGATTTTGAACTTTCCAGCCATCACGATTCGTCAGGCTCACGAACGGCCCGAGGGGATGGACGAAGGCACCTTGATCATGTCCGGCTTGAAACCAGAAGCCGTGCTGCGAGCCATCAAGGTGGTGACCACCCAAGCAGCCGAATCAGAGCGGGCATTCCGACTGGTGCACGACTATTCCACCGACAACTTCTCCAAGAAAGTGACTCGGATCGTGCTCAGCTACACCGACTTTGTAAACCGAGTGGTATGGAAAAAATCGCTGTAGCATGACACGGCTTAAGATCCAATTCGTTCACCGATTCTTCTGGCCCGACAGCGCGCCGGTCGCCGCGATTCTGCGCGCGATCTGCGAGACGCTGGAGGACGAAGGTCACGAATTGTCCGTCTTAACCAGTCAACCTTGCTACAAACCCGAGCTGGAGATTCCGGCCGAACCCAAGAAGCAAGAAATCGGTTCGATCAAGATACGCAGGATATCGTTACCGAAAGAGAAACGCGGAGCTAGATTTCGCAAACTTTTCAACATGATGTTGTTCGAGTTTGTCGCCGGTTTACGCGTTTTGTTTGGGCCAAAGAAAGATGTCATCGTTGCTTTGTCATTTCCCCCCGTGGTCAACGGATGCCTATTCAGTTGGATTGCGAAGTTACGTGGTAGTGATTTCTATTACCACATCATGGACATCCATCCTGAGTCATCGTTTTACGGCGGCCACATGAAGGATGGTCTGTTGTATCGCATCGCGAGAGGAATTGACGCAAGAACGTGTCGACGGGCGAAGCGAACGATCGTTTTGTCCAAAGACATGGAGACAACGGTCCGACAGCGACCGGGTTTGGAGAATTTGGACAACATTCGAGTCATCGCAAACTTTAACATTCCCGACTATGGCGACGACGATCTGAAAGTCCCTGAACAGTACCGCAAAGACCCAAGCAAGTTTCGCTTGACCTTTGCCGGGAACATCGGAAACTTTCAGGCGATACCGAATTTGGTCGAAGCCGCCAAGTTGCTTGCTGACCATGAGCACATCGAATGGGTGTTCTTGGGCGAAGGAGCGATGAAGAAAAAGGCGATCGAGCTAGCAGGAGATTGCTTGGACAAAACAATCCGTTTTTTTCCACACCAGAGTGCCGCAGTGGCTGACGCGATCATGCAAGAATCTGACCTGGGAATCGTCAGCCTGAGTGCAGGGATCATTCGTTTTGCAAATCCTTGTAAGACCAGCAGCTACCTGTCACTTGGGTGTCCACTTTTGCTGGTTGTGGAACCAGACAGTGGGCTCTATCAAACAACGCTCCAGTCAGGGATCGGAGTTGTTTGTCCACCCGATGATCCACAGCAATTAGCGGATGCTGTCCTGGCAGCATCTCAGAACGATGAAGAACTCGAAGGAATGCGTACACGATCGCTGGAGTACGCAAAAAACAATCTTCAGCGAGATGTACTGCTCGATAAGTGGCGTGTGCTTATCAAAGACTACGTAAATTCAAACTGAACTCAATATCGACGAAAGGAACCCTCGCTGCGAATGGTTGCGTGGGTTTTAACTACCTTTCAAAGGACGATC
The DNA here is from genome assembly GCA_964652675.1 of uncultured Pirellulaceae bacterium. GTDB lineage: Bacteria > Planctomycetota > Planctomycetia > Pirellulales > Pirellulaceae > K23-9. Next base: position 57,713 of record CAZZDZ010000001.1, read on the forward strand.
GAAAATGACAACGACTGCACAGGAACCTGTAAGCGACGGACCGGTAAACACAAGGCCATTGCGATTTAAGTGGTCTCACCGCGGCAAAATCCATCGCGTTCTGGTAAAAGTCTACAACGCAATGGCTGGCGTTTGCCCGTTCGGGATCAAGTATGGCATCGGCAAAAAACGGCGCAGCAACAAGTACCCATACAAATTGATCAAGCCCGGTAGCACGATCGTTCAAATTGGCGCGCCATGCGACACGTTGAAAGCCGGTCGCTCTCGCGGCATGTATTTCAGTCTTTTTAATGGCCCGACCGGAAAGACCGTGATCATCGAACCGGCGTCGACCAGTGAAGACGCATTCACCAAAATCAAGAACGCGCGCGGGCTGAAAGACTTGATCTTTGTTTGCAACGGAGCATGGAACGAAGAGAAGGATCTGAAGCTGTACATCGATCCAAGTCACCCCGCAACGAACTTTACCGAAGGAACGGTCGACTACGAACCGGAACGATTGGCTCAGTTCGAGCAGATTTCGATTCCTTGCAATACCGTCGACAACTTGCTGGAGAAAGCCGGCGTCGAGAACGTTGACTTGCTGAGCATGACAACCAACGGGGCAGAGATCGAGATCCTTGAAGGGATGACCAAAACGCTTGAACGCGGCATCGAGTTCATTTGTTTGGCTGGTCACCTGCACCTGGGTGACTTGAAGGATTTAATGGGTGGTTATGGCTACGAAGAGTACGCATTCGATGATCGTGGCGTGACCTATCGCAAAACCGAAAACAAGTCGGCCTAGTGCCAAAGTTGGCAAGCAACCGTGCTCACTGAGACCACGTAAAACACGTAGCGGAAGTCGCCAAGACTTTCGGCAAGCCTCATAAACCGAAAGTCTTGACGACTTCCGCTACGGGCTTTCGATCAAGGTCAACTACAGCAACTCAGTTAGAGAATTGAACATGAGCAACGTATCGGACGAAAAATCGCAGGGAGGGCTCAAGGTCACGCTCAGCAATCTGGCAAGGAAGGTGATCCCAACTCCGATCAAGGCGATGATCGGTCGTCGAATGACTCAAGGCATTGCCAAGAAACGTCCGACGGTCGAGTCGACTGATGGGCGTCATTTCAAGACGATCGAAGACGGATTGTTCTTTCGTGTTTTCTACGAAGGCATCTACGAACCCGATCTCACGAGTGCGTTTACAAAGTACTTGGCGACCGACGATACGATTTTGGATGTCGGAGCCAGTTTCGGTTGGTACACGACTCTGTTCGCAAAGCACGCTTCGGGTGGCAAAACCATTGCCTACGAACCGACGCCCGATACGTTTGACATCTTGGAAGAGAACATTGTTCTTAACAAGATGAATGAAAGCGTTGTTTGCAAACGGTTAGCCGTCGGCGAAAAAGAAGGCACGATTTCGTTTGTGCGAACCGACAACAGCGGACTTGGTCACGTTGTCGATGAGAATGATCCCAATTCGATTTCAGTCCCTGTGATCACCGTTGATTCAGATGCGTCCGAGTTCATCGGCAAAACCGCGTTGCTGAAAGTTCACGTGGAAGGGTTCGAATTGAACGTGCTCAAAGGTTCGACTGAATTGCTGGCCACCGCGCCACATCCGGTCGTGCAAGTGAAACTGACCGACGATCGTTTGGAACGCTACGGCGTTTCACGCCACGACATCTTCGATTTCTTGAAGGCGGCTGGCTACGATTTGTATCAACTGACCAGTGGCGGTGGTGCCGAGAGAAGCGATAGCCCAACAGCCCACGAGATCTTTGGCGTCGGGCAAGGTGTTTATGCGGATCGGTTTAAA
>CAZZDZ010000001.1:59620-62867 GCA_964652675.1 uncultured Pirellulaceae bacterium
CCGTTGCGGTAGTACTGCATTTCGACAGGGGTATCGATTCGTACGACGCAATTGATTTCGGTCGCTTTGCCGTCCGCATCTGTTGCGATCACTTTGATGGTTGATCGCGGCTGGAGGTCGTTTGATAGATCGGGAATATCAAGCGTTTCTTCGCCGGTTAATCCAACCGATTCCCATGACGCTCCATCGGCGAATTCCAATGGTAAAACGCCCATGCCAACCAAGTTGCTACGGTGGATCCGTTCGTAGCTGGCAGCGATGACAGCTTTGATGCCCAGCATCATTGTTCCCTTGGCGGCCCAGTCACGGCTACTGCCGGTGCCGTACTCTTTGCCAGCCAGAACAACCAATGGTACTCCGTCAGCTTGGTATTTCATCGATGCATCATAGATGCTCATCGTTTCGTTACTTGGCAAGTGGCGAGTCACGCCGCCTTCGGTGCCCGGAGCCAACTGGTTGCGGATGCGAATGTTGCCGAATGTTCCACGGACCATCACTCGGTCGTTTCCGCGACGCGATCCGAAACTATTGAAGTCACGGATCTCTACGTTGTTTTCTTGCAAGTACTTTCCTGCAGGTCCGTCCGACGCAATCGCACCGGCTGGCGAGATGTGGTCGGTCGTGACCGAATCACTAAGCAGCGCTAACACGCGTGCGCCCTTGATGGGCGCGACGTCTGGTACGGTGCCGTCTTTGACACTATCCAAGAACGGTGGGTGGTGAATGTAGGTACTGGAATCGTCCCACGGGTAGATGGCACCGCCAGCGACTTCGATTGCGTTCCAAAGTTCGTTGTCGGTCACTCCGGCTTCGTACTGATTGGTGAACATCTCCGGCTGAATCGAAGTGCTGATTGTGTCGGCGATTTCCTCTGCGGTCGGCCAGATCTCTTTCAAAAATACGTCTTTGCCGTCACTGTCTTGGCCGATCGGTTCGGTAACCAGATCGATGTCGGTGCTGCCAGCAAGTGCGTAGGCAACTACCAGTGGCGGGCTGGCCAAGTAGTTGGCTTTTGTGTGTGGGTTCACGCGGCCTTCGAAGTTACGGTTGCCACTGAGGACGGCCGATGCAACCAAGTCGCCAGACTGAATCGCATTGGAGACGGGTTCGGGAAGAGGTCCGCTGTTGCCGATGCAGGTCGTGCAGCCGTAGCCCACCGTGTTGAAACCAAGTTGGTTTAGGCTTTCGGTTAGTCCAGCTTTGTCCAAGTAATCGGTGACGACACGCGAACCGGGCGCCAAACTCGTTTTGACATGCGAGGGGACCTTCAGGCCACGCTCGGCGGCTTTCTTGGCCAATAGCCCTGCCCCGATCATGACGGACGGGTTGCTGGTGTTCGTACACGAAGTGATTGCGGCGATGACAACAGCGCCGTGAGTGATTTCGCTGCTGTGGCCGTTGTTTTTGACAGTGGCGGTTCGCTGAAGGTCGCTTTTTTCGAGCCCAAATCCTGTTTTGCTAAATGGAGCGGTGAGCGATTCGTTAAACGTACGCTTCATGTCTTTTAGCGTGATACGATCTTGCGGTCGCTTTGGTCCGGCCAAGCTTGGTTCGACCGTGCTCAGGTCTAAGCCTAATTTCTTGGTGTAATTCAGTTCTGGTCCGTCATCGGTTCGGAATAGGCCCTGTTCTTTGCAGTAGCGTTCAACCAATTCGATTTGTTGTGACGTACGACCGGTTTGACGCATGTACTGCAGCGTGACATCGTCGACGGGAAAGAAGCCCATCGTGGCGCCGTACTCGGGAGCCATGTTGGCGATCGTCGCACGATTGGCGACACTCATTTCATTCATGCCGGCGCCAAAGAACTCGACAAACTTTCCAACCACGCCTTCTTCACGCAAAATTTCGACCACTCGCAGAACCATGTCGGTTGCGGTTGCGCCAGCAGGCAATGCTCCGGTCAGTTCAAAGCCGACGACTTCCGGCATCAACATGTACAACGGCTGACCCAACATGTTTGCTTCGGCTTCGATTCCACCAACGCCCCAGCCGAGTACACCGAGGCCGTTGATCATGGTCGTGTGGCTGTCCGTTCCGACGAGCGTGTCGGGCACCGCAACGGGGCCATCATCGGTTTCTTTGAGCGAGACGACGCTGGCAAGGTACTCCAAGTTGACTTGGTGAACGATTCCGACGTTGGGTGGAACGACGCGGAAATTATCAAAGGCTTGTTGGCCCCAGCGAAGAAACTCGTAGCGCTCTTTGTTGCGTTTGAATTCCATGTCAACGTTCTTGACCAACGCACCGTCGCTGCCGAAAAAGTCGACTTGGACACTGTGGTCGATCACGAGGTCGACGGGGATCAGTGGATTGATTTTTTCGGGGTCGCCGCCGAGACGAGACATGGCCGATCGCATTGCTGCCAAATCGACCACCGCAGGGACGCCCGTGAAGTCTTGAAGAACAACTCGATAGGGCTTGAACGGGACCTCTTGTTTTGCCGGCGCCGACGCCTTCCAGGCAGCCAGGTTTTTTACGTCTTGCTGACTGACCAGAAAGTCATCGCAGTTGCGTAAAACCGACTCCAGCAAGACACGGATCGAGAAAGGCAATCGGTCGATTTCGCCTAATCCGGCGTCCTGTAGCTTGCTCAGGCGGTAAAGAGTGGCAGTTCCATGACCGGTATCAAATTGGTCGCGTGCTCCAAATGGATCGAAACTCACGTCAGTTCTCATCGTTTTAGCGTGTAAATAAGGGGAAATCACTTATCAGTGTAGCGGTCCGACAAAGAACTGTCTGCCGTGGAACAAAAGCCGTTAGTGGCTAAATAGGGGGTTTACAGCAAGTTTTCGGATGATTCGGATTCTCGTAGTCGTTCCGAATCTAAGGGTCGATACGGAGAGCATCACACATGCTTTACACGAGGTTTCTGATGAAACGCGCTACCGAAACAAAAACCCTGCCACGCTCACTCCGTCGCCAACGACTCGCCAAATTAGTTTTGGGGATTGTTGCCGCTGGATCCATGGTTTTGATTGGGCAAAGCGTCCAAGCGTGTGACTATTGCGATTCTGGGCCTGTTGGCTGCGATTCGTGTTCGGGTGGTGCCAAAACCGCCAATCCCATCTTTCGAACTTTGGATAGCCTCGCCGGTGGGATCGAGGCAATGATGGGATTCGACAAGTGTGGAAGTTGTGGTAGCGGCGGTTGCGATGATGCCAGTTGCGATGATGCCTGTGACGCGGCCATGATCCAAGAACTTAGCATTCCGTATCCACAAGCCCACGCTCCTGTACCCGCACCT
>CAZZDZ010000002.1:0-15975 GCA_964652675.1 uncultured Pirellulaceae bacterium
AGTCATCGCGTAAAACGATTCGTAACGGTAATTCGCTTAATAACAGTTGGGCTGCTATTTCGTGTTTCCAGACCACATGCGAGGTCGCACATCAAATCAAATTGGTCGCGCCGATTGCGCAAAACACAAAATCGTTTCATTCCGATCTCCCCCTTTTGAGATCAAATGTTCATCGCAAGCTCTGATCGGTTTCCAACTTATCTCGGTCCTATCTTCTTACGGGCGATAAACGTTTGTTTACGCTGGTTGTCAATTTAGAACGATTGATTCTCATGAAAATCTCAAAGTACCTATTGGTTTGTCTGATTTCGCTTGCGAGCGCGAGTGCTTCAAACGCAGCAGTTGTCACGTTCGATCCTTTCTTGGACGCGGATGTGCAACCCAACACGAGTGACACAACCCCGTACGCTTCAAATACAAATCAAACCAATGCTCCGGCGGGAATTCCCGACAATGTTCAGGCGATATTCTCGGACACCTATTTTTACACAGACAGTTCGACGGGAATCGATTTCAGTTTCGATGTTCAGTGGGAAGCTACTGGTGGGAACTTGAACGGCACCAATACCATACTGGGAGTCGGCGGCGGGGCGGACGTAGGCGTAGACGAAGGCGTAGACGAAGGCGTAGACGAACAATTAACCGTCAGTTTTTCGAACTTGCAAGTCGATTTGACAGGCTACATTTCTGGCTCGATCGCATCGATCACAAACCCACAATTAGATAGCGCGACTCTCTCGCTTTTATCGATAGGCTTTGCCGATAGAACATCTAGTGCTGCGGACGAGTCAATCGTTGATATCGAAGCAGGAGGAAGCGTAGTCAATTTTGGAACGGGGGCTGTCGGGATCAACCAAAATACTTTCACTTTTGGTGTCGATGGACTAACGACAAATGAGACATCCTTTACGGTCAGTCACAACACGACCTCAACCGTTGATAACGATTTTGCTCTGGCATTCACGCGTCCAAGCATCGTGCTTAATGTGTCCCAGGCAACTGCAGTGCCTGAACCTTCGGCTCTCCTACCGCTGCTAATGCTCGCCACTACGGTTCTGCGACGCCACCGACGCAAATAACGATTGACAGAAAGATTCTCGGCGGAACAATCTGATCACCTAGATCACTCGATATTGTTTCAAAGGATTTTTCTGTGCGAGCCGTTTGTTTCGAATCCGTGCAACGCGTCCAAGTTCGCGAGATCGCCGATCCAGTCATTGAAAGTCCAACCGATGTGATCGTGCGTGTGAACGTCGCCGGGTTATGCGGCAGCGATTTGCATCCGTTTTTTGGGCGCGAAATGGGGATCGATCCTGGCACGGCAATGGGACACGAGTTTGTCGGCGAGATTGTTACCGTTGGCAATTTGGTGAATCGTTTTCAAGTGGGCGATCGAGTCTGCGCACCGTTTACGACCAATTGCGGCGAGTGTTTTTACTGTCAAAGCGGCCTGACGTCGCGATGCACACGTGGCCAACTGTTTGGCTGGCGCCAAAACTCTGCTGGGTTGCATGGCGGACAAGCAGAACTGGTACGTGTTCCGCTTGCTGATGGGACATTGTTGCGGGTTCCCGATGGCATGTCCGATGACGCGGCATTGTTGCTTGGCGACAATTTGAGCACCGGGTTTTACTGTGCCGACATGGCTGACGTGAACCGCGATGGTGTTTACGTCGTGATCGGTTGCGGCACAGTTGGATTGTTGGCGATCGCCAGTGCCTTTCGAATTGGCGCCACCCAAGTTTTGGCGATCGATCCACAGCCATCTCGATTACAGATCGCGTCGAACATGGGGGCGAAGGCATTTTCCGATACCGACGAAATTCATAACGCGGTGATGCAGGCCACCGAAGGACGCGGCGCCGACGCGGTCTTGGAGTTGGTCGGATTGCCCGAAGCCCAAAAACTAGCGATCGACTTGATTCGCCCCGGCGGGACACTTTCTGTGATCGGTTGCCACTGCACGCCGCATTTCGCATTCAGCCCGACAGAAGCGTACGACAAAAACTTGACCTATCGCACCGGTCGGTGTCCCGCACGACATTACATGTCGTTGCTTGCCGATTCGTTGGAGACAAAACCAATGGATTTGTCATGGTGCATCACGCACCGATTCAACTTGGATGACGGGGTCAAAGCGTACGACGTTTTCGCAAACCGAAAAGACGGATGCGTGAAAGCGGTGATCGATTTTGCTTGATTGCCAAACGCCATTTTCGTTGGCAAACGCGCTGTTGGCTATTTTATGATCTTGGGCTGGATCATCACCATCAAATTGGTATTCACCTTGGCGGCCGCCACGTTCCTGAACTTGTTCATGTAGGGTATTTTGCTAAGAAATGGCGCGTCTTGCTCCTTCTTCAGCTCGATCTCTCGCGTCACATAAGGATCCAGCAGCAACGTTTGACCGAACACCATTTCTTGGGCAACCGCGACGGATTCTATCTCATGCATCGGCACTTGGAGAGAAGTATTAGAAGAGCGGACTCCGAAAACGCGTCGGGTTTGTAGATCAGTAATCCGTGTGTAGGCCAGTTCCGATACCAAGTGAAAACTCTCCTCGTCGCGAGTCTGTACTTTGATACGCAATGCGGTTCCCTCGTCCAAGACTTGGGTCAGCGACTTGGCGTCGGTTTTTGCACCGGCGGCTCCAGGCACTAGCTCAGGCAAATCGACTACGAAAGGACGTTGCACCATATCAGTCATTCGTCCGTCTTGTCCGTCAAACAGAGTCATAGTAGGGGCAGCCCATATGCCGGACGCTACTGACAATTCAACTTGCTCCATCAGTTCCTTGGACATCTTTTCGCTCAGCACGCAAGTCGAAACGCAAGATGTGGTCAGTGTTTGCCGCGAGCTTCTCAAGTGATTGCCCTGACTGACTTGATTGGATAGTTGCGACACAGAATCGTTTAAAGGGATACGTTGTGTCTGGGTTTGGATGTTTTCGGTGCCAAGTTGTTGATAAATCAGTTCTCGAGTTTCGTCGTCTACTCTAAGAAATCGAATGTCGACCCGAATCTGTCGATCACTGGTTGGCTGATTCGTTTCTTGCAAAACTCTTGCGGGCGTCGTCAGGCTGACGGGAGCGACCTGCGGACCGGTGTTGAATTGGCCACGATTGAAGATTGGACTTTGCAGCGCGGCAGGCTGAACGGTTGGCTGAGTGAGTTGCTGAGCCGTTGCTGGTAGACAAATTGCCGTGCACACAAAAGTCATCACTACCAGGTAGAATACGACCGATGGCTTTTCCATTTCGTTACCTATTCATTGTTCATGTTGAGATTGTTTCGGCAAACACCGATGTGATATCGGCCAATTGGACTTTGCTGGTACCGAATTCTTTCCCCCGCCGTCAATGGGGGAACGACGCAGACCCAAGCGGGGCTATGATGCTTGCATAGATCGTCACGCAAGAAGCAGAGAATTGATGCCTGAAGAAGTGCAACCAAAACAACCACGATCGCAAAGCTCTGGACATCTGAGCGTTCGCAAGAAAGTTCTTTTTGCGATCGTAATGACGGTCGGTTTCTTTCTGCTTATCGAGACGGCGTTGGCCGCGTTTGGGTTTGGCGTGGAAACGGATACTTCGGATCCATTCGTAGGATTTTCGCGACAAGTTCCTTTGTTGGAAAAGTTTGCCGACGAAAGTGGTGTCGCCAAAGTCAGAACGGCGGCTAACAAACTGATTTGGTTCAACGACCAAGAGTTTTCGGTCAAGAAACCGGCCAACACCAAGCGGATATTCTGCCTGGGTGGGTCGACGACTTTCGGGCGGCCCTATTCTGATTCGACGGCGTTCAGCGGTTGGTTGCGCGAACTGTTACCGTTGGTAGACGATTCCAAAGAATGGGAAGTGATCAATGCAGGCGGTGTCAGCTATGCCAGCTACCGCGTTGCCGCCGTAATGGAAGAACTTGCCGATTACGAACCGGACATGTTCATTGTTTACACCGGACAAAACGAGTTTTTGGAGCGACGAACCTATGCCGGCATGTTCGAACAATCTGATCTGAAACTCCGCGCCACTGCTGCACTGAGCAATACGAGAACTTGGACGCTGATCAAACGTTTGGTCAACGTTCCAAACAAAGACAACGGCGACTCGGTCGAAAAACTCCCTGGCGAAGTGGACGAGATGCTGAACCACACAATCGGTCCAGCGGATTACCATCGCGACGACGATTGGCGGGACAAAGTCCTGCATCATTACCAAGTCAACTTGCAGCGAATGATTGCGATCGCGCAGAAGTCCGGCGCAGAAATCGTTTTTGTTGTCCCCGCATCGAATGAAAAGAACTGCTCGCCATTCAAAAGTGAACTCAAAGCCGGTATCGCGGACGCGGACAAGGAGAAGTTCAATCAGTGGCGAGACGAAGCGCAAGAGGCCGAAGACGATAACCTTGCGGTCAAATTGTTAAACAAGACCAAAACGGTTGACCCCGAGTTTGCCGACGTCGACTACGCATTGGGGCGACTCCTTTTTCGGCTTGGAAAAAAACAGCAAGCCGGCGAAGCGTTCGCCCGATCGCTGGACCGAGATATTTGTCCGCTGCGTGCGCCGTCTGATTTCCTAGATGCGATTCGGCGTTTGGCAAAACGCAACGGTGTCCCGCTGGTTGACTTTCCAGAGCGATTGCGTGAACTGTGTTTCCGAGAACATGGCCATCGAATTTTGGGCGAAGAGTATTTTTTGGATCACGTTCACCCCACCATCGCTGCCAATCGGCAGTTAGCGGTTTGGATCATTGAACGGTTGTTGTCGGATTCGCAAATCAAAGGGACTGCGTTGACACAATCTGACATCGATCGCGTGTCCAAACGTGTCTTGTCGGAAATCGACCCGATTCAACAAGCCGTTGCGTTGCGTAACTTGGCAAAGGTGCTGCACTGGGCGGGAAAGTTTGATGAGGCGTTGCCGCGGGCGACCGATGCTCTGAGCACGCTGACCAACGACGCCGAAAGCCTACTGGTTCGCGCCGATTGCCTACGGCAAACCGATCGTATCGACGATGCGGTGCAGGACTACGAACTGCTGTTTGATACGTCTCCGATGTATCTCCGCGCCTACATGCCTTATGGCGAACTGTTGATGGATCTGAATAAGTTCGACGAGGCGGCTGGTTATTTGACCATGGCGGTGGTTGGGCTCCATCCCGATAGCCCCCAACAACAACGATCACGATACTTGTTGGGCATCGTCAATGTGATGTTGGAAGAGCACGATCAAGCGATCTCACTTTTGGAGGAGCTGGATGATTCTTACGAGAACGATCCCAATCGGCTGTTTTTTCTGGCGCGGGCCAAGGCGGGTGTGGGCGACAATGAATCGGCCATCAAGCTTTTTCAAGACTTGATCGCTGCGTCCCCTCTGGACATCGAAGCGATGTATCTGCTGAGCGAATTGCTGGTTGATGCGAATCGCGCCGACGAAGCGATTGAGCACCTGGAGATGGTGACCGAGCTTGATCCGAGTAACGATCGTGCAAAGGAGAGTTTAAAGGCGATACAAGCCAAGTAGGCGGATGGCACAGAAGAACGAAAAGGCCAAAACGAAAAGGCCAGCCCAATATTTCAGGCTGACCTTTTTCCCGCTATAAAATCGTCCAAAAGACGTTTGAAAAACTACTTATCAATCATTACTTATCAAGCATGTTGCGATACATGCTGATGCCGGCAGGGCCGACGAGCACCACAAAAATGCCTGGGAAGATGAATAGAACCAGAGGGAAAATCATCTTCACAGCAGTCTTGGCTGCTTTTTCTTCGGCGATTTGCCGACGTTTCGTTCGCATCGAATCGCTCTGAACTCGCAGAGCTGTCGCGATACTGGAACCAAATTTGTCCGCTTGGATTAGGATCGAAGCGAGTTGCTTCAAATCATCCACACCGCTGCGGAATCCAAGTGCTTGGAGCACTTCTGTACGAGTTCGTCCGAACTGAAGTTGTTGGTTTGCGATGCCAAACTCTTCGCCGATCTCTTTGTGGCTTTTCTCCATTTCTTCGGCAACTTTACGCAACGCTTGGTCCATACCCAAACCAGCTTCGACACAAACGACCATCAAGTCCAATGCGTCTGGTAGACCCAAAAAGATCTTTTCCATTCGCTTCTTAGCGACAAAGTCCAACAGGAACTTTGGGCCCATGTAGCCGACGATCACACCGATCCCCAACTTCATCAAAGCTGCTTGAGTCAATCCGTTGGCAATAAGACCGAACACACCACCAGAAACCAGTCCGACAGGGCACAGATCAGTTGGATGCCTTTGAAAACAATGGGAGCGGTTTCACGGCGGAAACCTGCGTTCATCATCTTCTCGCGAAGTGCTCCCATTTCTTCTTCGCTACCCTTGACTGTGTCGGCCAACGGGTTGGTGGCTCGTTCAAGGGCCTGTGCGATCTTTTCGCTTTTGTTATTTGCCTTGGCAGTTGCTTCATCGGCACCGCCACGATTTCGGCGACTGCGCATCATATCCAAACGGGCTTCTGCACGTGGCTTGTCATCGCCGCTGACGCGACCGATGGCCACCCAGGCAACAGCCGTCACTGCGATAAAAATCGCAACCGAAGTGATGACAACCGGATTGAGTATTGCGAGGATCAGTAACGTAGTCATGATCAGGGTTCCTGAGTTTCCTCAGAGCGATCCGAGGAGCAAGTCAAAATGTGAAGTGTATGTGTGGCTGGGTATCAAAAACTCTTTGGGATCAGACTTTGATCGTGATAATTTTCTTGATCACCAAAGCACCAATCAACTGTGTCACCAAGGCGACACACAGCATGTAGCGTCCGATTTCGTCAGTGAACAGGGTCGTGACGTAATCGTAGTTAATCTTGAGCATGGCCAAGAACAATACAGGTGGCAGTGCCAACAGCACCGCACCACTCATTCGGCCTTCTCCCGTCAAAGCTTGGATTTGTCCAAGGATCTGAAGTCGTTCGCGGATCAGGTGTCCAATTTTGTCAAGGATCTCTGCCAAGTCACCACCGGTTTGACGCTGCAAAATCACGGCGGTTGCAAAGAAGCGAAGGTCCATATTGGGGACGCGATTCGCCATTTCTTCGATCGCTTCGTCCAGTGGAATCCCCAAGTTCTGTTCTTCAAAAGCACGTTGAAATTCGCGAGCCAACGGGTCCTCGGTTTCCGATCCAACCAGTCCAAATCCAGCGTTCAGCGAGTGACCCGCACGAAGTGATCGTCCGATCAACTCCAATGCTTCGGGCATTTGCTGACCGAATTTAGCCAATCGTTTCTTGCGTTTGAGCATCAACCAACCAAATGGCAAGCATGCAAATGCACCACCAAGGACTGGAGCCAGCGCCAAGGGCACTGGAGAGACAACGCACAAACCGACGCCAGCAGCAAAACAACCAAGAACGATAAACAAGAACTGAGTGGCCGGCATTCGCACGTCCGCTTGGTCCAAGTAGTCGTTTAGGCCTGGCATGTTCTTCAAGACGCCTGCCATGAATCCCGTGGCGTCATCGAAACCGCCGGCCATCAAAAGTGATCCGGGGGTATCTTCCGCCACTGCGCCGCCACGACCGCGAGACGCCATCTGAGAGAGACGATCTTCGGTCGCAGAATTTGAGTCGCTGGGCATAAACACGTTCACGGCGAACGCGAGGACCGATGCAACAAAAACACCGACAGCAATAATGATGACAATTCCGCTCATGACTGAACTGCTAGGAAAGTGGTACTAAAAACGTGGTTGTAAAATTTTTGATTCAAAGAGTCGGCCGGCAACTAAGCAGGCATGATGACTCGCTCGCGGAACGCACTTGCGGGCAAACGCACGCCAGCTTGTTCTAATTTTTCCATGAAGCTTGGGCGAACACCGGTGCACTCGAAGTGACCAAATGCTTTGCCTTCTTCGTTGACACCTTTTTGCTTGTAGCGGTAGATGTCTTGCATGATGATCGTGTCTTGTTCCATACCGACGACTTCGGTGATGGCCGTCACTCGACGAGGACCACCTTGCAATCGGTTTGCTTGGATCAGGACGTCAACCGCACCAGAAACTTGCTGACGAATCGCTTTGACGGGTAGGTCAAATCCGGACATCATGACAAGGGTTTCTAGACGAGCGATCGCGTCACGTGGTGTGTTCGCGTGAATCGTCGTCAACGATCCGTCGTGACCCGTGTTCATTGCTTGCAACATGTCCAGTGTTTCACCACCACGACACTCACCAATGATGATTCGTTCAGGACGCATACGCAGGGCGTTTTTAACCAAGTCGGTTGCACTGATCGCTCCGTTGCCTTCGATGTTGGCTGGGCGAGTCTCCAAGCGAACGATGTGGTCTTGTTGTAGCTGCAATTCAGCCGCGTCCTCGATCGTCACAATTCGGTCTTCGTGACCAATGAACGAAGACAGTGTGTTCAACAGAGTTGTTTTACCGGAACCAGTACCACCAGCGATGATCATGTTCAATCGAGCTTTGATACAGCCTTCAAGCAACATCACCATTTCAGGTGTGAACGCTTTGTAGTTCAGCAAGTCTTCTAGTTTCAGTGGGTTGCTACCGAAACGACGAATCGAAACGGCTGCTCCATCCAAAGCCAACGGAGGAATGATCGCGTTGACTCGAGAGCCGTCTTCCAAGCGAGCGTCAACCATTGGGGAGGTTTCGTCGACACGACGGCCAACTTTACTAACGATCCGGTCAATGATTTGCAGCAAGTGCTTGCCGTCGCGGAATTCCACGTCGGTCTTCTGCATCTGGCCGCCTTTTTCGACGTAGATGTTCTTTGGACCGTTGATCAAAATATCGCTGACCGCTGGGTCTTTCAGGATCAATTCCAGTGGGCCAAGACCAAAGGTCTCGTCCAACACTTCGTCAACAATCCTTTCACGCTCTTGACGGTTCAGCAGTGTTTCTTCTGAGTCGCAAAGGTGTTCGACGACCAATCGAATTTCGCTACGAAGCTTGTCGCCTTTCATGTCTCCAACGCGAGACAGGTCAAGCTTGTCGACCAATTTGCCGTGGATACGACGTTTGATTTCTTCGAATTGCTCGCTGCGTTTAGCGTTAGGTGCTTCGGTTTGGTTACGAGTTGCCATCGATGGTGTTCCTTGGTCGCGAATCTATAGTTCCCGTGAGTGCTGCCGCTCTGGGCAACACGCTGTGGTGTGGGTCGGCGAGAATCGATTGAAAAATCTCGCGCCGGCGTTGGCCGATTGACCCATGAAAAGATAGAACGCAATTAGGGAAATGTCGGCGTAACAGTTCTAGATTCGCCAACCAGTCCGCATTCGGGAGTCGTTACAACCGGGAATGGATGCTAAGCACAGGGTGTCGCAGAACGATATCGTTGCAATTCGCGCACGGTCGTGCCGGTTAGATCGATTGTGATCTCAAGATACGGTGTGCGCACGAAAAAACGCTTGAACGCAAAAGCACCCAAGCGTTTGGTGAAAAATTTTTCGGGGCTGATCTACCAGGGTCCGCGAACGTAGTAATAACCGTACTGATCGGTATTACTGCGCCATGGCCAAGGCGTGTTGCGGAACGAACCAGCACCGGCTGCACCTGGCGAAGTGGCGTTGCGACCAAACTGATGATGCACGGGGTACATCAAGTTCTGGCTGACGCCCCACGAATACGTTTGACGCATGTGGACCGTTGGGGGCACGATCAGCGCGGTGGGTTGTCCGTAACCCATCGCTGCGTATCCACCGTGCCAAGGACGGTCCATCGCAAAGTTGTGCGACCACACTTGATATTGAGCGTACGGGTCGCCCGCGCTGGCGTCTTGCTGTGACATGGCTGTCAGCATGGTGACCAAGCTGGCGGCGATTAGGATTCGTCGGATCATAAATTGGGGTCCGAAATATGCGTTACGTTAAAAATTGATTAGCGGCGACTAGCGAGGCAAGCGGATCTTGTTCCAGTAAAGATTACTGATTGCTTGGCGAACCGGTGGGCTGTAGTACGTCGCACGGGTGCGGTTGAGTCCGCGTCCATTATCGTAGTAGTTGTGAAACGTGTTCTTGTGCCAGTACAAGTATTCTTCTGGATAAAACGGCTGATACGTGAAGAACGTGTGCCCAACGTGTGCTGGCACAGGCACCGGCGACACGTACAACTGTGCGTTGGCACGGTTGCAATTGCCTTGGGTGTAGTAGTTGTAGAACAGGTCGGGTCGACCGTAAGTTCGTTCGCGGCAACCTCCTCCAAAACCACTCAAAGCGCCGAGCGATCCCTCTTGACCCTCACTGATGACGCCCAAGTCGACGACATCCCCAGCGTTTGCTGAACCACCAGAAACAACAGAGCCGTCTGAAACACCCGCTGAGCTGCCAGAGATGATCTCGGAAGATGGGGCGAGATCCCCAACATAGCTTTGGGCTGGTGATGGAGACGTGATGATCGGCGCGCTTGAAATCGTTGGAGCCGACGAACCTGGCAGATTCGGAACAGCGATGCTGTCGACGATCGAGCCACGCGAAGAACTTTGTGCCGACGCCGTACTGGCGATAGCGAGGACAATGAGTGTCGGCAAGTAGATTGAGAGTTTCATGCGATTCGGTTCCTCCGAGAACCTTGGTAGCGTCATTTTCCATAACTAGCTCACGCCAACCGATCGGGTCGAAACGTGTATCGGGTTCATTCGTCACGGTCGAGCCAAACGAGCCAGTTTTGCTTTGAGTGACCTTGCTATCACCAAAAACCCGCTTTTCACGACGATCTGATCGTTCGCTACGATCGGTGGTTCCCACTGGATGCCATTGACCGGTATAAAACGCGTTGCAGGAAAGGCCCCTTAACTTGCCCCAGCAGTTAAGGGCACCGCGTTTGCTGCAAACCACCTGTTTTAACACCTTGATTGCCGAGCGATTTCGAGAAAGGGATCTTCTGGAGTGGCAAAACGTCGAACAAGTAAAAAGAAAACGCCCCGCAAGAAAGCGTCCAGCCGCAAATCAAAAGCCAATAAAAGCGGCTCGTTGTTTGATGTGGTTGACGATTCGCTACTGACAGCGATCTCGCTCAGGCAGGCTGCCCAAGAACGCTATCTGAACTATTCGCTCTCGGTCATCACCAGCAGAGCGTTGCCGGATGTGCGCGACGGGCTCAAACCGGTCCAGCGACGCATTCTCTACACGATGGGCCAGACCGGCCTGACATCGACAGCCAAACACCGCAAGTGTGCCAAGGTCGTCGGTGATGTGATGGGTAACTACCACCCCCACGGTGATAGTTCGATTTACGATGCGCTTGTGCGGATGGCGCAATCGTTTTCGCTTCGCATCCCTCTTGTCGATGGCAGTGGAAACTTTGGCAGCGTTGATGGCGACAATGCGGCGGCGATGCGATACACCGAATGTCGCATGACACCGGTGGCCAGCGAAGTCTTGGCGGATTTGGCAACGCGAACGGTTGCCTACAAAGCCAACTACGACGGATCTCGCGAAGAACCCGTCGTGCTGCCCAGTCGCGTTCCCAACTTGTTGATCAACGGCGCGACCGGGATCGCCGTCGGAATGGCGACGAACATTCCGCCGCACAACTTAAAAGAAGTCTGTAACGCGCTATTAAAGCTGCTGAAGAATCCCGAGATCAAAGACTACCAGTTGGTCGCCGAAGACGCCGTGCGGGCTCCAGATTTTCCCACCGGCGGCCAAATCACAAACACCAAAGAAGAACTGCGAGAGATCTACCGCACCGGCCAAGGCACTATCAAACTGCGTGGCACGTCCAAAACCGTCACCAAAGGCCGCACAAAAACACTGCAAATCATCTCGATCCCCTTTGGCGTGAACAAAGCCACGATGGTCGAACGGATCAACGAACTGGTATTTACCGGCAAGTTACCGTTGGTCGTCGAAGCACGCGATTTGTCCACCGAAGAAATCCGCGTTGACCTGACCCTGAAAAAGGATGCGGATGAAAAGAAGGTGCTCGCGTACCTTTACAAACACACTGATTTTCAAAAGAACTTTAACGTTAACTTGACGTGTTTGGTTCCAACGGAAAATCCAGAAGTCGGCATGCCCAATCGCCTGGGCTTAAAAGAAATCCTCTGGCACTTCCTGCATTTCCGGCTCGAAGTGCTCACTCGCCGACTGGAAAACGAACTGGCCAGTTTGGAAAAACGCATTCATATCCTGAATGGTTTCGCGCTGGTTTTTGATGCGCTCGATGTGATCATCCGCATCATTCGCAAGAGCGACGGAAAAGCAGACGCGGCCGAAAAGATCATGAAGAAATTTCCGCCTAAAAATGGAAAGGGTGGATTGGATGCCGAACAGACCGACGCGATCTTGGAACTGAAACTCTATCGCCTCGCTCGCCTGGAAATCAACGTGATTCTGGACGAACTGAAAGACAAAAAGCGTCGCGCCCGAGACATCAAAAAACTGTTGGCCGATGACAAGGATGATTACCTTGCATCCGGTCGCTGGAAAATCATTCGTGGCGAAATCGAATCGTTGATCAAAAACTACGCCAGCGAACCACACAACAAACGCCAAACGGCAATTACAACGGTCGCAGAAGAAACCGAGTACAGTGCCGAAGACTTTATCTTGGCCGAGAACTGTCACGTTTTGGTCACCCGTGACGGTTGGGTAAAACGTCAAAAACTGATCGCCGATCCAAACAAGAGCCGTGTTCGCCAAGGCGACGCAGTGCTGGCCTGTGTGGCGGGCAGTACGCGCGAAACCATCGCGTTCTTTTCGTCCAAAGGCGTTTGCTACACATCACGGATGGTCGACATCCCCGCATCAACCGGGTTCGGCGACCCCGTGCAAAAACTGTTCAAGATGAAAGATGGCGAAAAGATCGTCGCGGTGATGTCGTTTGATCCTCGCGTCATCAAAGCCGATATCAAAGAAGACCCCAAGAACCCCGAACTATGTCCCGAGGTACACGGCTTCGCGGCATCATCCAACGGGTTTGCTTTGCGGTTCGGACTGGAGTCATTCGCAGAACCGTCCACACGCAGCGGTCGCAAATTCGCTCGCGTCACCGGCGATGCGTCGATCATCGATGTCGCTGCGATAGGCGGTGACGAGGTTATTTTGGCAATTTCACGCAACTGTCGCGCGGTGGTTTGCGAGATCGAAGAAGTCAATTATCTGGGCGGTGCTGGTAAAGGCGTCACATTGATCCGATTGGCAAAAGATGACGAACTGCTTGGGTTTAAATGTTCTACCGGCGAACGTGATTTGCTAACCGTCAAAACGAATCGTGGGGCCAAGAAAACGATTTCCACGGCCAAATATCGCGTCACTTCTCGAGGCGGCCGCGGAAACGAGATTCAGAAAAACGGCAAGATCGCCGAAATTGTTCATGCACCCATCCAGCCGCCACCGGTGTTCGAGGATTAGAGATCCGCGATAAGCGAAGCTACAAAAACATGAGCACAACTAAAAAATCCTACAGTGCCAAAGACATCGTCGCACTCGAAGGGCTAGAGCCCGTTCGCAAGCGACCCGGTATGTACATCGGTGGTGTTGGCATGACCGGACTGCATCACCTGATCTGGGAAGTCGTCGATAACTGCGTCGACGAAGCGATGAATGGTCACGCGACCGAAATCAACGTGACGCTTCACAAAGGCGGCCAGACCGTCACGGTCAGCGACAACGGTCGCGGAATTCCGATCGACAAACATCCCAAGACCAAAAAACCCGCTTTGGAAATGGTTCTGACCGTCTTGCACGCTGGCGGCAAGTTCGATGGCAATAACTACAAAACAGCAGGCGGACTGCACGGTGTCGGTGCGTCGGTCGTTAACGCGCTGTCCAAAGAACTGACCGCAGTGGTCCGTCGTGGCGGTTCTCAGTACCGAATGATTTTTGAACGCGGCAAAGCAAAATCCAAGCTGCAAAAATTGAAAGGCAACGTACGTGGGTCGGGAACCACGATTACCTTCAAACCCGACCCAACGATCTTTCCCAAAACCGATTTCAATACCGATACCATTCGCACTCGTTTGGAAATCGCGAGTTTCTTGCATCGCGGCTTGAAAGTCACTTACGCTGACGAAGCCAACAAGACCAAAGAGACATTCCTGCACGAAGAAGGCATCGTCGATTTCTTGGACAAAGTGCTCAAGGAACGAAAAGCCAATCCAATCCACGAAGCCGCATTTACGATTCGTAAAGACGACGACATTCGAATGGAGTTGACGGCCAAGTGGAGCGAATCAACCGACGAACACGTCCGTAGCTACGTCAACGGAATTCCAACCGCTAACGGCGGCACTCACGAGAACGGTTTCAAAGCGGGATTGAATAAAGCCGTTCGAAACTACATCGACATGCATTCGTTGACGCCGCGCGGTGTCAAAATCACCACCGAAGACATACGCGAAGGCTTGGTCGCGATCGTTTCGATCTTCATCGCCGAACCCCAGTTCCAAGGCCAAACCAAAGAACGTTTGAACAATCCCGAAATCCAACCGGTCATCGACGGAGCCGTTCGCGCCGCCTTGGAACAGTGGATGAACAACAATCGCAGCACGGCCGACGCGATCATCGCGCGGATCATCGCTGCCGCCAGAGCACGCGCCGCATCACGTGCCGCTTCGGCAGCCGTTTCACGAAAAGGCGGCGCGAAACGCACTTTGCTGCCTGGAAAACTGAGTGATTGCTTGGCCGGCGGAAAAGCCGACTCGGAATTGTTCATCGTCGAAGGTGACTCGGCAGGCGGAAGTGCCAAGCAAGGTCGTGATCGTAACTACCAAGCGATCTTGCCGCTGCGAGGAAAAGTCCTCAACACCGAAAGTGCAACACTCAAAAAGATCATGGACAACAAAGAGATCCAAGATCTGATCGCGTCGCTTGGCTGTGGGATCGGCCCGAACGTGAACGTGGCTGACTTGCGATACGACCGGGTCATTCTGTTGGCCGATGCCGATTCGGATGGTCACCACATCACCACGTTACTGTTGACGTTCTTTTACCGACACATGCCAGCGCTGATCGCGGCGGGCCGTTTATACATCGCTGTGCCGCCGTTGTTCCGGATCGACATCGGCAAAGAAACTTACTGGGCCAAAGACGAAAACCACCGCGAAGAAATTCTGACCAAGCACGCCGGTCGAGCGAAACCAGAAATCACTCGATTCAAAGGTCTCGGCGAAATGATGGCCAAAGTGCTTTGGGATACCACGCTCAATCCAGCGACGAGAACGCTGCTGAAAGTCGAGATCGATGACCACCTGGAAACCGATCGTGTCATCAGCGACCTGATGGGACGCGATGCTTCGGCACGCTTTCGGTTCATCATGGATCGCGCCGAAGACGCCAGCGGGATCGACGTATAACCGATATCTGTCTCAATTTGGCGCCATTTTGTGATCATTATGTGGACAGTCTCGCTGGGCGTGTCCACTGGTAAACCTTGCGGACTGTTCGGCGTAAGTCATTACCGGCAATCGACTTACGGTAAAACCAGGTGGATTTTGGCTGTTCTGGCCTGGGGCATGCATCACAGTTGAATAGCCAAGACGCTTTAATCGGTTGTTCGATTGCGAGCTGTTTTGGCAAATGTCCCCCCGTACTTAGGAATCGAATTTATGTTCAACAAAATCTTTTTGGCCGGAATGATCGCAATCGCAGGCATGTTGATTGGCGGCGAATCGCAAGCTCAAGCTCAGAACTGTTACCGCGGTGGCGGTGGCTATTCATCGTTCTCACCGGTCTATTCACCAGTTCGCTCCGTTAGCAGCTTCAATCGCGGCGGATTCTATGGATCGCCATACCGAGGCGGCTTCAACTCGTTTGGACCTTCATTTGGCTATAGCAGCTTCAACCGTGGAGGCAGTTTCAATTCGTTCGGTCGCAGCGGCTTCAATTCTTACGGTCGTGGCCGTGGTCGTGGTGGAGTCTCGATCGGATTCGGCTTCTAAGCTAGCGATCCTGGCATGAACAAACGCACAACGCGGGTCTTCGGACTCGCGTTTTTTTGTGCGCAAAAGGAACATTTCCCTAAGAAGATGCAGGTTCATTCGTTTTAC
>CAZZDZ010000002.1:16075-40370 GCA_964652675.1 uncultured Pirellulaceae bacterium
TTTTCAACCAACCGAAACTACCGTTAGACTTACAGCGTCAATCTTTTCTCTCTTTCACGAGTACATCAATATGTTGCGAACGCCTGCCTGGATTGCATTGTTGGTCTGCTGCGTTTTCGGTCTTGTGCTAGCGCAAGAGACAGCCACACACGCCCAAGGCCTGCTTGTTGCCAGTGAACCTGATCACAGTCATCGCCTACCGCGAATCATGCCGCGACCGGTACCGGGGCAACCAGGATTTTTGTACGACATTGCCAAGCTGGAAATCGACGCATCGATCCACGATCAAGTCGCCGAAGTCCAAGTTGGCCAAACGTTCAAAAATCTCACCAACCGTGTCTTGCAAGTCAAGTTTGTCTTTCCATTGCCGTACGACGGCGCGATCGATCAAATGACGTTCATGGTCGACGGCGATGAATTGGAAGGTCGATTATTAGAAGCCGACAAAGCTCGCGAAATCTACCAATCGTATGTCCGACGCAGCCAAGATCCCGCGCTCGTCCAGTGGATTGGGACTGGTATGTTCCAAACCCAAGTCTTTCCGGTGCCGGCGGGCGCGGAGCGAACCGTTTCGCTACGCTACACACAGCTCTGCAAACGAAGCGGTTCGCTGAACGACTGGCTGCTACCGCTTTCGCCAACCAAGTTCACCTGCAGTCCGATCGGCGAGATCAACATCCGTGGTCGGATCCGCAGTGATTCAAAACTAGGCAATGTCTACAGCCCATCGCACGACATCAAAATCGAACGCACAAGCGGCCAGGTCGCCAAGTTTAAATACGAAGCCAAAGGCAAAATTCCTGATAGCGATTTTCGTGTGCTTTGGGATACCGGCAAAAGCGATGTGCAAATGTCCGTCGTCGCCCATCGCGACGACAAAAAGAAAGACGGCTATTTCATGCTTATGATTCAGCCTCAACTGCCCGATGTGCCTGAAGATCAAAAGAAGAACGGCAAAAATGTAATTCTAGTGATGGACAAGAGCGGCAGCATGCGTGGCGAAAAAATCGACCAAGCTCGCAGCGCTGCCAGCTATGTGGTCGACAAGCTGAAATCGCGTGACCAATTCACCATGATCAACTACGACAGCGTCGTCGAGAACTTTCGCAGCGAATTGACGTCAGCCGACAAAGAGACTCGCACGGACGCCAAAGAGTACATCGATTCGATGCTTGCAGGCGGCAGCACGAACATTAACGAAGCCCTGGGGCAGGCCATGCACATGGCAAAAGACGCCGACGGTCCCGTTTATGTTGTCTTTATGACTGACGGGCGTCCAACCGTTGGCGAACGCAACGCGATGAAGATCGCCGACAACGCCAAAACGAACTTACAAAGCGGCACACGATTGTTCAGCTTGGGCGTTGGCCACGACGTCAACAGTCGCTTGCTGGACAAACTAGCCAGCATCTGTCTTGGACAAACAATGTATGTTCGCCCCGGCCAACCTCTCGATGATGTTGTCAGTAATTTGTATGACCGCATTGGCGCTCCCGCGTTGACGGACGCCAAGTTGCAGTTGACCGTCGATGGCAAAGAAGGCCGAACACGCCAACTGTATCCATCGGAAATGTACGACTTGTTTTCAGGAGACCAATTGGTGATCGTTGGTCGCTATCGTAAGGCAGGGCAGTTGAAGATCAAGCTGACAGGCGATTTCTTGGGCGAACCGCAAGAGTTTGTTTTCGAGAGTAAGTTGCCCAAACAAACCAGCAGCGGCAAAAACGTGTTCGTCGAACGACTCTGGGCGACACGTCGCATCGGTCAACTAATCGACGAGATCGATCTGAACGGGGAAAACAAGGAATCCGTTGACGAGCTAATCCTCTTGTCAAAGAAACACGGAATCCTGACGCCATACACTGCTTACTTAGCAGAAGAACGAACGGATTTGAACGACATGGCCGGTTCGCGTCGGATGGCGCAACGCGGATTGCAGCGTTTAAACGAAGAATCGGGAGCCAACGCGTTTCGCCAGCGAGACTTCAAGGGCAAATTGCGAAGCGCAAACCGCGCTTCAGAGTCGCTCGCGGACGGCGATCAAATGATGGAAATGGAGATGATGATGGATAGTATGCAGGGAATTGCCCCCAACACCCCAGCCCCCGCTGCGTCAGCGCCAAGCCGTTTCGGCGGTGCTGGTGGAGGAGGAATCGCAGGGGCATTGTCGTCAAACCTCCCCGCGGCAGACAAGGCAAAAGAACTGCGTAAGCGACAGAAGTCATCCGAGCCAATCAAACGTATCGGTACCAAGACGTTCTTTCTGCGAGCTGGCCGCTACGTCGATTCCGGTGCGACGAAAGAGCAAATTGAATCGGCCAAGACCATCGAGCAATTCAGCGATGAATATTTCGCCTTGCTAAAAGACTTGGACGACGAATCGAAAACCTACCTGGCGCAAGAGAAAGAGATCTTGGTCGTGATCAAGAAAACGACCTACATCATCAAAGCGCCAGCCAAAAAGTAGACGACTCGGATCACTTAAACCTCGTAAAACGCGTAGCGGAAGTCTAGACTTTCGGTTTTATCTGGTTTGCCGAAAGTCTTGACGACTTCCGATACGGCCTTTCAAAAGTCCCCAATCTCTTGGGCTCACTCAAAACTGCTCGCGAATGCTATAGTTACCTCGATAACGGATTTCAAATCTTGATGGCTGGAAAGTTAGCCACAAGAAAATGCCATCGTGGAACTAGAGACCTGAGTAGTGAAAAGCCTTGAACGTAGCCTTGGTTTGGGCGCGGTTGTCGCAATCAGCATCAGCGCGATGCTGGGAAGTGGCATCTTTGTTTTGCCTGGGCTGGCGGCCGCTAAGACAGGTCCGATGGTGTGGCTTGCCTACCTCGCTGCAGGACTGGGAGTGCTGCCCGCGGCTTTGTCCAAATCAGAACTTGCGACGGCGATGCCGACATCCGGTGGAACCTACGTTTATCTTGAGCGAGCGTTCGGACCGTTTGCCGGAACCGTCTCCGGAATTGGACTGTGGCTTTCGCTGCTTTTGAAAAGTGCATTTGCGCTGGTCGGTTTTTCGGCCTATCTATCCGTGCTGGTCGCGGTACCCCAGACACCCGTCGCGCTGTTGTTACTAGTTGGGATCACGGCGCTGAACATCTGCGGCGTCAGCATCATCGGCAAGATTCAAAAAGTGCTTGTCGCCATCGTGCTTTTTCTGTTGATCTTGATGGGACTTTATGGACTGACGACAGCGAACGAAACTTACCTGAGCGACGGTTACACCAAAGGCAGCTACGGTTTTGTTGCGGCGGTGGCGTTTGTTTATGTGTCGTATGCCGGGGTCACAAAAGTCGCCGCCATTGCCGAAGAGGTTAAGAATCCGGCTCGCAACTTACCGCTTGGAATTCTTATTTCCTGGGGGCTGGTGATGAGCATCTACGTGTTCGTCGTTTACGTCTTGGTGGCGAACGTGCCTCACCAGGAACTGGCGAACTACCAAGGAACCGGCAAACCAGATTTGCACCCGATCTACACGGTCGCTTGCGTATTGTTTGGGAACACAGTTGGAACCGTTGCAGCAATCTTTGCCGTATTGACGATGGTGTCGATGTCTGTTGCCGGACTCTTGGCCGCATCGCGATTTCCCTTTGCGATGAGCAGAGACAAGTTGCTTCCCGCTACGCTGCAAGAAGTCCATCCCCGATTCATGACACCGGCGTATTGCATTGCGTTGACGGCACTGGTCATGGGATTCAGCATTCTGTTTTTTCCCGTCGAACAAATTGCAAAACTCGCAAGTGCGTTCATGATTTTGGCGTTCATGTTCATTTGCGGAACAGTCGTTGTGCTTCGCGAAAGCGCAGCGTCCTGGTACCAGCCCAAATTTCGATCGCCCCTGTATCCATTCACGCAAATCATTGGCATCATCGCTGGATGCGTGCTGCTCTGGGGGATGGGTTTCACCAGTATCGGGGCAATCGCAGGCATTTGTGCTTTGGGCGCGGTCTCGTATGCTGCCTACGGTCGGCATCAAACCACACGCAAAGGCGTGGTTGGCAGAATGGGTAAACGCACGGATTTAGTTTCCCGGACGCAAGAAAACGCTCACGAATTGATCGAAGATCTGCCTTCTGAAGCAGCCGTTGTCGTGCCCCTGTTTGGCAACGAACGATCGCCTGAAACGTTGGTAGAAATGGGCGCGGCCCTTGCACACGATCGAAAGCTGGAAGTGCTCCATGTGACCGAAGTTCCCGAACAGATGTATTTGGCAGACGTTCTTGACGAAGATCATTTTTCGGTCGCGCTGAGCCGCCGGATCCATGTCATGGCAGAGGAGGAGAACGTCAACTTAGAGTACAACAAATCGGTTTCGCATGATGTTGTCCAGACGATCCACGACGTCGCCGACCGACTGCACTGTGAATGGGTTGTCATGGAAGCCGCTGGGCAACGCACCAGAGGAATTACTTTTCAAAACCAAATCGGCTGGCTCCAAGATCACCTGCCGTGCAATCTAGCGGTCTTTAAAGATGCCGGAGTTCGCTACATCCGAAAGATCCTGGTCAACGCTGAACCCGGCCCACACGATTCGTTGGTGGTGGGGACCGCTGATCACCTCGCGCAGATTTATAAAGCTGACTTGGCGTTTGTCTATTTCACGCCCGATGGCGAAGACGCCATGAACTCTCAAGCACGTGCAGACTACGTGGACCAACTACGTGATTTGTGTGTCAGCACCACCGAAGTAATCAAGCTAACGGGATCCAATGAAATCGTAGCCGTCGAAAGGGCAACGGATCAGTACGACTTGCTTATCATGGGCGGGCCGCCAGCCAGATCACTGTCGACCAGGCTCTTTGGAACCGAGAAAGACAAACTGACTCGAATGGCGGCGTGTAGCGTACTGTGGTTAAAGACTCCGCGATCTCAAACTCATGCTGCGTTGTCGGTGGTCGGGCAACCGATGGACACTAGTTTTGACTTGATGAAGTACATGTCGGTGGACCTGATCGCGGCCAACTTGCAAGAAAAGAAGAAGGAAGAGGTTTTCCGTTTCGCAACCGAAAAATTTGCCAAGCGATACAACGACACGATCAGTCCGATCGTCATCAGCACCGCTCTTTGGGAACGTGAACAAACTCAAAACACCGGGCTAGGAAATGGTGTCGCGATGCCGCACGCGACCCTAACGCGTGCGGCAGCGGGCGAGTCAGCAATCGCAATTTTCACGCTCGAAAACGAGATTGACTTCGCCGCCCCCGATGAAAAGAAAGTAGACGTGTGCTTTTTTACAACCGGGCCACCATCGGATCGACAAATCCACTTAAAAATCTTGTCCAGCCTCGCCAGGATGGCTTTAGACGAAGCGTTCATGTCGCAGCTCCGGGCAGCGCAAACAAGCGAAGCCATCCTGAGTCTTGTCAACCGTTTCTGCGAACAGAGCGCAGCCAAGTGACTGGCGCTTATTAAGCAACTATCTGCCGCGAATTGGGGTTGGCTTAATCACAATATCGTATTTCGGTAGTGTGTTTAAGCGTCGCTGCCAAGCTGCTTGACCTCATCAGAGGTGAATTTGTTTTCCAATCTGGCACCCATCTGTGCAACAACTCGCGCTGCCGCATGCGATGCCAACTTTCCAGCCTGTTGCCAGTTCATATTGTTGGTAATGCCGTACAACAGTGCTCCCGCGTACATGTCACCGGCACCGGTTGTATCCAGGGCACTGACTTGGACGCCTTCGACAGAGAGGGCTTCACCGCCGTGCATCACGATGGAACCTTGTGCGCCCAATGTCATCGCTACATTTTCGCAATGCTCGTGAATCTTGCTTGCGCACTTTACCGGATCGTCGTCACCAACCAAGCTCTTGGCTTCGTCTTCGTTACAGAAAAACAAATCAACTGGACCTGTGACCAAATCCCACATTTCATCCTTGAGCATATTGACCAAGAACGGGTCGGATGCGGTAAAGGCAACTTTGACATTGTGTTTCTTGGCCAGGTCAATCGCTTTGTAGGCAGCCGCTTTGGTTACGTCTCCGGTGAACAAATAGCCTTCGATGTAGACGTATTCGGAATCCTTGATGTGCTCTTCGTTGATGTCGTCGACACCAAGCGTCGCCGATGCGCCCAAGTTCGTTAGCATCGTTCGTTGAGCGTCTTCGGTGATCAAAACCGCACACGTTCCGGTTGGCGACTCGGACGGGTTAACGTCGATGGCGATTCCAAGATCACGAATGTCTTTCAAAAAGAACTTACCCGTATCATCGTCACCGACTTTGCCGACAAACGCCGCGCTGCCGCCGAATTCGACGAGCGCAACGATCGTGTTGGCTGCGGATCCGCCAGCACAACGATGCAGCGGAGCGCCGTCCAGAGCTTTGATCACATTAGACTGACGTTCATCATCGACCAGCGTCATCACGCCTTTGTCAATTTCCAAGTCGGTCAGAACGGAATCGGCCACTTTGGCCTGAATGTCGACCAGGGCATTGCCCACACCAAAAACGTCGTATTTTGCCATCAGATGTATTTCGTAAGAGTCTTTGCGTAAAACGGATTTCAATCAGTTTCCAAGGCAAACAACGTAATCCGCCAGCGGCGATTTGATAAGTCCGCTGTTGGTTTGTTTCGAAATCTGACTGAAAAGCGACATTTCGATGGCATGACGCGACGAAAGCAACTTGCTCGATTGCCATCACCGATACGTCGATTTTACGCTACGTCGCCCAGTTCCAAACGTTTCCCGTAGCGCCGGATGACTTGCTTTTTTAGTTCAGCCAAGTCTTCGGCGTCCAGGTCGGGATCGTCGTCGATCATCGCTTGGGCAAACTCGCGCGCGACGGCCAGAATTTCCACGTCGTTGGCCAAATCGGCGATTCGCATGGGTGGCAGGCCGCTTTGTTTTCGACCCAGCATGTCACCCGGGCCACGCATACGAAAGTCAGCCTCGGCCAACTCGAATCCGTCGTCGGTTTTTTCAAACACCGCTAGTCGCTCGTTTTCTTCGGGCGATTGCGGTCCATCGGTAAACACGCACACGTGCCCCGCGTGAGCTCCTCGTCCAACACGTCCTCGCAGCTGGTGCAACTGGGCCAATCCAAACCGCTGAGCGCCCAAGATCGTCATCACCGTCGCGTTGGGAACATCGATTCCCACTTCGATCACCGTCGTGCTAACAAGCACTTGAATGCGACCTGCTGAAAACGCTTGCATCATCGCTTGTTTGTCGTCATTGGGCATACGACCGTGCAACAATCCTACTTCGTAATCCGCCAAGACTTTGCCGCTTAGTTCCTGATAAATCGTTTCTACCGACGCGATGTCTTCGGCGTTGTCGTCGTCTGCGGACTGCACACTCGTTACGCGCGGCGCTACCACGAATGCTTGTCGGCCTTCGTCCAATTGTTTTTTGACGAATGTCCACCATCGATCTTTCCACCCATCATGCGACAGATAAGTGTTGATGGTTCCACGTCCAGGCGGTTTTTCTTTAAGCGTGCTCAATTCCACATCGCCAAAAATCGTCATCGCAATCGAACGAGGGATCGGGGTGGCCGACATCACCAAATAGTGTGGATCTACTCCGCCGCTTCGCAGCGTGACGCGTTGCCCGACACCAAACTTGTGTTGCTCATCGATGACGCACAGCCCCAAGTTCGCAAACTCCAAACCATGCAACAACGCTTGAGTGCCAACCAACAAATCAATCTCGCCGCTTTCGGTCGCTCGCAAAATCTCGCGTCGATCCGACGCACTGAGTGAACCACACAACAACCCGACTCGAACACGACTTTCGGCAAGCGTTTGCGAGAGTGTTCGATAGTGCTGCCGCGCCAGCACTTCAGTTGGCGCCATCAGGACAGCTTGATGATTATTGGCCACCGCCAGCATCATCGCGTAAATCGCAACAACGGTTTTACCGCTACCGACGTCGCCTTGCAGCAATCGGTTCATCGGAAACTGGCGTCCCATGTCACGCCCAACATCGACAAACGCTTTTTTCTGGTCATCTGTCAATTCAAACGGAAAACGTTTGATGATTCTCGCGTCAATGATCGCCGTTGTTTCCAACGGAGGCGCCTTCAAGTCGCTGGTCAGTTTGCGTCGACGCAGCGCCAACGCAAGCTGCATGACCAAAAGTTCTTGGAAAACAAATCGTGTTCGCGCCGCAAAGAGAGTTTGCTCGTCGTCGGGATGATGGACTTGTCGCAGCGCCTTGTTGATCTGCGGCAGCGGGCCAGCGATCTTGATCCCCGCAAACCGAAGTGCATCGGCCGCGCCACTGCGAAGACGTTCCGGCATGACTTCGGTCAACGTCTCTGCCATTTGATCCAAAATTTCGGCGGTCAACTTTCGCAGTTCGTTCTGCTTGACTCCTTCGGTCAGCGGATAGATCGGCAGTATTTGCGGTTTTTCTAACGGGTTGTCCGCGCTCAGGATTGTGACTTTGGGATGCACGAACTCCCAACGTAAACCTGTCAATTTGGGTTCGCCAGAAATCAGAACTTGGCGATCAAAGGTCAATTGTTCGGCGCGAAACGGCTGATTGAAAAACAAAATACGCACGGCGCCACTCTCGTTTTCGACAATCGCACCAAACACACTTTTGCCAGCTGACCGCGACACGATCTCCGCATCGGTAATCGTTCCCACCAAAGACGCAGCCACCCCTTCTCGTAGATCGGTGACCTTCGCCGGGGGAGCCGGATATTCGTAATCACGCGGGAACGTAAACAACAGATCGCGAATGGTTTTCAACCCCAGTCGCTCCAATCGGTTGGCGCGAGAAAAGCCGAAACCTGGCAAGTCAACCAAGCGTGTCGCCAGCGTGACCGATGACGGTTTGTCGATCGACGACTGTTCCGTATCCATGTTGGCGATCCTTTGCGAGTGATTGGCTAGTTCAGCGACTAATGTAATTTACCGTCCAGGTGTATCGCTTTGTACCCACGCCCATTTTGCGACCCCTCGGCGTTAGATCTATTCGCTCTGATCCCCTAAAGTGACAGTTCATCATCGTCCTGACAACAACCGATATCCGCGAGAGCACTTGCGAGAATGAGCGAGCAGAACAACTTTCGACTTTTGTTGGTCGAAGACGACCAAGAGCTTGCCGAAATGGTTAGCGATTTCCTGGGCGAACACAAATTCGACGTGTCTGTCGAAGGCAACGGCCGCATTGCTCAAAACCGCATCGTCAGCGAACCGTACGACGCAGTTCTTTTGGATATCGGTTTGCCCGAGATAGACGGGATCTCGATTTGTCGCAACGTACGAGAAAAGTTTGCGGGACCAATCTTGATGTTGACCGCGCGCGGTGATGAAGTCGACGAAGTTCTTTCGCTGGAAGTCGGCGCGGACGACTACATCGCTAAACCCGTTCGCCCCCGAGCGTTGGTGGCGCGATTGAAAATGCATCTCAATCGATCCGAACCGCACTCTGATTCATCGCAACCATCCAAGATCCAAGTGGATGGATTGACCATCGATTCGGGCGACCGCACGGCGATGCTTGAAGAACAAACGGTTGACTTGACAACGGCCGAGTTCGACCTGCTGTGGTTGCTTGCCGAAAACGCAGGCCAAGTGATCGCGAGAGAACAGATTTATCAAAAGTTACTTGGTATTCGATACGACGGCTTGGACCGTTCGATTGACTTGCGTGTATCGCGTTTACGAAAAAAGCTTGGCGACGATCCCAACCGGCCTCAGCGAATCAAATCGGTTCGCGGGGTTGGCTATATCTTGGCAAAAGAAACATGACTCGACTCTTTCTGCGTTTCTATTTCGGTGTCGTCGTCATCCTGATCGCGGCGTGGATGATCCAAAACTATGTGTTCCGCACTCGTAGCGCCGAAGACAATATTCGAGTCATCGAAAATGCGCTTGGTGGTGGAGCCAGACTGGCGCGCGATCAACTGATGTCTGGCCCCGAATCAAGTGGACCTGAACGTTTCAAGAAAATTGCAGCCCATTTTGATTATCCGATTCGTGTGATCGGCAAAGACAAACGGCCAATGTCTAAAGCGATGCGCCAACGTTTAAACGCTGGCAAACCCGTTTATCACTTGGGAATGATCGACATCGACTTGCCACAAACCAATTTGATGATGGAGATGGGACCGCTACCAAGATTCTCTGGACCAAGCCAAACCGAACAAACGATCGGATTCGGAGCCATCTTTGCTTTGGCGGCCGGAGCCATTGCGATTCTGTTGCGGCCCGTCGCTTCGCAGTTGCGCACCGTTGAACGTGCGGCTACGGCGATCGCGTCGGGCGATCTCTCCACACGAATTGGTGAAAAGCGTGGGCGACGACGCCTGCCCGTCGAAAACGCATTTAACTCAATGGCCGAACGAATCGAATCGCTTTTACAGTCACAACGGCAACTGCTACAAGCAGTGTCGCACGAACTACGTACGCCTCTTGCACGCATTCGCTTTGCCACCGAACTGATCGAAACTTCCAAGACACCCGACGAAAGAGCCGAACGTTTGGCTGCCGTCGACAATGCAACTCAAGAATTGGATGAATTGGTTGGCGAACTGCTGACGTATGTTCGTTTGGAATCGGAAGCTTCTCAGGACACCGCCGAAGAGATCGACGTGCCGAATCTGTTTAGGGAATTACTTGCGATTCAGACGCCGCTTTTTCCGACAATCGATTTCACGATTGATGACAGCAGCGAGTCGGTCAAAATCAATGCAGACCGCGCCGGTCTCTCGCGTGCACTAGCGAATTTGCTGCGAAATGCGGGGCGATTTGCCAAACAGCAAGTGACGATCGCAGCGACGATCCATGCCAACGAATTGCTGATTCGTGTCGACGACGATGGCCCCGGCATCCCGGTAGAGGATCGCGAGCGTGTTTTCGAGCCTTTCGTACGATTGGAAAACGCTGGTGAGCGAGGCACAGGATTGGGATTAGCGTTGGTTGATCGCATTGCCAACAGCCACGGTGGTAAGGTCATTGCGAAAGACAATCCGACCGGTGGGACCAGATTCGAGTTAACGCTTCCAAAGTCTTGATTGACGGGCACTGGGTTACGAATGGGGAATTTAGAACGGGGTAATCAAAATGAAACGTTCCAAAAAGATCGGGCTAACAACGTTTGGGGTTTTTGTCGCGTTGTTCTTGGCGTGGATCGTCTACATCAACCTTCCCAAACAAGATCCTTCGGTCAAAAGTTTGATCGAAAGACAAGGACTGGACCAACAAACCAGAATCGAAAACCAACCGTAGACGTCACGACATGTTTATTCGGTCAGTTTCGCAATGGGCGTCAGTTTCAGCTTTCGAAACTCAACTTCTGATCCTTCGGCTTGCAATGCCAGTTGACCTTTCGTTGCGGTACAACCGGTTCCATGATTGGCCAGGTCGCCGTTGACCCAGACCTTGACGGCATCACCAACGCATTCGATGTCCATTTTGTTCCATTCGCCCACTGGCTTTTCTGAATCATCGGTCAAGTTCAAAATCCGGCGTCCCATTCCTTCGGTTACGCCCCATTTCTCCTTTGGTCCGCGCCGCTGGAGCATATTGGGCACTTTGATGTCCTGGACGATGCACCAAAAATCACCAGCATGCTTGTGGTTCATCTGTACCTCGATCGACTTTGGAAACATCTTGTAAAGTGCACGCGGTGTCGAAGCATGAACCAACACGCCGCAGTTTCCAGGCTCGCCAGCGAAACGATACTCAACCTGCAATCGATAGTTTTCGTAGATCGCATCGGTAATCAAATGTCCTCTTGGCGTACCGAGACTCACAAGCATTCCATCGCGAACGATGAAGCTGTCTTTTGCATCAGGGTTTTCATCACGATGTGGGACATCAACATGCCAACCGGTTAAATCTTTGCCGTTAAATAGGCTGACCGCTTTCCCAGCCGACTTCGATTTCGTCTTTTTCTGTTTTGGGAGTTTCACTTTCTTTAAGATTGCAATCTTGTTCTTCTCGAAACCGGCCTGATTGCGTTTTGTGATTAGCTGTTCCTGCAGCTTCTTAACCGTGGCTGCATATTTTGGGTTTTTGGCTTGGTTGGTAAATTCGCCGGGGTCGTTTTTTAGATCGTACAACTCTGTGCCTCGTTCGCCGAATCCCCATTGGGTAAATCGCCAGTCTTTGGTGCGGATGGATTCGCCGCCGCTGCGGCTGATCGTGAACGCTTGGTCTTTGGTCCAAGCCGACGACGCGGTGTCTTGAAGCAACGGTTTTAAGCTGGTTCCATGCAGGTCTTGCGGAGCAGGGATTCCGGCAAGTTCTGTTAGCGTGGGATACATATCAACCAGTTCGGTGATTTTTTTGGTGCCGTTTCCGTGTTGATCTTTCATCCATGGAACGCTGACGATGAACGGCACTCGTGTTGATTCCTCGAACAGATGTTGCTTTTGAAATTTATGGTGGTGGCCTAGCAGGTAGCCATGGTCGCTTGAAAATACGACGATTGTGTTATCGGCGAGCCCTTTTTCTTTCAAGGCGTCCAGGACGCGGCCGACTTGGGCGTCCATGTAGGAAACGCTTGCGTAGTAGGCTTGCAGCAGGCCTTTGTGCAGTTCCGGCGTCACGCCGTAGGTTGTCTCGTTCGCTTTGTAGCCACGAATGATCCCGGGGACGTCATCCAAATCGGTTCCCGGCACCGACGGCCGAATCATGGACGCGCGATCGTAACGGTCAAAATATTTCTTTGGCGCGACAAGCGGTACGTGTGGGCGCACGAATCCGACTGCCAAAAAAAACGGTTTGTCTTTAACCTTTTCCAGAATCTCGATCGCCTTGTCAGCCGCCATCCCGTCGGCGTGTTCTTGGTCACCTCCCGTTGCCATCACTCCGGTGAAGCTCTGTGATCCTTTGTCTTTGGGAGACCAGTTGGTTTTTTCGCCTGGCGCGTTTTGCTCGAGTGCTTTGACGTTGAACGCTTCGTCCCACGAAAGCGGGTCGTCGCTTTCGGCAGTCCCGTCAATGATCTCGAACGGGATTCGCATGTGATAGATCTTGCTGACTCGGCCGGCGTAGTAGCCTTGGCTGCGAAACGCTTGGGATAGCGTCACGACGTCGGGCATGCTGCCGCGCAAAGTGCCAGTGTTCGCAAGTGTCAGATTGGTGTACGGGTACAGCCCGGACATGATCGACGCACGCGACGAACCACAAACCGGATATTGGCAATGCATATTTTCAAACTTCACCCCACGTTCTGCCAAGCGATCCAAGTTGGGCGTTTTGCACTGCGGGTGACCAAAACCACTGAGCGCTGTGTTCAAGTCATCTGAAATCAAGAACAAGACGTTTGGTTTTTCAGGCCGATTGGGCTCCGCTGCAAACGAGCCGGAGGTCGTCAATGCGAACACCCACAAGAAAACGAATTTTGTCAGACAGGACGTGTCCATGCGATGGTCTTTTGCAGTGGTTGGGGAGGGGAGTGAGTATCTCAGCGTTGAGTATCTCGGCGTGGCGAGTCCAAATGATTGTAGTTGACGCCAAGGACCGGTGGGCGGAGCAGTCGCTATGAAAGGATGTCCGTTAGCACGTTGCCGTGGACGTCGGTTAGACGGAAATCGCGTCCCATGAAACGGTACGTCAATCTTTCGTGATCGATCCCCATTAGATGCAAGATCGTTGCGTGTAAATCGTGGACATGGACACCGTTTTCGGTTGGCGCGAAACCTAATTCATCCGTCGTGCCATATTGCATGCCGGGTTTGATTCCCGCACCAGCCATCCAAATCGTGAACGCGTCAATGTGATGGTCACGCCCCACACTCTGACGGACTTCGCCCATCGGTGTGCGGCCGAATTCGCCACCCCAAATCACCAACGTGTCGTCCAACAATCCGCGTCGTTTCAGATCCAAAATCAATGCGGTCGTGCCTTGATCAATCTCTTCGGTTCGTTTGGGCAAGTCGGTGAGAATGTTTTCACCTCCGCCGCCGTGATGGTCCCAATTTGTGTGATACAACTGCACGAATCGCACATCGCGTTCGATCAATCGGCGTGCCAACAAGCAATTTGATGCATACGATGGCTTACCCGGCTGAACACCGTACAAATCCAGCGTTTCTTGCGTCTCGCCGCTGATGTCCATCAACTCAGGCGCGCTACTTTGCATTCGAAACGCCATTTCATAAGCCGCAATCCGCGTCTGGATCTCGGGATCGCCGACACTCTGCTGACGCATCGAGTTCAAGTCACTAACGGCGTCGACAAATTCGCTTTGGCCATCGCGACCGCCAATCCCATCTGGTGTTGTCAAATTCAAGATGGGCGTCGCGCCTTTGCGAAACGGCACTCCTTGATAAGTCGACGGTAAAAAACCGCTGGACCAAAGTTGCGAACCGTTTCGAGGTCCTCGTGGACCACTTTGTAAAACAACGAATCCCGGCAAGCTGTCTGATTCGCTGCCGATCCCGTATCCAAGCCACGACCCCATACTTGGTCGGCCGGTTTGTCCCGATCCCGTGTTCATAAAGATCTTGGCCGGGCCGTGGTTGAACACGTCCGTTTGCATCGTGCGAATAAAACACAAATCGTCAACGATCTCGCGATGCCGGGGCAGCAAATCCGACACCGTCATACCGCTTTGGCCGTAGGTGCCGAACGATCGTGTCGGTCCAAGTAGCTTTTCGTTGCCTTTTAAGAACGCGAACCGTTTGCCTTGAAGCATCTCTGCCGAAGGCGTCTTGCCGTCGAGTTCTTTTAACTTCGGTTTGTGCTCGAACAGTTCCAACTGGCTTGGGCCACCAGCCATGAATAGATAGATAATCCGTTTTGCCTTGGGCGCAAAATGCGGTTTTTTGGCAGCCAATGGGTTTGTCGCGTCGGCATAGATCTTGCCATCGTTCAAAAGACTGGCCAGCGCAATCGAGCCCAGACCTGCGCTACACTTGCCGAAAAAATGACGCCGTGTTGTGTCGCGAAGTCGTTGCGATTCGATCGCTTGTTGAGTTTCTCTATTCATATCTATTCGCGAGTGATGAACTCGTCCAAATTCATGATGACGCGGGCCAAAGCGATCCAGGACGCCAATTCCGGTGAATCTGTCCCGGCGAGCGTTTTCGTCGCGTCGGCATCATTTCTATAAAATTTCAATCGTGATGTTTGGAATTCTGCAAGCCTCTTCGACTCCTGTTCCGTTGGCAATCGAGAAAACGCGATTTGAAACGCAACTGCGATTCGATCAGATTGAGACCGGTCCACTTCGTCAATAAGTTTGCCAAACGCTTGAGCCATCTCCATAAACGCCGCATCGTTGGCGATCGTTAACGCTTGTAACGGCGTGTTCGACTGGCCGCGTCGCGTGCAAGCGTTGTCGCGATCGGGGCCATCAAACGCCAACAGCATTGGGTAAACGTTGGCCCGATAAATCGCCGTGTAAATTCCGCGTCGATATCGATCTTCGCCTTTGCTGGTTGGCCAGCGGTGTTTCGCGGAACTGGTGCCGATGACGTTGGGCGGAATCGGCGGAAAGACAGACGGGCCGCCCATCTTTTCACTCAGCAATCCGCTCGCTGATAACGCCAAGTCCCGAACAATCTCACCTTCGACGCGATAGCGGTTTTGCTTGCCAAGTAGATGGTTGGCAGCGTCGACTTCATACAAGTCGTCGCGAAAATGAGAAGCTTGTCGGTACGTGGCCGACATCACGATCATCTTGTAAACCCGTTTCATCTTCCAACGCTCGGCGCCGTGATCACCATTGGTGAATTGTGTTGCCAAGTAGTCCAACAGGCCGGGATGAGTCGGTAGAGAACCTTGGTAGCCAAAATCGTTTTCGGTTTTGACCAGTCCGCTACCAAACAGGTGTTGCCACATGCGATTGACTTGCACACGGGCTGTCAGCGGATTGTCCGGCGCCGTGATCCAATTTGCCAAATCCAATCGCGTTGGTTCGACGCCTGGTTTTGTTTTCATTGGGTGCAATACAACAAGCGTTGCGGGAAGAACATTGGCACCCCGGTCCAGAAAATCACCGCGGATTTGAATGAATGACGCGCGCGGTTGATCACGCTCTCGCATCACGAGCGTTTTGTCTTGCGACCTTTCCAGCTTTTTCAGTTCGTCGGCCAGCTTTTTTCGCTTCGCCTGCAAGGCTGCGTCAAGCGAAGGCAGATTCGCAGGCGCCGCCTTGCTGACACTGATGCGGAAACGACCGATGTTGTATCCATTGCCTTGGTCGTACGTGGTGATTTTGATTTGCAAGTCTTTTTTAATCTCTCGCGACAGCGTAAACATCGCGGTGCGATTCACATTCATCTTGCCTTGGCTGACATTGATGGCCCACCCAGATTTGGTGTCACCATCGTACGCATCGATGACGGGGTAGCCTTTCTGAGCATGATCCGCGCTCGCCATGCTGATCGGGACATCTTTGCCGTCGCTGCCAATCGCAAGTTCTGCCAACACAAAGTTGCCATTGCCGGCGCGACCTGGGCCAGACTTTGGCAAGGAAGGATCCGTCAACGTTTCAATGCGAATCGCGATAACCGGCTCGTTCAGTTGGCTGCTTAACTCGTAAGTGTCTTGGAGCGGGTTTTTGCCGGACGCAAGATAGCTTCCATCATCAAGCCGCTTGAGTGTTGCGCCACCGACACTGGTGACTTGGTCGAACTTGAGCGTTGTCCACTGCGGTTTGCTTTGAGAGACGGTTTTCGCTTCGGCGGATTTTTCGTCAGCGATCTGCTTGTCGACTTCGGTCAATCGTTTTTGGGTGTCGGCAATTTTGGCCGACAGTTCCGGTGAATTCTTCAGCGTCAAATTCGGCTCATCGACGCTGTTAAAAAAGGCGTACAATTGGTAGTACTCCTTGTGCGTGATCGGGTCGAATTTGTGGGTATGACACTGGGCGCAGCCAACGGTCAGGCCCAACCAGACGGCACCGGTTGTGTCGGTTCGGTTTTTGGTGCGTTCGACACGATATTGTTCAGCATCCGATCCGCCTTCGGTTTGCAACGGTGTGTTGCGGTTAAATCCCGTCGCGATCACTTGCGAATCGGTCGGATTGGGCAGCAGATCGCCTGCCAACTGTTCGATCGTAAACTGATCAAACGGCATGTCATCATTGAGTGCATCGATCACCCAATCGCGATACGGCCAAATCGATCGCAAGCCATCGTTGGCATACCCATTGGAATCGGCGTACCGAGCCAAGTCCAACCAATGCCGTCCGATTCGCTGTCCATAGTGTTTGGACTGGAGCAATCGGTCGACCAGTTTTTCGTAAGCCGCATCCGATGGATCGTTGACAAATTCGCTGGCCTGTTCTGGTGTCGGCAACAAACCGGTCAAGTCCAGTGTGACGCGTCGAATCAATGTCGATGCGTCAGCAGGCGGCGACGGTTTCAACGATTTCGATTGCAACTTTGCCAATACGAAATGGTCGATCTCGTTGCGAACCCATGACGAGTCTTTCACCGCTGGTAACTTGGGTGACACGATCGGTTGAAACGACCAGTGTTTTTCAAACGGGGCTCCAGCGGCAATCCATCGTTTCAGTAGTTCGATTTCGTGACGGTCAAGCGACTTTCCGGACTCGGGCGGCGGCATTTGTTCGTCAGGATCGATGGACGTGATCCGCTTGATCAATTCGCTCTGGCCGGCGTCCCGTTCAACGATCGCCTTGTAGCCACCCAAATCCTTTTTTGCTTCCGACTCCAGGTCGAACCGCAGTTGGGCTTCGCGTTTCTTTTCATCTGGCCCATGACATTGAAAACAACGATCCGAAAGAATCGGCCGGATGTCGCGATTGAACTCGATTGATTGTCCAAGATCTTTGGCCGCGCCGTTTTGGGCGATCGCCGCGTGCCCGGCGATGAGCGCAATGAATCCCCAACAAAAAATGAGTGCGTTTGCAAACTTGATTCTCGACACGCTGCAACGGCTCCCAATGCGTTTTCGACAGATCGGTACAGTGTACTTTTCGTCGTATGCGTTTGCGCGGCCAAAAGCCGTTATCATGTGGCGACAATGGTGTTTTGCCAGACTTTTTCACTTTGATGAGATTCTCATGCCGTACAGATCCGTCTTGATTCTCTTTGCCGTTTTTTTGATGACGATTGGGCGATCCCCAGCACAAGATACTGCTCAAGCCATTGGACAAGAGGAATCGTCGCTCGGTACTCACGGCTTTGCTCTTAGTGGCGACGTTAAGATTCATTATGTGACCGCAGGAGAGGGGCCACTGATCGTGATGATCCATGGGTTTCCAGACTATTGGTACACGTGGCGAAACCAGATGCCCGAGTTAGCCAAGAATTTTCAGGTCGTCGCGATCGACCAACGTGGTTACAACAAAAGTGATCAGCCCGAAGGGATACATCATTACGCGATGGAGAAGCTTGTGGGCGACATCAAGGCGGTCGTTCAGCATTTTGATCACGAAAAGGCCGTCATTATTGGTCACGACTGGGGTGGTGCGGTCGCATGGTCCTTTGCAATGGCACACCCGAAAATGGCCGATCGGCTGGTCATTTTGAATCTTCCTCATCTTGGAAACCTGAGCCGCGAACTTGCCAACAACCCGGCACAGCGCAAAGCGTCTGCGTACGCGCGGCACTTTCAATCTCCCGATGCCGCCAAAACGCTCAACGCACAGGGTTTGACGTTTTGGGTGAAAGACGCCGCAGCGCGACCCAAATATGTGGCGGCATTCGAGCGATCGTCGTTCGAGGGGATGTTGAATTTCTACAAAGCCAACTATCCACGTGAACCGTACGTGGAACCAAAGGTAACCGACTTTCCCAAGATACAGTGTCCCGTGCTGATGTTTCACGGATTAAAGGACAAGGCTTTGCTGCCAAGCGGACTGAACGACACTTGGCGTTGGCTTGATAACGAATTGACGCTGGTGACTTTGCCTCAAGCGGATCACTTCGTCCAACATGACGCAGCCGAGAAAGTGACCATGAAAATGGCTCGATGGCTCAGGGCAGAATAAAAATGCGGCCGTGCAAAATCAGCCGTCTCTTTTGTCTACTCTGTTCGTCGTGAACTAATTGCGAGTCAGTTCGTTCAGAAAGGCCTGAATTTTCCAATGGGTCGTTGTGCAGGTCGTGATCACAAGCCAGTGACGATCGTTCACGGTGAAGATCTGTTGCACCGATGGACCACCGAGAGATTCCCAGGTATCCGGATCGATCGACCTTAAAATAACGTCAACCACACTATCATCGCGCCAAAGGCCATCACCGTAATCAAAATAACCTGAGCCTGAAATCGATTTGTCGATCGGTTTGACGGAAGCGATCTTGGTCACATCGTACAAACGCGTACTTTGAGAATAATCGGCAGCTTCCTGCGTCGTGATCAACCACTGCCCAGCTCGGTTGTGGACTGTCAAATCTGACGCGTTGAGAAAACAGAACAACTTGGCCGCGTTAGTTACGGTTGGTTGACTGTCGCTTGGGCGCGAAATCGTCAAATCGTCCGACCGCGTCCACCAAGGCTTTGTTTGCTGTTTAGATACCACGGTGATTGCGTCACTCTGCTGCGGCTTCGTTCGAACGTCAGATGCAAACGGGTCGAAATCAG
The DNA here is from genome assembly GCA_964652675.1 of uncultured Pirellulaceae bacterium. Taxonomy (GTDB): domain Bacteria; phylum Planctomycetota; class Planctomycetia; order Pirellulales; family Pirellulaceae; genus K23-9. The sequence goes on from CAZZDZ010000002.1 coordinate 35,551, forward strand.
ATGCAAACGGATCGGAATCAGATTGGGCTTTTGGTTTCAGCGTGTTCTCGGGGCCTCGATACGCCGAGAAAACGGGAGCGTCGGCTGAGATTCCTATCTCTCGCAGCGCGCGATAGTCGACTTGAAATGGGACGCAAGTCGACAAGTCTTTTTGAATATCCACGGGAGTGGTCGCCGCGTTCCACGCAAACTTGTACCGCTCTCGCAGAAATTTTTGCAAGCGTTCGTCTTGCTCCTCGGCTTGAAACGGGTTGGCAAATCGCACTTCGATCTGCTGGGCCGTTGCGGAATCCTTGCTCAGTCCTATTGCGAAGAAAACGGTCATCATCCACGCGATCAAAAGGCTGTTTGTCCGTTGCATGTTTTCTCCGATGCCTTTGCTTCTGTTGGTTCTCAACAAAAACGATGCAATTGGCATGCCGAATGCAAACAAACGTATTTGGCTAGTACAAAACACGAACCTGCGATGCATGCGTGTTGCCAGTCGTATCAAACCGCCGCATTCGGTTGCAGCGTTTTGCAACAAAGTGGTCATCTGGCGGCGATGTTGATCGATCCAGACTCGAAAAGGAAACAAGAGGAACAAGAAATGAAGACTTCAGCAAAACAACGCATCTATGCATACACCAAGCCAACGGTGATTTTCGCAACGATTCTATTGTCTTTCTTTTTTCAACAACCGTTTGCGTTTGCCCAAGAGCAATTGCTTTCAAGCAAGATCACCGACGTCACGGTTTATCGTGACCAAGCGAAAGTGGTTCGCGAAATTCAAATCCCAGCCGCACCAGGGTTGCAGCATATTCGCGTATCGGGATTGCCCACACACATGAATTGTGAAAGTGCGCACACGGAATCGGATGCAAAAACGATTGTGCGCAGTATGCAAATTGTCGCCACGAAGCCAGGCCAATCGGACGAACTGACCGCGGCTCAAAAACAAGCCAAGGAGGCGGTCGCCAAAGTCCAGTCGGATTTGAAATCCGCCCAGCAAAACTTGAGTGTCATCGAGCAGGACATGCTGACGTTGGAAAAGCTGGTTGACTTTTCGGCGAAAAAAGCCCGAGACAAGTTGGATCGGGCATCGTTGGACGTGCAAAGTGTGACCGCGCTGGCGGATTTTACGATGCAGCGTCGCCGTAAACTGGCCGAAGAGTTGTTTCAGCAAAAAAACGAGATCGATGCGTTTGGTGCAGAACTGGCGCGGCTGCAGAAAAAACCAAAGTCGACTGATTCAGTTGAAACGACCTTCGATGCGGTGTTGGCAGTTCAGTCTCCCAACGGCGGTTCGGTACGTTTGACCTATAAAGTCCATCAAGTCAGTTGGTCACCACGGTATGTGATTCGCGGATCGAACGACAAGGATGCGAAATATGAAATCGACTTGGACGCGATGATTGTCCAAAACAGTGGTGAGTCGTGGGAAAACGTTTCTTTGTCGCTTGCCACATCAACACCCGACACGCGGGCGTCTGGGCCTGTGTTGACGCCACTGCGTATTGATGCAGTCGAAGAATCGAAAAAAACCAATCGATCCACTGCTGGCTCGGGGACGCAATTGACTTCGCGGCAAATCAACACGCAAAATGTCTCTCAATGGCTGGACGCCAGATCGGTTGCACAGAACGTCCAGCTAAATACGGATGCAGGGCTGCGTCAGATCGACGAACTGGTTTCCACCAACGAAGTCCAACGAAACGTCGCCACGGATGCTTCGGCATTGATGACCGATGAGACCTATTCGATTGGTGATGAAGTTTCGTTGGCGTCACATCAAAATCCGCAAACGGTTTCGATTCTGACAAAGCAACTTGAAGGCGAACTGCATCGCGTTGTCACACCGCTGCTGAGTAGTTTCGCGTTTCGGTCAGCGTTGTTGGTAAACGACTCGGGACAGAATTTGATCGCCGGACCAGCCGATGTCTACCTTGAAAACCAGTTTGTCGGGCGAGTTCAATTGCCACCCACGGCACTGGGGCAAAAGATCACAGTGGGATTCGGTACGGATCGTCAAGTCAGAACGCGTCGGGAGTTGCTTTCGCGTGGTGAATCGTTCAAGGGAGGAAACCGACGAACTGATTTAAAATATCGTCTGGTGATATCGAACTATCACGAAACACCCATTGCGATTCGATTGGTGGATCGGATGCCCGTTTCCGCCAAAGACGATTCAATCAATTTGACGTTGTCGGCTGAGGAAACCAAACGTTTGTCGGCGGATGCGCTGTATCAACGGATGCAGCGGCCCACTGGAATTTTGCGTTGGGATATCGAAATCCCAGCCAAACGCTTCGGCAGCGAAGCGTTTGATCACGAGTATGCGTACTCGGTTGAAATGGATCGCACGCAAACGATCGTTAGCAACGCAATGCTCAAACGAACCGAGTCGGATCTTCGTTTTCAGAAGACAAACATGGGTGGCGGATTCGGCGGTGGTGGATTCGGTGGAGGTGGCGGTGGGTTTTAACTTCTTCGATCTGAATCCAAACCCATGCCCCAACTGGTGACGGTACGTCGCCAGTCTTCGATCAGCGCGAGAAACAGGAACCAAGCGTTGGCTGAATATCGTTTCACTAGACGACCTGGGTCATTCACCATTCGGTAAAACCATTCCATGCCAAGCTTTTGCCAGATCTTCGGTGCGCGAACGGCCGTGCCAGCGACAAAGTCAAACGATGCGCCCAATTGAATGCTAACGGGTACACCCAGACGCTTGTAGTTTTCGTGGATCCATTTTTCGCCTTTGGGTTGGCCGAAGGCGACCAACAAAATGTCCGCGCCCGAGTCTTTGATGCGTTGATCTTGAGACGATTGTTCGGCTGGAGTCAGTGCGCGAAACGGAGGCGATTCGATGCCAGCGATTTGCAATCCAGGGTACATGTCGGCCAGTCGTGTGGCACACAAATCTGCGACGCCTAGTTCTCCACCCAAGAAATAGATCTTCCAACCGTTCTGAGCGGCGGCTTCGGCCAATCGGTAAATCATCTCGCTACCAGCAACTCGCTCTGGCAATTTCTTGTCAGACAATTTGCTGCGCAGAACGATTGGCTGGCCGTCAGCCACGATCAAATCAGCGTCGTCTGTAACGGGTTTCATGTCATCGCGCTGACCGTGAAGCATGACGTAGTTCAGGTTGGCCGTGATGACATAGCTGGGTTCACCACGAGCGATCAAATCGCCGATTCGGTCGATCGATTCGGTCAACGTCACGACGTCAAATGGCACTCCCCAGATCTCGACGCAGTTTCGTGGTTTCTGGGCTGATAACACCTTCACCGATTCGGCCATTCGTTCTGCGGCGGCCATTGTTTCTGCGGCGGCCATTGTTTCTGCGGCGGCAGGTTTGGCAGCCGGTAGTACGACCGAGTCGAATGATCCGGGTAGTGAGTTTGTGTTGAGGTCCATGTTAGGCTGGTTGCTTTGCATGATTTTCAATCGCCTTGTTGTCGATTATTGGTTTGTCACGTGTGTAGCGAGTCGATTGTGCAGAAAGTTTGCGCAGAACGATCGCCATTTGGGCCCCAATAGGCTACTGCGATGACCAATAGACTACTGCGATGAACCGTACGTCGCTGTTAGACTAGGAGCCGGGCGACACAAACTCACCAAGTCAAGGCGACCGAATCAACGACTGGTCGTAACGATTGTGTCGGCTCTGCGACTTGCTGTTCCGGTCCCAGTCTGTTTTGCGGTGTGCCAAAACACTGTCTCTCCTTTGCATCGAAGTGTTTGAATCAACTTGACGAACCCATCTAAGCTAATCGTCGTCACTTTGGACGGATTCACGCCCTCTGCCCTCAGTTGTTATGGATCATCGTGGAATCAGACACCGACGATTGATGCATTGGCAGCCAGTGGATGTTTGTGGGATCGGTGTATCGCGCGAGACACCAATCCGTTGGCAAATTTGTCACAGTGGCTTGGGGTGGGAGCTTCGGGCACGACCGATTCTGACGCGAATCATTGGATGGATTGGTGGCACCGCAGTGGCGATATCGAATTGCTGAGCGATAGCCAGGAAGTGATCAATTTGGCGGCGAAAAGTCGACTTGATCAGTTGTATCTGATCGAACGAGTCGAAGCGGATTCAGAAACGGAGGACCCTGGCAATGAAGACCTGACGAGCCAAAGTCCAGCAGACGAAATCGAATCCACTCAATTCGCTCAACTCATCGCGGCTGCGATCGAGCGAGTACAAGAAGATGAACCTTGGAGCGTTTTGTGGCTGCATAGCGATTGTTTGATCAAACGCTGGGACGCACCGCGTTGGTTGGCACCGGCTGATGAAGAGTTGGACGAATTCGACGAACCCATTGACGAAACTCAATTCATTGATGAACCAATCGATCAAGCGGATGCGTCGAACCCAGATGTGCTTGAAACGTTGCCCAGCACGTTTGATCAAGTTCAACCGCCTCAGTTCAAACTGGGCGACGAAGAACACCCGGATTTGGTCGCAACATGGATGCGAACGTATGGTTGCCAGTTGAAACTGATCGATGAACTATTAGGCGTCTTGCGTGATGCGGTCCAAGACATCGATGTGACGATCGTTGTTGCTGGGACAAGCGGTTTTAGTCTGGGGCAAAATGGTTGGATCGGACATCGCTGCGGGCCGTTGCGAAGTTGCCATTTGCATTTACCAGTCGTCATCGATCGAGTCGGACCGTTGCGCTGTCCGCAGCTGTTTGATGCGGCGGGTTTGCCAGATTTGATTGGGCGACTGCACAACGAGAGCCCAGGCACTGTGATCGATCCAGGTCGTTGGGCAGATCGGCGTTGGGATCAAAAAAATGCGCAAGAAGTAAGTCAGAACGATGCGG
>CAZZDZ010000002.1:40470-53758 GCA_964652675.1 uncultured Pirellulaceae bacterium
GGTGCTGCTTCGTAGCTGACAGGTGCTGCTTCGTAGCTGACAGGTGCTGGAGCGCTGACAACATCGCTACATCCGCAAGGTGCTGGAGCTGGTTCGGCCGCCGCACAACATGGAGCTGGTGCTGGCTCAGGTGCACAGCATGGAGCTGGTGCTGGCTCAGGTGCACAGCATGGGGCTGGTGCTGGCTCAGGTGTACAGCATGGTGCTGGCTCAGGCTCACAACATGGTGCTGGCTCAGGTGCACAACAGGCTGGCTCTGGCTCACAGCATGTTGGCTCAGGTGCACAGCATGACGATGAAGCCATTTTGGCTTTCATGCGTGAGAAAAGGCCACAACTGTTTGTGGAACATCCACGCTTTCCTTGAAGCATTGACATGATTCCGCCAGCTTTGGCGGTTTCAGTCATTGCAAATGACGCACCCAGTACAAGTGCGAATGCGGCAATGCCGCTCACCATAGTCCGATTCATCGAATTTCTCCCAAGAAGTATTCGGCGTTTTTTGGTGCGATCCAAATTCGCACATCTTTTTGGGGCACAATCCACTACCCGCAATGTGTTGAGAGCTGACGACTTGCCAACTGAGTTGCTCAACCGCCCACAGAGATTCCCCTCGGTGAACTGAATCGACAAAGTCAGACTAGGTAAAATGCAGTGACTTTGCGACTCGTTTATTTTGGACGATAAACTAACTGTGGGCTTGGCAGTGTCAATCGGATGGAGATGATTTCGCGACAAAAACGAGATGTTTAACCATCGATCAGCTCTAAGGTTCAAACACATGCTTTTGCCGCATCGGCCCTTGTGGAGCTTTTGCACGAAAAAACCCCGCTTTCGCGGGGTCTAAGCCTGTTTTATCCAAGTCCGGCTGAGTGCAGCCTAGCGAATGGTCGCGTCTGCTGGTTTAGCGGCTTGATTGGCATCGTTGCCATTTACCGGAGTCGTTTGAGTAGCTGGAGCCGCTTGGGTCGCCGAAGCCGTTTGGGCTGCTGGGGGCTCTGGTTCGGTCAGCAATTGAGCCATCATCGCACCATTTTCAAAGTCGATGATTTGGGGCTCTGCACCGGGTTTTTCTTCCATCGCAAGTCCCGAAATTCGCCAGCCAGCAGCTTCTTTTTGGACTGCCCATACCACTTGAAATTGGCTCTTGGTCCCGTCTGCGTGAGGCTCAGTCCAAATACTGTGGACCAGTACGGCATTTTCGTCTCCAGGAACTTGCTGGCCGCGAGTCACCTCGAACTTGGCATCGGGCGTTCCCAGTGGCTGAACGGTACGACCGATTTTCTTTAGCACTGCTTGTGCACGTTGCGTCAGCAAATTACCCGCAGCCGAATTTGCACCACCACGTCGAACTTCATCCAAGAACTGGCTGACGACATCGGTAGGTGATGCTGTTGCCACCGCTGTGGAAGTTGCTTGAGGAGTCGAAGGAGTTGTTTGTGCAGTTTGAGCATTGTCACTGCTCTGACCACAACCCAAACAAACCACTGACGCTAGTACTGCTGTGAAAGTTGCGAAACGAATCATAATATCGCTGCCAAAGAATCGGTCGTTGGAAAACACTTGGAAATCAGCGCTCATTGAGTTTGGTTGAGCGTCGTAACGAACGGTTTGATCGATTCAGACTCCATTGAGAGTTTCAGCGACCATCCATCTACCCGACTGATAGAAAAAGCCAACTTGTGGCGTCAAGGCTGACTGGAAAAACAAGCGAGAAAACAAGATTCTGGGTTTGCCAGCGAATACAGCACAAACCAACCGCTTGGGGCACGAAAACTGCCATTTCGCTACTGACCGGACACCACTTGGCCTGTTTGCTGCAGTCCAGAATATGCGGGTGTTTAGCCGTTGTACCGCTGGATCCGCCTTTCGGCCCTAGCTGCTATCAACCACAATGGCGAACGAACCTGGACATTTTTTTGAGCTGACTGAGGTTTGTCAGACTCAATCGGACCTTCGTCCTACAACCAACCTTTAACGCCGCATTTGTTGAATGCCTGCTGAAAAAAACACGATCCAAGTCGATGACATGCAAATCGATTTGCGCAACAGGCCATTGGCGGCGTTGCTAGCTTGGTTGCTGCCTGGAGCTGGTCATCTTTACCAGCGCCGATATGCCAAAGGCAGCCTTTTCATGGTTTGCATTTTGATCACTTGGTTTCTTGGGTTTGCGTTGGGCGGGGGGCACGTTGTTTATGCTTCTTGGCAACCGGGCGACAAACGCTGGCACTACATCTTGCAAGCAGGCGTGGGCGCCGCGGCGCTTCCTGCGCTGGTGCAGGGTAACCACATGAAAAAACACACCGATCAAAACGGGATTACAAAGCAAACGTACAAACCGTTTTGGGGCGGATTCATGGCGCCGCCGCATCGTCCTGTCATCGAAGACCGTGCCGACGAAGTTTCCGCGTGGTATGCCAGTTCGGGTGCGGGATACGAGATGGGCACGTGGTACACGATGATCGCGGGGCTGTTAAATATTCTGGTAATCTACGACGCCTTTTCTGGACCACTCGCAGTGCCAATCAGCGGACGACGCAAAGACGGCGAGGAGAAACAGGAAACCGACAACGGTGGTGACGACGAAGCGGGGGCCGTCCATGCGCCTTCGCCTGACAATCCGACACTTAGCGAAGCCGCTGTTGCTGAGAAAGAATCCGTTGCCAAAGGCAAACAAGACAAAGACACTGTTTAAATAGACGACCCGCACATGTTATCGATCGCACCAACCTATCTGTTGTACTATTTGCCCTTGATCATCACGATCTCGTTGGTGTTCGGTGGCACGCGCCACGAAGACACTAGTTTGATAATCAAACACACTTGGCAAACGGCTCGCTGGATCACCAGTTTCATGGCGATCATTTTTTTCGTGCTGATGTTCGTCAGTTGGCTTACCTAGCGCCAAAGATTGGGATCACATAAAAACGTGTAGCAGAAGTCGTCAAGACTTCCGCTACGGCCTTTCCATCTGAGACAACACTCAGCACAAGCCATATCCATGCGAGTTCTTATTTTAGGTGGCGGCACTGTCGGCAGGTGGGTCGCCGAAATGCTTTGCCAAAAGCGCCATGATGTCACCGTGATCGACATCAACCCAAACAAAGTCAGACGTATCAACGCCGAGCTGGACGTTCGCGCAATCGTCGGGAGTGCTTCGCAAAGCACTGTTCAGTTCCAAGGCGATGTCGCCAGCACGGACATTTGCCTGGCAGTCACGGGCAACGACGAAGTCAACATTGTCGCGGCCAGCATGGCAAAAGCTCTGGGGGCAAGACGGAGCATTGCCCGTGTTCATGCCCCCGCGTTCAGTGATCTGAGCACGTTCGATTACCAGCGCCATTTCAACATCGATAGCTTGCTGAGCCTTGAACAACTGTCTGCTGTTGCACTCGCACGTGCGATTCGCAACCCAGATGCGATTCCCCTGGAACACTTTGCGCGGGGACAATTGGAAGTCTACGAGATGGAAATTGGCTCCAGCGCGGAATCGGCAGGAAAGAAACTACGCGAGCTGAAACTGGACGGTGGAACTCGAATCGGTTCGATCGCCAGAGAAGGCCGCAAGTGGCTGGCGAGTGCCGAAGACGAATTGCATATTGGTGACCGAATTAGCTTGGTCGGAATGCCTGAATCGGTATCAAACGCGAAATCGCTGTTTTCATCTGATCACGATCTTGGAAAACGCCAGCGTGTGATGATCGCCGGCGGTGGTGAAACTGGCTTTCATCTTGCCAACTTGCTTGGCAAACGCGACTACCGAATCACGTTGTTAGAACGGAATCATGATCGTTGTGAGAGCCTTGCGAAATTGCTGCCCGAAACCACGGTCGTCCACGCCAACGCAAATCGACGCAGTGTTTTGGAAGACGAAGGCGGTGGGACGGTGGACTATTTCGTTGCTTGTACCGGTTCGGACGAAAGCAACATCATGGCCGGCGTCGAAGCTCGCGAACTGGGTGCATCACGCGTCATGGCCGTGGTCGATCGCCCTGATTACGCGAACGTCGTCGGCAAGCTTGGCATTGACCGCGTCGTCAGTGAACGTGAAGTCGTCGCAAAACAAATCCTGGGTTATCTAAACGAAGGCTCCGTCGTCAGCCAGAGTCAATTGCCAAACGGGGCGATCGGCGTCTACGAATTGGAGATCGTTGCGGACACCAAAGTGACCCAGTCCACGTTGGCAGAATTGCCACTATCGGGTCGTTGCCTCATCACTGCGATTCAACGAGACGGGTTTATTTTGGTTCCGACCGCTACGGATCAACTTCGTGCCGGGGACATCATCGTGGCGCTGATCGATCTGGATCATGTCAACGATTGCTTGGAACTTTTTGATCCACCCGCCAAGTAAACTCCTGCGTTCGCAAAAGCCAAGAACACGTGATCAAGCCCACCGCGTCATGACCACTGCCCCGATCAACAACAGCACACTTACGATATCGGCCATGCTAATTTTGTGGCTGCTGGCTGTTCTGCGCAAATGATCTAGCAATCGGCCTGTTGGACAACCAAGCCGACAGTAGCCCATTGGTACAAACGCCGCCAGCAAAAGAGTTATTGCGGCCAATCCGATTGCGCTCCACGATGCGATGCGAAACAGGTAGGCGTGAAAGGGTTCCCATGACGAAAGGTCGATCGTTGCAGTCGTGATCAGCATCACATAAGCGATGACCAGCATCACACCGGGCACCCACAACAGCACACGCTGGAGTTTTGCCGGCAACTTGATACGCCTTTTACTTTTTGCACTCGGGCGCACCAATTGTTGAATCGCGCCGTGGGGACACAAGTGGTTGCAGTAGGGGTTGCCCTTGGTCAGCGGCGGTGCGACCAAAGCAACTGCTGCGATTGCGGCCAAGCCAGGTGCCAATCGCCACGCAATGCCTTCGGCGGACCAACCCGCAATCAACGCCATCGAAACCAAGTTGCCAGCCCACAATCCAATCACGACGAACACGCCTACCAGCCACAATCGTCGAACGACCCGTTGTCGGAACCATCCCATACGGCTGAGCACTCCCAGCAAGGCCAGCGCCGCGATGGTCGACCAATCCGCAGTCGTCCAGCGAACGCCAGCGTAAAACACTTTGGCTGAACTTTCGACGGGCGCATCGGCCTTTTGCCCAGCCATCTTTGCGGCAGCGACGATCGTCTGGGCGACCGCCAAGCTGGTCATCGTTGCACCCGAAACACCCTCGACACCCGCCGCTTCCAGATCGATCTCCGCGAGTTCATTAAGTGTTTTGGATCTAAATAACTTCCAGAACCCGTATTCGGTCCGGACGTAATCAACATATGGTTCATTGTCGAACGAACGACGCAGCGCAATTCGTTCGACCCTTTCGTCTTCGTCCAGCTTTATCAGCAGTTCGGACGGGCCCTGATAGCCGGTGATATCATCGCTCAGCGGTCCGGTTCGGATCAGACGTTCAGGCGTATCGTTTTTGGAAAGCCATTTTTGCTGTTCTTCGATGGTGATGGAATCCGCAAAAACCAACGACGGACGTTCGCCGCCGATACGTTTCAAGATTCCTTCGGCGAGCGCTAAACTAGTCAACGTCGCTCCCGATACCGCGTCGATTTCTGGTTCATTCTCAGGTCCACCCCACGGCCAACCGCGAAACTGATCATAGAAATCAGGGCTGTTCACGATCGCATCAACGTGTTCCTGAGTGTCGCTACTACTGAACAAGTCGACTTGCTTGATGATCAGATCATCATCAAAAACGATCAGAGATTCGGTTGGTCCGCGATAACCAACCACGTCATCAGCCATGGGCAATGTTCGACCAACCTTGGCGATTGGTTCGCCTGATGGATCTCGTACCGTCCACAATCCACTTGCGTCTGCCAATTCGTCGATGGCGCTGGCCGAAGGTAAAAGCGATTGAACGTTTTGCAGCGGCGCCGCGTCACCTGATTCCACCGCGTTGCGAACGGGCGATGGGATTGCCAGTAACAATCCAACCACGACGCCGATTCGGGCCAAATGCACCAACCAGTTCAGCAACGAATTGTGACCACGTGGTTTTTGGCGATCTTGTTTTTGCCGATCATTCTGTGCAGTTGGCACCTACTTTACCTTTAGCAATCTGACCGCATCCACGTGGACGTTCCCACCTGCATTTTTCGTATCGAGTTTGACAACGACTTCACCAGCGGACGTCATGGTGATTTCGTCAACAGTAAGAATGTCGTCGGGATATTTTTTGCGTTGATCGACTTCGTGTTTGGATTCTTTGCCGTGCGCGACAATCGTCACGGGAGCTTTCGCGGCGCGGTTGGGGTGGGCCTGTGAAAAAAGTTGAACTTTGTATCGACCGGGCGATTTGACTTTGACGGTAAACTCCGCAGTCGCCTTTTTGTCACTGCCAGCGTACAGATAACTCCAACCAACATAGTTCTTTAGACCTTGGCCGGATTTCCAATTCCCTGTCAGTTTCGCTTGCTTGTCATCAACAACAATCCCTTTGATGGTTGCGGGATCCTTTCCAGACATCGGCCCCTTGGAACCGGCCAGTGGCAAACTGTCGGCCGGGATAGTGATTTTGGCGGTGGGTGTACTGCGATGCGCCTTGCCCGGTAACTCCAACAGTTTCAATAGCTCAGCCAAGTGATCTTGGTAAACATCTCTTGGATCACAATTGTGTTTCGAACAGATCGACGCAGCCTTGCCAACAACTTCGCCCATCATGCCACAAGTCTTCATCACGCGAACAGTCCCGAGTGCTTCGTGCGTGACGCTGATACAGCGTCCGGCCATAAAAAGGTTGTCAACATTGCGGCTGTAAAAACAACGGTACGGAACGGGGTAGCCATACGAACGATCAACGCCTTTGCCGTGGACGGCTTTGGAGATAAACGGGTTGTTGGGATATTTTTTGGCGTATTGTTCTTTGGGATAATGCAAGTCGATCGACCAAGTGCTTGGGACGCAGCCATCTGGAAAATCGCGTTTGGAAACGATGTCTTCTTCTTTCAAGACAACGTCGCCCATCAAACGCAGGCTCTCCCGCGGACCGCCGACAAATGCCACCCAAGTCAACTCGGCTGTTTTGTGATCGTCCGCGCCGTCTCGGTTCTTCATCGCATTGAACGCTCCGTAAACGGCCCTCAAGTTCCAGTCGCGGATCGCTTCGGCGCCGCCGATTGCATCTTTGTCAAAACCGCTTTCCCAAAACCACTGACCGTGATGATCACGTGGGTAAGGAAAATCTTCCATCGACAAATCCAATGCCCAGGGTGTCTGGGGAAATGTCGTCTGGGAATCGTTTTCGCCCCAAGCCCACATGTTACTCATGCCCATTCGGCCATCGGGGCTCATGTCGGCGTCGGCTTTGGCCCACGCTCCGATCCAAGCGTGACCGGTGCAGTCGGAAAAATAGTTGCCGAAAATCTGGACTTCGGTTCCGCTACGTGTATCGAACGCAAACACGCTTTTGATTGTCGAACCATCCATCTGTACCGCGTGGGCATGATGGTTCAACAGCAAATCGATGTTCGGTTCAGCTTTGACGATTTGCTCTTTCAAGTCGTCGCCGAATTCTTCGTAGGTTCCCGGTGACTTTTTGGCGTGATCACAAAACTCTTCGACGATCTCGCCGATACGTGGATACTTTCCGCGGCGAATGTTTCCCTTTGCCCACACGCGGACTTCGCTGGAACCGTTTCCGCCCAGCACACCGCGATCTTGCACTAACGCCACGCGACAACCCATTCGAGCCGCCGACAGGGCCGCACTTGTTCCGGCATAGCCGCCGCCAATGACGACCAAGTCATAGGGGCCACGAGCAGCCGGGGTATCCGGCAAATCCAATTGAATTCGACGCCAGTCCGACAGGACTTCTGATTCAACAGGTGGTTTGTCGTCTTGGTCGGTTGTGAAAAAGATGCAGTCGCAACGTCCATCAAACCCGGTCAAATCCTTCAAGCTCAGTTTGGTTTTGCCTTTGCTCAGTTGGACCGTGCCGCCATCGTGCCAAGTCCAATCGGCGCCTTGTGTGCCAAATGTTTCTGAAAGCGGTTTGCCATTGACGCTCAATTGGAATTTTCCCGGAGACGGTTTCGCTTTCCACCGCGCGACCCAATCGATGGTGCGAACCCAAACACGATAAGTCCCCGTTTCAGCAACGTCGATTTCAGTGGTCGCATCGGCAACGGGTTTTCCCAAACCATGAGCCAATAGATAAGGCGAACCCATTTGCTGAATAAATTGAGTGTCCAGTTTCCAGCCGCCTTGATCAGCAAAGCTCTCCGCTTCGACCAACAATTCTGCGGCGCGGACGCTTTGTAGTTCAGCCGTTTGTAGGATGCTAAAGCAAAGGATTGGCAGCAGGAGGGCTTTTCGGAGATGAAGCATGGGCAGTTTTAAAACGTAAGAGAGTACAGGGAGGACTTTGGTGGGATTTGTATTGTTGCAGCGAAGTCAACAAGAGTTTCGACCGACAGCCTTCAGGACTTCGCGACCAACAGAGCATAGTCGTTGGACATTCGACACTCAAACCAGCAACTACTTTAGCGCTCGCCGCCCATGATGCTGGCGAAATTGGTTGACCAACGCAAAAGCTGCGCGATTCGACTTGATCAATGTCACGATACTGCTTGTCGACACTTTCCAAATCGCGGCAACCGCGCTGGGTTGCCCCCCGCTGGCATGCAGATCGTTCAGTAGTAACGCCAGCACGGCAGGTTTGGCCGGATTGCTGTCGTTTAAACGGAGTGATTTACCGCGGTAAGCCGCGCGAACCTCAGTCTCCAACGCGACATCATCGGCATCAAAAATCGACGGCGTACGAACTTCGACCGCCAACCGAAAACGCAATCGCTCCAAAGCCACTTCGCGATTGTGAGCCTGGCTGCGTCGCTCGGTTGCTTCGCCCACCACTCCCGTCGGCTCGTGGTGCAGAAAGACGCCGGAACTGGTCTTGTTGCGATGTTGCCCGCCAGGACCGCTGCGACGTTGCGTACGCAGTTCGCAGTTTGTCAATAATTCTTGCGGTGGCAAAACGGATGGATGCGGAGCGGCAACAAAAACGACAGACATCCGATCGCCCGGATCGGGTAACACCGGTGAAGTGGGATCGTCGGTTTTGCCAGAGGCGTTCTTGTTCTTATCCACTGATCCAGTCACCCAACCAAGTTCTTATGTCGGATGCAAAGCTCTTTCGTGGCAATTGAAAGACACCGCGACATTCTTGTCCGACCATGGATACTAGTTGATCGAAGGTGACTGGTGGAATGCGACAGAGAACTTGATAGGCCGATTGTCCGACAACAGACCGTTCGTCGCGTTTGATTTCGGAGACCGAAACGACCACTGAATCGATCACCGTCGATGGCGAACACGCCAAACTGATCCGCACGGCTGAGCCAACGGCAATCGATGGCCGATCACGCGCATCGATGACCAACGCTGCATGGATGTCACCACTGCGACTGATTCGACACCACGGATCACGTGTGCTTCCGACGCTGTTTTTTTTGTCCGAAAGTGTGATGACCGAACCGTTTGCCGAAGTCTTGAGCATCGGTTTACTTGGGATCACCATCCCGCTGGCGGGCGCGGTTACTTTGGTTTTGTCCAGTTGCTTTACGACCGACGCCAATTGAACCGAAACGGAATCCTCGGCTGCTTGTAGCGTTTGCCACTGATCAGCGGATTGAGTTCTGGCAGAATTGTGCCCGTCAAGCGCGCTGCGGTGAGAGAGATTGCTGCGCAAACGCGCCAGTCGCAGTTGGCCGATCAGTTGCTTTTGCCTCAGCGTGTGTTGTTGATCGTCAACACGTACCAGCAAGTCGCCTTTGCGAACGCTTTCACCAAAGTTGGCTGCTACGTCTTGGATCAAGGCGTTGTCGGGCAGATAAACGCTAACGGCGTTTGCGGCGTCGACGATTCCGTTGGCTTTTTGGTAACGCGGCAATGGAATGAACAACACAGTCAACGCAAATACCATGACCAACCCACTGGTCAATCCGCGCCGCAGAAACGGCACGGATGCCCATCGGTCCGCTCCGCTGGCAACGCCGCCTAAACGTTTGCTGCTGCGCATCATCGCCATGAATGCAGCGATCAAAACGAGACCAATCGCAAGCGGCCGCAATTGGATCCAAGTCGCAAATCCAATCAGTAAACCTGCGATGGCGCAGGTGACGACCAGTCGATATATTTTGGATGCCCCATGGTAAGCGGCCAGCAATATACTGCGCCGATCGCTTTTCAAGGCGGCGTGGTAGTTAGCTCCAGCCAGGCGTCTTGTCACGACGCCTCGGAATGCCTGCTGGGCTTCTTGTCGCAAATTGACGCTGTCGAGGATATCTGCCAACACAAAGTAGCCGTCATAGCGCATCAGCGGATTGGCGTTGAAGACGATCGTGCTGATGCCACAAACGATCATCAAATTCAACGCGAATAATCGAATCGCAGGGTCGCTGGCAAAGCACCAGACGAACGTTGCGATCGAAGCGATGACTAACTCGACATAAATCCCAGCCAACATGACGGCGATCCGCTTGATCGCCGAACCTTGCCGCCAAATATTCGTGACGTCGCAATACGGACTGGGCATTCCACAGAGCAAAAGAATGCCGATGCCTCCGCAGCGTGATCCCATTCGTCGACACATCACGGCGTGCCCAAGTTCATGACAAGCTTTGGTCAGCACAAACACGATCCCAATCAACAGTGGGCTGGATTGTTGCAAATAAGTCGTCAGCGACCCGAGCGACGCGAACAATTCTGCACTTCGGCTGATCGCAATCATCGCCGAAATCGCGATTAAAAAACTGAACGCCAAAATAGCTTTTACAGAAAACAGGATGCCGCTGATTGGCGACAACCATCGGGCCAGCCAGTCGATCCCGCCCAACGGAATCCGGATTGCCAAGAACGAAAATCTTTTGCGAACTGCCGCGCCGCGTTGACGTGTCCAACCGGCCGCATTGGCTTGCGCCAACAGCTCTGGATCATCATCACCGCTTTGCAGACGTTGCCAAACATGCTCGGCAACTCGGCTGAATCGGCCACTGACTTCATCAACGACGATTCGGTACGGGCGCACGCCAGCATCAACTTGAATGCTCTCCAGGTCACGGCGTAACGGCGCGGTCGACATGCGTTTTCTTACAGGGTTAAGGCCGATGTTCACGGCCGAATTGCGAATCAGCGCCAAGGAGGTTCAAAATTCAGGCTAGCCGTTCGCGTACTGGTGTGGACGAACATCCGAATCTCTGCTCCAGGATTCAGTTGCCAGTGTTCGCTGTTTTTGGGATTCGGTCGATTGATGATTTCGGCGTGCAAACGAAAGCGTTGTCCCGGCAGAACTTGCGGATCGACCGAAAGAACTTTGCCGCGAAGCGTCCGATTGACATTGGTGACGGGGTCTTTCCAAAACACGCTGACTTGCAAGTCACGGCATGACGCCGGAGAAATTTGCCGACTGCTCATCAGTGCGTGAACGTGCAAACGATCGATCTGCGCGACGGTCGCCAGCGGTTCACCTTTGGTGATCCACTCGCCAGCCGATTTGTGAACATTCAATACAATGCCAGCGATCGGACTATCGCTGTGCAGATTGCGAAGCTGATCGTCCAATACGGCGACTTCGTTTTCCTGTAGTTGGACTTGGACAGCGGCACGCTTGAGCCGCGTTTGTGCTTGGTCGACCTCCAACTTGGCTCGTTCGGCGGCCAAGCTTAATTGTTGAAGACGTTGTCGTTGAACGCTACCTCCGTGTTCTTTGTCAATCTTGCGATTCAACTCCAGTTCCGCGTTCGCTTCTTTTAACGCCGTGCGTGCATAGCGAACTTCGATATCGTTTACCGATTCTGCTTTGGCGGTGTCCAAACGCAAACCTTCGGCTTGACGTCTTTTGAGTAAATTCGTGTCGTCCAAGCGAGCGATTGGTTCACCCAACTTGATCGTCACGTTCGGCTGAACGTAGACCTCTGCGACGCGACCGGTTTCCAACGCGGGCACGTCAACTTCTTTTGCAAAGCGGACTGCACAATCCTGGACTTCGATTGGCTCTTGCGATTCTTGTGCTTGTAGCCGGTGTGCACAAGCAAACCCGCCCACGGCCGCCAGCATGATGACTTGCAATAAGCTGACACCGTGTTCGATTCGACGTTTCATTCGACTGCCGCGTGTCATGATGGTTGAACCTTTGGTTGATGATTTTGTTTGTCTGATTCGACGGCGCCGATGCCC
The DNA here is from genome assembly GCA_964652675.1 of uncultured Pirellulaceae bacterium. Classification (GTDB taxonomy): domain Bacteria; phylum Planctomycetota; class Planctomycetia; order Pirellulales; family Pirellulaceae; genus K23-9. The sequence goes on from CAZZDZ010000002.1 coordinate 52,678, forward strand.
AAATACAATCCGAGTGATCCGCGAACCGACTTGATCACATCTTGCAGCAACAAATACGCGGCCGGTCGATGACCACAATGAAAGACAGCGCGTGCCGGGGCGTCGCTATGCTGCACGAAGTGATCGCTAGTGGTTATGGATTGGCCAGCGGTTATGGATTCAATTGCCTGATCGCTTAACTGCAAACGAACGGATGTGGCCGCGATGCCGTCGGTCGAAAGCGTGGGACCAAAATTTTGAAAGGTTGCTGCGAAACGCTCATGCGGTGTCGCTTCCAAAGAAACGACCGCATCCAGAAAGTCGCCTTCTTGAGCGCGTTGCAGATGATCGATGCGATTCTGAGCGACTTGAACATCTACAACCCAAGGCGTCTCGTTCGCAATGATCTGTGCAATCGCGTCACCGCGCATCAGCGGCCGACCATCCAAGCGCTCTTGGACTCGCCACGCGTTGACCACCCCACTGCGGTCAGCACGGATCACCAACGCCGATTGCGATTGACGCAACTGTTCCAGCTCCGCATCGATCGCGTCAATCTCTTCATTGACCAGACTCTGTTCGCCTTCAAGTTGCTGGCTCTGTTCGCGAGAATAGTTCGCATCGACCAACAGCGCCGTCCAGCGAGTTCGTTTTTGAATCAATACACTGCGACGGCCAATCAGGTTGGTGATTTGTTGATCCAAATTTGAATCGTACAGCGTCACAATCGGTTCCCCAAGCAACACGCTTTGCCCGTGCTGGACATGAATCTGCTGAACGAGTGCGTCACGCGGTGCCGTCAATTGCTGGACATCGATCGGATGAATCGTGGCAGACGAATGAACGTAAAGCGGCAACGGGAACATTGCCACAATGATCAACAATGTCAGAACCGTCACGGTCGCGACAGGACGCATCCACCAACGAACGCGAGGCGAATGCAATGCGGGGCCAAGCAACGAGAACAGTTTTGCGCCGGGAATGGATTCCAAACGGTTCGCGTTTCGAAGCGCAACGTTAGCGTGATTGATGAACCTAACCAGTTCATTTTTGTTTTCGACAATAGGCTGTCCATCAGCCAGTGGTCCACCCAGTGCAACCA
>CAZZDZ010000003.1:0-21632 GCA_964652675.1 uncultured Pirellulaceae bacterium
GTGAATCCAGGTGTGAACGGTTCCCAGCTTGCCAAACGCGTTTTCGATCAAAGCGTTGGATTGTTCAGCGTCACTAAGGTCGCCCGATTCGATCACCACTTCCGCGCCATACTCGCCAGCCGCCTTGGCAGTCTCCAGGGCGCCCGCTTCGTTGCGGCAATAATGGACCAGCATTCGATCACAGCCAGCGGCGGCCAATGCGATCGCGGTGGCGCGACCGATTCCGCTGGAGGCCCCAGTGACGACGGCATGAGTGTTGGTGAAATCTGCAGTCACGGTTTACAAGAGCCTTTGATTGTCGATCTGTCCATTCGATTACTTTGCGGATTGTCCAGTGCACTGACCAAATTTAATTTCGGTCGATCCAATTTCTAACGTTGGTCAAGCTGCTGGCTAACCAAGGACGGAGCCATCAGAAAAAGTATATCGTTCGGCCAACCAAGAGTCAGCGGTAGTCCGCAGCACTAGCACCTTGCCGATGCCACTACAATTGCATCACTTAACAATACGAAGGAATGAGTGTGACGGCAAAAAGAGTAGTCATCGTGGGGGCCGGGCCCGGCGGTTTAGCAACAGCGATGCAATTAGCCAAGGCTGGTTGTCAAGTCACTGTATTGGAACGGCGCAACCACGTTGGCGGACGAACATCTGCGATCGAAGTGGATGGTTATCGTTTTGATTGTGGACCAACGTTCTTTTTGTACCCCCGAGTGCTTTCGGAAATCTTTCAAAGCGTCGGGCGAGAGTTAATGGTAGAAGTGCCGATGAAGCGGTTGGATCCGCAGTACCGACTGACGTTTGGTGGCGGTGGTAAATTAGATTGTTCACCGAACATGGACGAAATGGATCGGCAGATCGCCGACTTTGCTCCAGCCGACGTTGGCGCTTTGCGACGATACATGGACGACAATCGGGTCAAGCTGGAAAAATTTCGCCCGATCTTGGAGTCGCCCTTTGGTAGCGCGTTTAGCTTGATGCGACCGTCGTTGATGGCCGCTGCAAAGCACCTGCATCCATTTCGTTCACTTGGCAAGGAATTGGAACGGTATTTTTCGGATCCACGTTTGGTGATTGCGTTCGCGTTTCAATCCAAGTATCTGGGGATGTCACCATTTCAGTGCCCCAGTCTATTTAGCATCTTGGCGTTCTTGGAATATGAACACGGGGTGTGGCATCCGATGAAGGGATGTAGTCATGTCAGCGAACGAATGGCGGAGATCGCCGAATCAATGGGAGTTGAGTTTCGGCTTGGCGAGAGCGTCGAATCGGTTGAGATGAATGGCCGAAAGATGACCGCATTGGTGACCGATCAAGGCCGATACGAAGGTGATGCGTTTGTGGTCAACGCCGATTTTGCTAACTGGATCACAAAAACCGTGCCTAATGCGAAACGAAAACGATGGAGCGACGAATCGGTCGCTAAAAAACGTTTTTCGTGCAGCACTTACATGTTGTACTTGGGGGTCGAAGGCCGATACGACGACTTGCCCCATCACAACATTCATATCAGCAAAGATTACGAACAGAATCTAATTGAGATCGAAAAGAGTCATGTGCTGAGCAAGGATCCGTCTTTCTATGTTCAGAACGCATCGGTCACCGACGATTCGCTCGCTCCCCAGGGCAATAGTGCTTTGTATGTGTTGGTGCCGGTGACGCATCGACACGAAAATGTTGATTGGTCGGTCGAAGCAGATGGATTTCGTGATCTGGTTTTGGATCGACTTTCGGCGATCGGGTTATCCGATATTCGCGATCGGATTCAAGTGGAGCATCGGATCACTCCCGACGACTGGGAGAAAGATTACGCGATCTACCGTGGTGCCACATTCAACTTGGCGCACAACTTGGGACAAATGTTGCATCGTCGTCCGCGAAATCGCTTCGAGGAGATCGACGGTGTTTACTTGGTTGGCGGTGGAACGCACCCAGGTAGCGGTTTGCCTGTGATTTACGAATCCAGCCGAATCTCCAGTCGTCTTTTGCTGAATGATCTGGGGATCAGTTCATCGTTTATTGACAAGGCGTCCACCGAAGGTGCCGAATCACCATTCGTGGCAAACGTATAGCTGGTTCAAGGGTCAACACAGGACAGCTTTCAAGCGTGAAAGTCTGCTGCAGCGAATGCATAAAAAAAGACGCTGCCTGTGATGGCAACGTCGTTTTCCCCACTCGTTTGAATGAACTTGGAAACTAGACCAAGTTTTTACGAACCGCCCAAACAGCCGCTTGAGTTCGGTCGCTGACGCCGATCTTGCGCAGAATGTGCTGGACATGTTCTTTGACCGTTTCGTAGCTGATCCCAAGCATCTTGGCGATCTCTTTGTTGGTCAGACCTTGAGCCATTTGGCGGAGCACTTCGCTTTCGCGCTGTGTCAGTGGGACTTCGATATCCTGGCTCAAACGTGGTGTAGCCAACGCACCAGTGACTCGACGCAATTCTTCGCGCGTCCAAGCAGATTCACCACTGGCGGCTGTCTCAAGCGCGCCAATCAAACGTTCCCGAGGAGCCGACTTGAGGATGAACCCTGCGGCCCCCAAAGCAACTGCTCGAGCAATGTAAGTTGGATTGTCGTAGGAGGAGAATAAAACAATGGGTAAGTCCGGGTAGTCAAGCTTCAAACGACCAAGCGTGTTCAACCCGTCACCGCCTTCCATTCGGATGTCCATCAAGACAACATCCGGTACCGTCTTTTCTACAGCTGCCAAACACTCTGCTGCCGAAGTCGCTTCGTACGCAACTTCGATATCGGTACTCTCCAAAATCAAACGCAGGCCCAAACGAATGATTTCATGGTCATCTACAACTAAAAGTTTCTTGCTCATTAATATTCCTAAAGCGTCTTCGCAGTGCGTTATTCGAATCCATTGATTAAACGAACAACCGTGTTAAAAGCCCCACGGTTTACGGGAAACGTGATACCCCCTTCGTGCAGTTCGTGACCCCTCTGCGGGGATGGTGTTCTTCCCCGAAACCTTAAACGCAAGAAACCGTTAGTTTCCACATGTTGATTTACAAAAAGCACAAGAGATAGCGTTACTTGTAAAACGAAAGTACCAGAGTCTACAACGTGTCTCGTCTCGCGTCATGCCCTCTAGAAGGTGATACACCCCCCCAAAAGGGAATCCTCTGATAACTATGATGCTTTGAACGCGCAGGTAGTGCCAGCGAGATTGAAAAAAAAAACGATGTTGGGTCAATGAAGTGCAAGGATCGATCGACGCGAATGATACCCAATGTGAGAAAATTCTCCGTAAAAACAGGCATCTTTGTTCGCCTCTGCCAAAGAAAAGCATAGTGTGCGTTTTTCACGTGGTTGAACCACAAAACGCCGGGTATGGTGGGACGCCACTACCTATGAGCCGGGCTTATTCGCAAAAGAAAAACCATGGTGTCGGTCAGAGAAAAAGCGATCCGAATGAAAGCTCGAGCGGCATTGAACCAATGCCGATTCGAGTTGCTTGATGAACGAAACGAAAATGGCCATTGGTTGGGTGAATTGGCCGGGTCGGCGCTAAGCACTGCCACCGCGATCAGCGCGATGTCGGCAGTCTTGATCAACAAAAACAAGGACGATGACAACCGAAACGATAACGATGAAACTTTTCGAGTTCTGATTCACCGCGGCATGGATTACTTGCGCGACCAGCAGAACGAAGACGGTGGGTTTGGCGATACCGATCGAAGCCACAGTAACATCGCAACCAGCTATCTGGTGCTCGCCGCGTCGACTTTGGCAAAGCAGGTCCAGTGTTCACTGGATGCGCAATGTTCACTAGATGATGGGCAATTGGATGCTCTACGTAACTACATCGACAAGGCGGGCGGCATAGAGGGTTTGCGTCAGCGATACGGCAAAGACAAAACGTTTGTCGTGCCGATTCTGTGCAACATGGCTATCGCTGGATTGGTCGATTGGAGCGATGTACAGGCGCTGCCATTCGAAGCGGCTGTTTTTCCTCAATCGATGTATCGGTTCATGCAAATGCCGGTCGTCAGTTATGCGATTCCAGCGCTCGTGGCGATCGGCCAAGCCAGACACATGTTGGGCAAAAAAAGCATTGTTCCGTTGCGTTGGGTGCGTGCGGCGTCCGTCAATCGGACCATGAATGTGCTGCGACGCATGCAACCTGATAGCGGCGGGTACTTAGAAGCCACCCCGCTGACATCGTTTGTTGTGATGAGTCTCGCTGCGACGGGGCGCGATGATTGTGACGTGGCGCAAAACGGATTGAGGTTTTTGCAGGATTCGATTCGCGAAGATGGCAGTTGGCCAATCGATACGAACCTTGCAACTTGGGTAACGTCGCTCAGCATGCATGCTTTGGCGTGCGACCCAGATGACGATGGAGATTGGTGTAGTGATTCGCTGGTCGATTGGCATTTGGCGTGCCAACATCGCGAGCGTCATCCGTTTACCGGGGCCGATCCTGGTGGATGGGGCTGGACCGATCTGAGCGGTGCGGTTCCCGACAGCGATGATACGCCAGGTGCGATATTGGCTTTGCGAGCGGCTCGAAAGTGGTGTGACAGTTCCAAGCAAGTTGCGATCGATCAGGCGATCGAGGCTGGCAAAACTTGGTTAAACGGATTGCAGAACCGAAACGGAGGCTGGCCGACGTTTTGTCGCGGTTGGGGCAAGTTGCCGTTTGATCGCAGCAGCACCGATCTGACCGCGCACGCGCTGCGGGCTTTTGGTGACACCCTTGGCGAAAATCGAATGAGAAAGGCGCTGAGATTCTTGGCCAAAAACCAGCGTCAAGATGGGTCTTGGTTGCCGTTGTGGTTTGGGAATCAGGATTTACCGAAAGAAATTTCCGACGAGACCAATCCGATTTATGGGACTTCGAGGGTTTTGTTGGCTGAAATTGGAGACGCAAAGTCGGTGGCAAAGGCGTGCGATTACCTGATTCAAAGCCAGAACCCCGACGGTGGCTGGGGGGGCGGCAAATCGTTGCGCCCAAAGATGATGGCGTTGCGAGGAGAATTGAGCCCGAAATTTCCAGGCGATTTGGTCAGCAGCGTCGAAGAGACCGCATTGGCTGTCGAAGCGTTATCCACAATCGTTTTAAAACAGCGAGACCAAGGGGTGCTTGGGGGAGTTAAATCGATTTGGAACGCCGAAGAGTCTGCTGATGGACAACAATCCAGGCATTCTGGCGAATCCGTGGCTGCCGGTGGGAAGAATGACCTGGGTCCGGCTATAATCGCGGGCGTCGAATTTTTGCTTGGGAGCATCGATGATGATCGTCATCGTGTGCCTTGGCCGATCGGATTTTATTTCGCCAAACTTTGGTATCACGAACGACTTTACCCACTGGTTTTTGCGACCGCAGCACTGGGAAAGTACTTGAGAGCCACGGCGAGCGAACACGATCCCGATTGGCCAAGATAAGTTGATCGGAACCTACACTACGACGGTGCAGATGTTCGGTCGAACCCCCCGAGGGCGTTCACGATGAGCGTCTGTGCAGCAAACAAACTTCATTTGTCCCACCTGATTTACTACCGAGGTACACGGTTTGTCGACCGGATTGAGCCCAACTGATTCTGCTGCAGATGTAGAAACGACTGCCACCGCTGGTAGTAAGTCACGTCGCAAGACCAGCCACTTAAAAGATGTCCCCGAGACGTTGGAGTTGCGTGAAAGTTTACGCGCGAGATGTGCGGAGATAGCGTCCCGGTTGGATCGCGACGTTCCAATGACCAAGGACGAAATGGAGCAAGTCGCCCGACGTGCTCTCCAAGAAGCCGATCTACCCGAAGGTTATTTGGGCTGGATGATGGTCATGATCAGTTCGGCTTTCTGGGAAGACTCGCTGAAATCAGTGCCGCCCGAACGCCGACTGTTCCTGTTGCCACATTGCTTGAAGCACGCCGAAGGTTGTCCGGCCGAATATGACCAGTTCGGTATGAACTGCAAAGAATGTGGTGCTTGCAGTATCGCTGACTTTCGCTCCTTGGCCGAAGAAATGGGTTATCGAGTCTTGGTCGCCGAAGGGTCGCCGGTTGTGATGAAGATCATCGTGGGCGGTTACGTCGACGCGGTTGTCGGAGTCGCTTGTTTGAACGTGCTGGAAAAAGCGATCGACAAAGTGCTTTTGGCCGGAATCCCTTGCATGGCAGTGCCGCTGCTGAGCAGTGATTGCCGAAACACAAAAGTCGACGAGGCATGGGTGGATCAAATGATTCGCACGCCTTACGAACCCGAGCAGAAAAAAACCAAAAGCTACGTTCATTTGATGCGTGCAGCGAGCGATTTATTCAACGCCGAGTCGCTTGATCGGTTGTCGCCCCGCCTGCGATCGAGTGTTCCGCTAACCGAAGCGGCCGTTACCAGCGAAACAATCGAGTCGATGGACGCGATCGCTGCGACAGAACACATTGCTTATGACTTCTTGGCTCGAGGTGGAAAGCACTCGCGTCCGTTCATTACGCTGGCGGCCTACGATGCTTTGACTGGTGGCGATTGCACCGACGGAAACCTTGCTGCAGAAGCAGTCGCGAAGCTGCCCGATACGCTGCGGCGTGCAGCGATGAGTATCGAGACATTCCACAAAGCCAGTTTGGTTCACGACGATATCGAAGACGACGATGGTTTTCGATACGGGCAAGCCACGGTGCATCGTCGCTTTGGGTTGCCAACGGCCATCAATGTTGGCGACTACTTGATTGGGCTTGGCTATCGATTGCTAAGCCAATCGGATGAGAGCTCGGCAGAAACCGTTTCCGCACAAGCACGCGTCGATGTGTTGGATTCGCTGGCTGCAGCCCACTTGCGTTTGGCCGAAGGACAGGGAGCCGAACTTCTGTGGCGAGACACAAAAGACAGACGGCTTACGCCATTAGATGCATTGAAAGTCTATGCACTGAAAACTTCACCTGCCTTTGAAGCGGCGCTTTACAGCGGTATCCGATTGGCGGGCGACGCCGAGCCGTATCGTGATGCGATTCGCGGATTCAGTCGCAACATGGGCGTTGCGTTTCAGATCTTGAACGACCTGGGTGATTTCACAGGCGACGATACCAACAAAATAAATGCCGGTGGTGACGTAACCGGTGGCCGACCGACCATTCTGTGGGCGTTGGCGCTGGAGTCGTTGGACGAAGCGGGGCAAAAAGAGTTGTTGAGCTTGGCCGACGCAGAATGTGGCCTGAGTGATGCCGAGCGTTTTAGACGAGTCCGACAGATTTATCACAGCACGGGCGTTTTTGATGTGGCACTGCAGTTGGTCGACAAGCACCAGCAGCGTGCAGAGAAAATCGCAGACGATTTGGAGCCCGAGGCGCTTCGTAGACTGTTTTACTTTTTGGTTGACACCGTACTGGAGCGGCCAGAAATTCCTTCGCCTTCGGTAGTCAGTCTTGGTGCGGGATTGCCAATGGTGTCGGCGAACGCTTAAGGAATGGTCTAAAGAATTATGGGTGGCGCAGTCTCACGAGATGACTCTCACGTCAAAATAGAACAGTTGCTGGAACTGTTTTATGGTTCACCGGTGGGCGTTTCCCAGTTGGGAGATTTTTGCAGCACTACAGAGCTGCCGGTTCCCTACAACCAATTGCTTGACCACAACAAGCACATGACCGTCACGGTCGAATCGTATTATGACGACAAAGTCGACGTTCAAGTTCATCGAACGTCGCGAAATGGACCGTGGTATTCACGAGAAATCACGCTTGTAACCCAGCAATCAAAACGAATTGTTCAGTACGGAATCGTTCGATTGAATGTCGAATCACTTGGCAGCGATGTTTGGAATCGAATCGAGAGCCAAGAGGTCCCGCTCGGTCGAGTGCTGATTGAACACAATGTTCTGCGTGAAGTAGAATTGTGTGAGCTTTGGAAAGTTCAAGCTGGTCAGTCACTGGCGAGTTTACTGAGAATCAAAAACGGAGACGAAGTCTTTGGTCGTACGGCACTGATTCATTGCGATGGGGAACCAACGATCGAATTGTTGGAAATCGTGTCGCCAGTAAAACAAAGCGATCAAAAAAGCGATCAAAAACAAACCTAGAACCTTCTGACTCGCCCTCCCACCTATCACGCAAGTACTCGCCATCTCCCGGCGAAATCGGAAATCAAAATGAAAAAAGTTCCTCTCGTTTGTGGACTATTCGCGATCATTGCCACCAATTTTGTGTTCTCGCAAAACGTGGCCGGCCAAAGCATCATGACGTTGCGTGCCGAAGGGTTGTCGGCGTTGGTGGAAGAAGATCGCAAGGCTGCAATCGCAGCGGCAGACAAAATCGTCAAGAACTATCCCGAGGACACGCGGGCGATGCAGTTGGCTGCTGATATTTATCTGCGGGCCGGAAAAACAAAATGGGCCGTCAGAATGTTTGATCGGTACTTAGAAGACGACCCGGACGCGATGCCTGAATTGTGGCAACGTGGGATCGCTTTGTATTTCACCAATGACTTCAAGGCGGCCGCTAAGCAATTCGAGGTTCATCGAAAAGTAAACCCAAACGATGTTGAAAATGCCGCTTGGCATTTTTTGTGTGTCGCAAAAGCTCAGGGCTTCAAAGAGGCGAAGAAGAACGTGTTGCCAGCGCCGGATGATCCTCGCATCCCAATGAAAGAAGTGCTGGAAATGCTGAAGTCAGGCGACACCGACGCCGTCAATGCGAGTGTAAACAAAACCAGAATTGGTACGCCCAAGAGAGAGTCAGCTTCGTTCTACGGAGACTTTTATCTTGGGCTGTACGCCGATGCCAAAGGCGAAAAGAAAGAAGCGTTGAAGTACATGATGCGTTCGGCAGTTGATGCGCCGCACAACTATATGGGCGACATCGCGCGGGTTTACGCTGATTTCCTGAAGGGTGATCTGGACCAGTAGAAAATCTGTGCAAGAAATCTACCCAATGCGTGCTGGTAATTGAACGCATGCCCAGTTTTCAAAAAGTGCTTTACCCTGCACCGTTCAATCAGTGGCCATCACATGCATGGAGCTAAAGTCATTTTGGCAATCTGGCTTGCTGCAAGTTGCCTGCATGACGGTAAAGAGTGATAGCGGATTTGGTTTGTATCGATGGTCCTGTGTCAGCGGCAGTTCGCGGACGACTTCATCGAAATCCAGGTCCGTCCGCCATCCAAGATGCTTGGTGATGTTTCCAGCCGAATCGACGACTTTAGCAATCAGCGGATTGTCGCTTCGGAAATGATTGATGATCAAGATCCGTCCTCCTGGACGACAAACTCGCACGATCTCGCTCATCATTTTCACCGGATCTGATACGACGGTGATCGTGTGAAACGAAGTCACGAAATCAAAGCTTGAATCGGGGAACTCCAATTTCTCGGCGTTCATTGGCATCACGTTGACATGATGCCAGTCGTTGTCCTGGATCGACTGCTGGGCTTCGGCCAGCATGGATTCGGAAAGATCGACTCCGGTCAGTTGCACGTTTGCCGGATAGCTTTCGATCGACAGTCCAGTTCCAATGCCAACTTCTAATACGCTGGCGTTTTTGGGAATCTCCAAGGCCGACACGGCATCCGAGATTCGTTTACGAGCAACCGCTGGCCAGACAGCTTGATAGGCGGGAACGAGGTTGTGGTACAGCCGACTTTTATGGGGAAGGTTAGCTTTGCGTTTTGGGCGTTTTCTTTTTCTCGTTCCATCGCTAATCATTCTCAATCTTTCTCCTGCCAACTAACTCGATGCTGGTTTGCAAAGTGGGGCAAAAAGTCCTGCTTTGAATGAGCCCACCAAGCAGCGTAAGGATTGCAAAATTCGATCCTTCGTCAAATCGATCTCCATTCTAGCGATTTTTGCTTTAAGCGGTTACCGCAAAACGATTTACGGGACAATGTGAATGATTCAAGAGCAGATATTTGGAGCAGCTATTACATGGCAGAGACATACGGGACCAGTTGGGGGGACCGTTTTGCAGATAAGAATTGGGATTGCGTCGATTTCGAAATGGCAGATCTATACTTCGATCGTGCACAAACAGAGGTTGGCAGTCTCCCGAAACAGCGCGCGGCGCTGTTGACCGCCGAGCAAGTGCTAAGTTTCGCCTAAGTTTGCTGCTCTGGTGATTCCACGTCTACCGTTTTCGCATCTTGCTGGCGATCTTTGGTTGGCGATTCATCATCGACTGATTTCTTTTGCGACCCTGGGGTTTGGCCGCTGACGAGACTACGGACTGGTGATTCGAATGCGAAGTAACCCAGAAGCACTGGCAGTGCGATCCAGTAGAACAGTACGCAACCGAAGACAATAAAGAGGGCTTGGCCAATTTGGTGAAGCGAGCGTCGACGCCGGACCAAACGTTGGAAAACATGTGGGTACTGGTAGCGTGATACCATCAAGTACGCCAACGCGAGCGCCAACGCGGGGACGAAAAAGTGCGAAGCGGCTAAAAGTTGCTGCGCGATCCACTGAATCACTTCGGGGGAATCTCCCGTCGCTAGTGCATTCAACTCGGGGTACATGATCGCGACTGAGGCCAGCGTTCCTGCTGCGGCTGGACTTGGCAAACCTTCAAAACCTTCGTGCGTGTCGTCTTCGCCCGTTTCGACATTGAATCTTGCCAAGCGGATCAAAACACACAGCGTGAACAAGACGCCGACACCCCAAATCAATTGCGGCGGTATTCCCCATGCTGACGGCTGAAGTATCTTTTGGCTCATCTGCCAAAGCAGCACCGCAGGGGCGGTGCCGAAGGTGACTGCGTCGCACAGACTATCCAGTTCTGCGCCAAACTCACTTTCTTGTCCTGTCATTCTTGCGGCGGAACCATCCAGGGCATCGAACAACATCCCGCCAAAGATCAGCAAGCCTGCGACAAACATCTGCGTTTCGGGTTGCCAATTCAAATTGGTGCTGATGGCGATCGCGATCGCTGCCATCCCGCAAACGCCATTTCCCAGCGTTAGCATGGTGGGCAAAACGGCCAGCGTCAGGCGACGCTTCTTTTTCTTTTTTCGTTTGGTTCGATTCTTGCGTCCAAATTTCTTGCCTTTCGCAGGCACTTCGCTGCCGTTGGTGTCCGCCGCGATGGAGGCGTGGGTTTGATCCACGTTTTGAGATCGTTTTCGCTGGGGGAATAGCCCGCGTTTCAATTCGCTCATCGAGAGTGGTCCAAAAACGGCAGTTTGTGTTTGATCGGAGTGGAGTATTTTCAGTGCGCCAGCATATTCCGAAGCTGGCTCATGACGATCGTTTCTTTGCGTGGCAAACGCCTTAATACCCTAATCATTCTTGGCATTTGCCTGAATCAATGGTGTATCAGAACCCGATCAACGGCTGAGGTAAAGCCACACGACCTGCCCAGAGTCCTAGTTGTATTGGGTTCTGGTCGCATTGGCACCGCCGCAGTTTGAAAGAGCCCGCTGGGCACGTGTTTATCGCAAATTCCGGACGTTTAAATTCATTAGAGCTTTCAGATCTCAGGTGATGCCCTGTCGAATTGCGAAGCTTGGCGACTTCGGCTAGCCGCTAGAATCAGCCATCATCGAAACGAGCCGGGAAATCACTGCTCTCATGGAAAAACGACCTTTCGGCTATAACTAATGACAATCGCGAGGAACGCCGCATTGAAAATTGGCTGGCCTCGCAGCATCTTGTCCGCTTCCCGCCTTCGCTTTTCTTGCCCCACACTTCGCTTCAAAAGGCCCTTGTTTCGATGATGACGCCGCGATATTTGGTCCCATTTGATACTCGACGGGCTCAACACCGATTCACTGATGTGCTGGTTATTGGAAGTGGTGTGGCGGGGCTGCGAGCGGCCAATGCGATCGATTCACATTTGCGCGTCTTGGTTGTAACCAAAGACACTTTGAAGGAATCCAACAGCACCTACGCCCAGGGTGGGATCGCTGGCGTGATGGATCCCGATGACCGATTCGAGTTACACATTGCTGATACTTTGGCTGCGGGGGGCAACCTGTGCGACCAAGAAATCGTCGACATGGTGATTCGGCAGGCGCCTCAACGGATCGACGAATTGGTTCGCTGGGGCACCAGTTTTGACAAAGAAGATGGTGGCTTGGCGCTCGGTCGCGAAGGAGGCCATAGTCAGGAGCGAATCGCGCACGCGCGGGGGGATGCGACCGGTGCAGAAATCATGCGAGCGATCATCGAAAGAACTCGGTCGCTTGAAAATTTGGATATTTGGGAAAACGCTTACACCATCGACTTGTTGACTCATGAAGGCCGTTGTCGTGGCGCCGTGATCGCTGAACCTGGCCGCCAACCGCAGATGGTGTGGGCCAAAGAAACGATTTTGTGTACCGGTGGCACTGGGCAGGTTTTTCGCGAATCGACGAACCCCAACGTGGCAACTGGCGACGGAACTTCGTTGGCTTATCGCGCGGGTGTCGAACTGCGTGATATGGAATTTGTCCAATTTCACCCGACGGTTTTGTACATCGCTGGTTCGTCGCGATCTTTGATTACCGAGGCCGTCCGAGGCGAAGGCGCGTATCTGGTGGACGTGACCGGAAATCGATTCATGCCGCAATACGATGGTCGGGCGGAACTGGCACCGCGAGATGTGGTCAGCCAGTCGATCATCACTCAAATGTCAAAAACGAAACATCCCAGCGTGTATTTGGATCTGTCGCATCTCGATTCGGAATTTGTGCTCAGACGTTTTCCTGGTATCGCCGACGCCTGTTACAAGTTCGGATTGGACATCACCAGCGACCGCATTCCCGTCCGCCCAGGAGCCCACTACATGATTGGCGGGCTGACGGTGGATCGGCAAGGCGGAACCAGCATGCCAGGATTATGGGCTGCCGGCGAGGCGACCAGTAGCGGGTTGCACGGAGCGAATCGGCTAGCGAGCAATAGCCTCTTAGAAGGCCTTGTTTACGGGGCTTACGCTGGCGAAGCCGCGTCGCGGGCCGCCGCCGAGCAACAGCGATCCATGGTCGCGCTGCCGATTCGTCATAGCCAGTACGAATCCGCTGAATCCTTTGATATTGCCGACGTGCGTGTCTCGTTAAAGAGTCTGATGGGGCGGTTGGTGGGTGTGCAACGAGACGCCGACGGGCTTCAGGAAGCAGCCGATTCGATCCGCTCGTTTGCTGCCTATGTGATGCAGCACCAGTTTGACAGCGTTTCCGGTTGGGAATTACAGAACTTGTTGACCACAGCAGGTTGTATGGTGAACGCTGCCTTGACGCGAACGGAGTCCAGGGGCGTCCATTTTCGGACCGATCATCCCGCTGTGGACGACGAGAACTGGCGGCGGCATCTGACCATCCAAATTGATGTCAACGCAGGGCACCCGCAATTGACCGAAATGCTGGAGCCATCCGAAGCAGTGCCAGCGACTTTTAGCATCGACAGTGATAGCGATAAAGAGACGAAATCTTCGTAATCGATAGTCTGTTTATTTCGGTGGACTGGTCGCTGGGCACGAAATTTGTGACGATATTTTGAACAGAAGGTTGCCGCTTTGTCGCGACGACTGAATTTTACGCTGCTGATGAACATGGGAACGTGCTGGGCTGATGGAAAATCCTGTTGGAAAGATGATTCAGGATCATGACGAAACACCACTGGTGATCCATTCGGACGTGACCACGCCTATCAGTGAAATGTCCTTTTTGCGACGAGCGCTCCTGTTCGGCGAATTGGCGATGGTTTCGTACAACGACAAAGCCGAAGCCACGGTGGCCGCCGCCATGGCGGGATTTCCCGATGTGACTTTTTATGATCGCGACGGATCACAGGCTTATCGGTTTCGCAACGACCATGATTGCGTGATCGCTTGCCGGGGGACCGAGCCAAACGAATGGAACGATGTCAAAGCGGACGCAAACGCCAGGAGCGTTTTGGCCGAAACGACTGGAAAGGTCCATAGTGGCTTTAAACAAGAAGTCGACGATTTGTGGCCGATGCTAGAAACCGCGTTGATGAACAATGATCAACCACTGTGGTTCTGTGGCCATTCCCTTGGCGGAGCAATGGCAACGATCTGTGCGGGGCGTTGTTTTTTGTCACATATCAACAGCATGCCAGAAGAGCTATTTACCTACGGCAGCCCCCGCGTTGGCAACAAACAGTACATCAATTACGTCAAGCTGGCCCACTATCGATTCGTTAACAACAATGACATCGTGACACGCGTGCCGCCGCCTTTGTTTGGTTATCGCCACTGCGGCAGCGAAGTCTACATCAACCGAAAAGGCGAACTCAGAAAGTACGGGATCATCCTGAAACGCCGTGATCGCTGGCGTGGCTTTATCCGTGGATTGAGAAACTGGAAAATCGATCACTTCAGCGATCACTCCATTCATCGCTATATCGAGTCGATCTTGGTGGCTGTCAAAGAAGAAGATGCCAATTTGGCCAACGGTGGCATGGCAGCGCCGGCCGATCAGTTTGCCGATGTCCCGGTTGAACCCAAAGTACCGGTCCAACCCAACGCAGGCGAGTCGCAGACAGAATCCAATCAAATGGGCACGTCTTCATGACAGATTCTACGAAACCATCGAGCCCAAACTCTGGTGGTCAGCCTGCCATCAACGACGGACATGTCATGATCGATGGCGTTCGGTTAAAGCTGGCTCAGCCCTACGAGGGACCGGGACAGTGGATCGGACAACAAGAAATTTTGATGCAATTGTTGGCTTGCTGGATCACCGTCGACGCCGCGGATTTGCCGCTTACTCCACGGTTGGTCGGTTCTCCAGGTGTGGGCAAAACCCAACTGGCGATTGCCGGGGCAAACGCTCAGGGACGGCCGCTGTACATCTATCAATGCACGGCCGACACGCGTCCCGAAGATTTGCTCGTCACGCCCGTTTTGAGCCAAGGAGGCGAGATTGCCTACCACGCTTCGCCGCTGGTAACGGCCATGGTTTGCGGTGGCGTTTGCGTGTTGGACGAAGGCAATCGGATGAACGAAAAGTCGTGGGCGTCGCTCGCGCCGCTTTTCGATAATCGGCGTTATGTGGAATCGATTGTCGCCGGAATCACGATCCCCGCGGCCGCTGAATTTCGGGCTGCCGTGACGATGAATCAGGACGAATCGACGTTTGAAATTCCCGACTACATTCTCAGCCGTCTTCAGCCAACTTTGCCGGTTGGGTTCCCCAGCAAGCAGGATGAAATGGCGATCTTGCAGTACCATTTGCCCTTTGCGGAGCCAGAAATGTTGGCGATGACGGTGGAATTCCTACAAGAATCTCATCGCTTGAAATTAGACTTTTCGCCGCGAGACGGGATCAATCTGTTGCGATTCGCCCTCAAGCGAATGGCCCAAAATCCCAATCATCCCGTCAGCCGAGACGTCGCGTGGCAAGAAGCGCTTGCGAGGTGCCTGGGTGAAGACGCGGTGGATCTGGAATCTCTGGCCCAGCGACGGCGAAACACGCTTGGGGGAGATGCGGTTCCGCTGGGTCTGGCGGATCTATTCTTTGACCCAGATGACCCAATGCACCCAGATCGTGACGAGGACGAAGACGTCTAGAAGCGTGCAAAGTCGCTGCTTTTGAGGGTATTGCTCGCTGCCAACCACCCAGTTGGTGAGATGCTTTCCTTGCAATTCCCTATTTCGAGGCTTGAAATAGGGTGGTTTGGAATGGAAAAACTCTGCGTTTTTTCAGAGAATCTGACCTTTTCATGTTCATTCGAAACACAGCTCAAATCGGGAACTTTTAGACACTTGGGTCGTCAAAAGCTCACGCGCTATTGTGGTATTTCGATTGAATTTGCCCCTTTACGGAGTCGATGCAGACAATGATCGGGGTTCCTCAATAGTGTCACAATCGTTGGGACTGAAGCTATTTTGATCCGCGTGATGGGTTGCGAACCATGCAGCTATTTGCGGGTTTTTTGGCCCCAACTATACTTGGCGACTGTGTTTTCTGCGGAATTTGCGCGGACTCATGGTGGCCATTTGCGTCTTGATTTTCTCCCAAGATTGTCTTGATGTCCCCATTACTACATTCACCCCACTTGTCTTGTTTCGCCAGGGATCGGCGGAAGATGGACATTGCCTGGAAGGTACCGGTCTATGACCTCGCGTAAGCGAAATAACACGTCGCCGTTGTCCAGTCTCGCGCGTCGTAAACGTCGTCAGAAAAACAAATCTGTCAGTAAGTCACGTCGCAGAAGTCTATTAGAGACTCTGGAGGCACGAAATTTGTTGGCGGGCCCGCAGTTGATTGGTATTCAGCCCAATGAAGGCGATCTGATCGAGAACGGAACGGTCCGCGACACGGCTCCACGTGTGTTGACATTTGGTTTTGACGAATCCCAAGTCATTGCGACAAACCCTGCGACTGGCGAGATCGAAGGAATTCAGATCACGCGTAGCGGCTCCGATGGACTGTTTGACACCGCTGACGATGTGGTCATCGAACCAGGTTTGACGACCCTTAATGATCCGAACCAAAACGAAGTGTCCGTGCGGTTTGCGGAGTCGCTGCCGGACGACAACTATCGAATCGAAGTCTTTGGATTCGATGATCCTGGATTAGGGGTACTGGGGCTGCGGAACGTCGAAGGGGATTTGTTTCAACCAAGCGATCCCGACGCACGCAGTGAGGTGATCGAATTTGAGCTCCGATTGGGCGCGTTGATCGAATCAATTGTCCCTCAACCTGTCGTCCGCCAAGCGGATGGCTCGCTTGTTCAGAACCGTGACGAGGTTGTCGTTTTTTTCAACGATGACGAGTTGTTTGTTGAAAACGATGCGGATGGAAATCCAACGGAACGTTCCGCTGAAAATCCGCGTTTCTACCAACTGTTGTTGACCGAAGAAACGGTCCGCACAAGTGACGATTCGTTCTTTAATCCAGAGCGAGTCGTCTACGACGCTGAGACCAATACCGCGCGACTTTTCTTTGGTGGAGACATCAATGAACTTGCCGAGCTCAATGGTGCTGCGCCGCGGCTAGGTGGTGCGACCTGGCGTTTGCGAATTGGAACTGGAGTCGAAGCTATTCCGGGTTCGACTGGTGTTCCACTTGAGTTGAACGTGACTCCGACCAATGGCAACATTGGTGCGAACGTGGCGACAGATTTTCAACAAGATGGTTTGCGTGTTGAGTTTCAGTCGCGGTTTGCGGGAGAACAATTTGCGGGGCCGTCGATCCAATTTGTCAACAGTGGACTTGGTGGGCCGGCGGCCAGCTTGAACGGTTCGGCTGTCGTGATTGATTTTGGTGGCAGCTCACCGACCGTCCAAGAAATTGCTGATGCGGTTCGCGCGGATCCAGGCGCCAATTCAGCGATTGCCATCAGTTTCGAGCGAGACGGAAATTCAGAAGGCGCAACGGGTGCCGGTGGCGTCCCACTTGATGGTAGCGATCTGATTGTGCCCAACAGTGTTGTCGGCGCTCCGCCACTGCAGCTTACCACTGTCGGGGATACGCTCAGCACTGCGTTGGACGTGGGTATTTTTGGCCAAAGCGATGACTTGACCAGCCTGATCTTTACCGAAGCGATTGATGACAGGCCCGCGACGATCCCGTCGTTTGAGATCGAACTGTTGGGCGGAGATGACGACATTGGTCATACCACCGAACTTGCCCATATCAATTCGCTCTTTGGCCCAGACCAAACCAGCAGCGGAATCACCGACATTCCTTATAACTTCAACCCGATTTTTGCGACCAACGGAGGCGTTGGATCGCTGAACCAGATCAGTCTGATCCAGCAAACACGTATTCGCGAAGCTTTGAATTTGTGGGCGGCAGAGATAGGCGTCCAGTTCCGCGAAACGGCTGACCAGGGAATCACATTCGCCGTAGGCGACACGGCCGACGTGCCTTTTGCAACGCCACAGCCCGCGTTGGATGCGAGTGTTAATGTTGACCCAACGTTCGCTACATCGACGCTGGTGTTCAGCAACCAGACTCAGTTCAACTTAAACTACGGCGAAGACTTTACAAGAAAATCCGTTGCCGGGATCGGCCTGTTGCTAGGCCTGAACCCAACACCGGATATTCCAGCTCCGAATATTCTGAGCTTCGACAATGCGTTTTTGAATCAATCGATTGATATCCTGAACGATCTTGAGCCAGTATTTCCAAACAACACGGACATCTTGCACGGTCAGTTCGTTCATCGCCCGGACAGCATTGATGTCGACCTGTTCCGGTTTGAAGTTGACCTGAATGATGCCGATCGAGTGGGAACATTCACGGCTGAGACATTTGCCGAACGATTGCCCGATTCCAGTTCGCTGGATACTTCGCTGACCTTGTTTCAAGAAGTGTCTGCATCGGCCAACACTAGTTTTGGAGTGGGCGTGGATTTGGATGTCGAAATCCAATCGCTCAATCCTGGTTTGCTTGGCAACAATGCGAGAGTGGATTTCATCCGAACGGATCGAGCCGCTGGAGATACCGAAGTTCGGGTTCTGCGTGCTTTTGACAACACTGGTACCGAGATCGAAAATGCGGTCATTGTTGATGTTCCGCGTCTGGGCCCCAACGTCAGTTCGGTGCAAGTCGGATCGATCGTCAATGCGATCAACAGCAATGCGTTTTCAAGTTCAATTTTTCGGGCTTCCATTGGCACGGGCTCTGCAGCGATCGAGCTCGATAATAGTGAATTGCCATCCGTTTTACTTAGCGGTGGCGGGCTGACCCAAATTAGCCGCAACGACGATTATTTCAGTGAAGATTCGCGGATCATCACATCGCTTGGCGAAGGCGTTTACTATATCGGCGTCGCCGCGAGCGGAAATGAGTTCTACGATCCAACCATTGCCAGCAGTGGCTTTGGTGGTCGGACGCAGGGCGAATACCAAATTCACTTGAGGTTCGAGCCGCAGGTCGACGAAGTCGACGTGATCCGCGATCTGGATAGTGATCGAGTTGACGTGCCAGGTACCGCCCTGGACGGAGACGGAGACGGAGTTCCGGGAGGGGTCAACAACTTTTTCTTCCAAACCGTTCCGCTAAATCGCGTGGTGGAGTTCACCGATGATGGAAATGCGATCACGCCAGGTCAGACGGTGACCATCGTTGGGGCAAACAACGTCGTGCGAACGTTTGAATTCGTGCCGGTGGGAAGCTCACCATCACCAGGAAATATTCCGGTCACATTCAATCCAGGGACGGCTGGATTTCCCACGCCATCGGGCGTGCTGGCGACTTCGCTAACCGGTGAAATCAACTCGCGTTCCGGAGAGACCGGAGTTACCGTTGCACGCAATGGTTCGGTGTTGACGTTTACAGGCGAACGCAGCACTTCGTTCTCGGATGATTTCCGAGGTGTGACTGTGTTTGGTCGAAACATATTTGTCGACAAGGCAGCGGGGCCACTGTCCAGCGGAAGTCTGGATAGCCCATTTAACAATATCGCAAACAGCGCAGTCGCCAACGCGTTTGACAGCACGCTCCCCGGTGACATCGTTCGTATCGTCGGTAACGGCGGACTTGATGGGGACATCACGACCGAAGTCGACAACTTTAGTTATCAGGTCGGTGTGTCGGACACAGGTGGTGTCACCCTCGAAGACGGACGCAACTTGGAAGTCCCTCAGGGTGTGACAACCATCATTGATGCCGGAGCAATCGTAAAGCTTCGCAACGCTTTCATTGGGATCGGCAGTAGCACCGTTCAGGTTGACCGAAGCGGTGGCGCCCTACAGGTTCTCGGAACACCCAGACTTGTCCAGCTAAATCCAGACGATTCGACCACGCTGCTTGGTGATGAAGACGCCGACGGCGATGGCTTCGACGATGGTAGTGTGATTTTCACCAGTACTCGCGATCGCGCGGCGGATGCGGCGGCAGCCGGCATCAGCCCTGAGGCGGCGCCAGGAAACTGGGGTGGTCTGGTCTATCGGCGTGACATCGACGCTCAGCAAGGCAGACGTGATTTAGAAGATGAAGGCATCTTTTTGAATCGGGTTAACCACGCAGAGATTCGCTTCGGTGGTGGTAGCAATGTGTTGATCGATTCGGTTCAGCAATTGGTCAATCCCATTCAAATTGTTGGTTTGCGGCCAACGATCACGTTCAACGAGATTACTCAAAGTGCTGACGCAGCGATCAGTGCTGCCCCCAGTAGCTTTGAGGAAACCAGTTATCAGGCTCCCAGGTTCCAGCAAGCTGGCGCGTTTACTGCCGATTATGATCGTGTGGGCGCTGAGATCCACAACAACGAATTGGTGGACAACAGTATCAACGGTTTGTTCATCCGCGCTGCGACAACGGCAACGCAGACGGCACAAGAGTTCATCACGGCCAGTCGGTTTGACGACGTGGATATTGTTCACTTTGTCGCAGAGAATTTGGTCGTTGCCGCTCAACCAGGCGGCTCCATCCAAGACGGCATCGCACCGTCGTTGGATCTTGTTGTCGGCCAGGAAATCCCTGGCGGCGAACTGCCCGGTGGTGTCTACGAGTACGTTCTGACGTTTGTTGACCGTGACGGTTTTGAGTCTCTACCGAGCCCGGTTCCGTTCTCATTGAGTGGCACCGCGTCCAGTTCCAGTGTCGAACTTAATGGGTTGCCAGCAGCATCGCTCGACGACGGATACGTTTCACGGCGACTGTATCGTGCAACGCTAAGTGAGTCCCCTGAGTTTTTCTTGGTTGCTGATTTAGATGGCGATAGTTCGTCGTTCATCGATAACGGTACGGCCGGCGCAGCAGCGCTGGACTTGAGCCGTGAGGGTATCCGAGGGCGTTTGGATGCCTCGTTGGTCTTTGATCCCGGTTTGGTGGTCAAGCTTACTGGAGCCAGGATTGAACTGGGCCAAGGGACTCAATTGTTGGCCGAAGGTTCGGCCAGTGATCCAGTCGTTTTCACCAGTGTGTTTGATGATCGGTTTGGTGCTGGCGGTACGTTTGATACCAACAATGACAGTGCGACTGGTTTTTCATCCGAACCTGAGCGTGGCGATTGGTCAGGTGTCTATGCTGGCCCAACTTCCAACGTCAGTTTTGACAACGTTCAACTTTCCTATGCCGGTGGAATCAGTCTGATCGAAGGCGGGAATTCACGTGGATTCTTGCCACTGGAATTGCAACAAGCCGAGGGTCGTATCACAAATTCGACCTTTGAATTCAATGATTCAGGGCAAGATGGTGCGGGGCCAGCCGGTCGCTTTGGGCGACTGGCGGTGACTCCAGCGACGATCTTCGTGCGCGGTTCGCAACCAATCATCGTTGGTAACACGTTCATTGATAATCGCGGCACGATTATCGACATTGATGTCGAATCGTTGGGCGGAAATTTGAGACAAGACATCGGTCGCCAATCCGGTGACATTGATCGAATCTCAGTGACCGACGACAACTATGGTCCGTTGATCCGATTCAATCGATATCTCAACGATGTTACCAGCGGTTCTCAGTTGTCTGGACTAGAAATCCGCGGTGGAACGATCACAACCGAGACAGTGTTTGACGACACCGATATCGCTCACTTGGTTTTTGACACGATCGAAGTCGGCGATCTCCACAGCAGCGGCAGCCTTCGTTTGCAAAGCCGTCCTGACGAGAGTCTGGTCGTCAAGTTCACCGGTTCTGGTAATCCCAATGACGAGAATTCTGGAACGGGCTTGACCGCCAATGGTAGTGTCAGCGGAATTGCAGATCGAGTTGGTGGAACGATTCATGTCATCGGTCTGCCCGGTGCGCCAGTGATTTTGACCAGCATCAATGACGACACCGTTGGCGCAGGTTTTGCGCCGGACGGTTCAC
>CAZZDZ010000003.1:21732-52853 GCA_964652675.1 uncultured Pirellulaceae bacterium
ACAACGTCGCTTTCCTCCCCGAATTAGAGCTCAGTACCGAAGTCGCACCGGGACTTAACGCGACAACCGAAAATGCGCAGTTCCTTGGTGAACTGGCCTCAGATATTTTGACCGGTGATGACACTCGCCGTCTTGGATTCGAAGTTCAGGGTTTCCTGAGTGGCACCAACGATGTGGATGTCTACAGTTTCTTGGGTACTCCGGGAACGGACGTATTTGTTGATATCGACAGCACCGCTTTCTCGCTTGATACCGTGATCGAGTTGCTCGATGAAAACGGGAATGTTTTGGCTCGCAGCGACAATAGTTCAGTAGAAACGTTGCCTGGAGCAGCGCCGATTGATGTTTTTGATTCCACTCTCGAGGGCGCAGGGTCTCTGCTAGCGTCACCAGAGTTGTTTGCGGACCGTGGCGAAGGCGGTCTGCTTGAGGATCACGATTCCACAAATCCCCGTGATGCGGGAATTCGTTTCCGGCTTGCGGGCAATGACTCAGACCCCAACGCAAGAAGCGTTTTCTTTTTCCGCGTTCGTAGTGCATCGATCAATCCAGATGATGCTCAAGGCGGATTGACAGGCGGTTCATACCAATTCCAAGCGAGAATTACCGAGGAACAGGCTTTCCCAGGTAGTGTGGTCCGATTTGCCGACATCCGTTATTCCAACATCGGTATACACGTACGCGGCTTGACGAGTTCATCGCCACTACTGGGCGAAGCCCAGGAAAATGAAGCGGCAGCCGGATTTGCTGCCAGCAATGACGCTCCCACGATCTTTGATGGATCCCAGACGTTTGCTCAGGGAGCACAGTACGTTGGCAACTTGACCAACAATGCGTCCAATGTGATCAGCATTGGTGGCGAGCTTGCGTCGAACGCTGATGTCGACTTTTATACCTTCGAGGTTGACCGTTTTCAGTCGGTCGTTTTTGACATCGATTACGCCGATGGATTCAACCGTCCCGATACGAACCTGTCGATTTTTCAAGACTTTGATGGACCAGGCCCCGCTCAGCCAGTTCTGATTTACTTTGGCAGTAACAGCAACATCGCGGATGACCAAACAAGTCCACTGGGTGAAAACACCGCGTTGGAATTGTTATCGCGTGGCTCGGTTTCAAACGGTGATCCGTTCGTGGGCGCTGTCAATCTTACGCCAGGAACTTACTACGTTGCTGTCAGCGCAGATGGGCTCGAACCGTCGACGTTCCAAGGTTCAGTGGTGGAACCGGTTAACTCTACTTTGCGAATCGTCGAAGACAGAATCGATGCATTCGCTCCTAGCAGCACCGCCGATCCAGCTCTGGTAACGGATTTATTTACCGATGCTGCGATCGCATCATCTGCGTTCAGTATCACGACGGATAATGCTCTTGGCCACGGTGCGCTGTTGAACGTTGATGGCACGACACCGCAACCACTACCGGCCGTTCCGTCACCGGTATTCAATGGGGATTTACTTGCCTTTGGATCCCTCAATACCTTGCCGTTTAGTTTGTCGGACGATCCAAACATCGGTGGCGATAACGGAGAGCTCACCGCGTCAACGATCCCACACGTAAGCATTACCGGAGATTTTTCCACGGGCGCTGTCGAAACCTTCCAATTGGACGTCGCAGATGACGCGTTCAATCCAGGACCTCAACGGGTCATTTTGGATATCGACAATGGATTTGATGGATTGTTTGATAACGATGGTCTTGTAGACACCCCCGATATTGTTTTGCCGACGAGCGTTCACACGCTGCTAACGGTTACTGATATCGCTGGCAATGTTGTTGCCACGAGCAATTTCGGCGACCTGACTGATGGAGGTCAGGGCAGTGTTTCGACGACCGATGCGTTTATTGACACGTTTTTGCTCCCGGGCACGTACTTCATTAGCGTCCAACAAGACCTCGCAACGGCGACGCTTCTTGGCGAATTAGCGGGTGCAGATGCCGACTACACTTTGCACGTCTCGGTAGCAAGTAATGTCGCTGAGGTGGCAAACCCCGGTTCGTTCATTGGTAGTTCTCAACCCGATGTGCTTTCGTTTGACCGTAGTGTTTCGTCAGGCTCTGGGACCATCACAAGTGAGTCGTTTGATTTGGCTGGTTACGAGGCCGCAGATGTTCCGTTGCTGTACTTGAACAATAGGTTTCGACCATTACCTGGTGATACAGCGACACTGACGATCACGAGTGACAATCCGGCCAATGTGTTGACGCACCAGTTCGTCGCCAGCAGCGGAGCATTTCAACCCTTTGCGGATGCTCTTGGCTGGGACCAATTGCGATTGCCGTTGGACATTTTTGCGGGCGACACTGGGATTCGATTGACGTTCGAATACACCAGTGGTTCGGCAGCGACTCTCCCACAAGCGGGATTGCACTTGGATGATTTCATCGTTGGCTTTGGTGAGCGTGGTGAAATCGTATTCGAGGCCGCCGCTGGAGCCGATTTCGTCGGATTTGGTACCGGCGCCGCGGGCGCTTATCAGTTAGAAGTTCGTCTGGCAACCGATTTTGCAACAAACGACGGATTTTCGACGACGCTCCAGCAGACGTTCGATACAAACGATCGACAAAACCGAAGCGTAACGTTGATCGCGCCTGATTTTTCCCAAGTTTCCGATGGCGATACATTCGTACTTGGCGATGGGGGAGCGAATCTGACTTTTGAGTTTGATGACAACAATATTGTTACCTTTGGCAACAGCCGTATCGAGATAGAACCGACCGATACCCCGGTCGAAATTGCCGAATCGATTCGTACAGCGATCAATAACCAAACGCTGATTCAAATCGAAGCTGCATCTTCTGGAGGTAATGACACTGGTGCGTTGACTGATGCACGTGTTGCGTTGCACGGAAACGCCGTGGGTTCACTGGTTGATGTGGGTTCAGTACTTAATGCTCCCACAGGAGCCTTGACGACCGATGCCAACGGTAATTTGGAATTGGCGGCGATTTTGCATAATGGAATCGGCGACTCGAATTTCGTGCGTCCTCAAAGCGTGGTGATTGTTGAAAACAACATCATCAGCGATGCTCGGGCAATCGGAATTTGGTATGAACCGGGCACACGTGGCATTAATCCCAACCATATTTCGCAGCCCATTGTTGCAAACAACCCATTACTAAGCGCACCACCGGTCGGTAATTCGACTCCCGGCGCTGTTCAGAACTTGCCGGTCCTCAATGACAGTGTCTTGGGCGGACTGACACCGGGCATTGTGATTCAAAACAACATCATTGACCAAGCGGGACGCGCAGGTATCCAGATTGATGGGGAGTTGGCTCCGATTTCGATTCTCCCACCCACCTCAGGTGACTTGATCCAAGATGGGTCGACGTTTGCCATTGACGCGGACGGTACTCGAGTTGTGTTCGAGTTCGAGGACATTGGTGACGGAAACCCTACAGGACCTTTGTTTGGAAGCGGAGTCAACGGCGGCGACGGGGTTCGCGATGGTCATGTACCCGTTTACTACCGACAGACTGACAGTGATGGGACCTTCTATTTGGGTAGAGGCACTGCTTACACTCAGTTGGAAATTTCACACGCAATCCGCGATGCGATTCAGGGCAGCATCTTACAGACCAATGGCCTTGTCGAATTGGTCGAAGTCTCCGTGGGGCCGAGACTCAATGGCTCAAGCCCTGGCAATGGCGATGGGCTTTTGTTCAGCGAATCTGCTGTCTACGTCACTGGCGCAACCCAAATTCGCTGGGACCCCTCTACGAACCTATTGGGTGAACTCTTACCGGTCTACGAAGCGCCACAGCCATTTGCCAGAATCATCAATAATACGATTTTCGGAGAAGATGGCACCGCGGCTCAATTCCCTGAATCGAGCAATGAGAATCAAAATCCAAATGATTTCTTGAGCGACGCGGTCGACACAAGATTGGGCCAGAGTCACGTGTCAATCTACACGTCGACAGATCAAGCGACCGGTCGCCAAGCGATTCTCGGCGATAGCACGTCACCGTTGGCCCCTAGTGCCGATGTCGACTTTTACCAGGTGGAATTAGAAGTCGGAGACCGCATTTTGGTCGATATCGACACGCTTGCTGGTGGTCCTGACACGTTCTTGACTGTTTTTGATTCCAATGGAATCGTCGCGATCGATTTGGCGTCCGGAAACCTCGCAACCAATTCCTCCGGAGTGGCACCTGCCAACTTTGCAACTCCTGGGGCCGCGAATGTCGACGTCGACGACGCGAATGGACGTGATGCTTATATTGACTTCACAGCTTCGGTCACCGGTACTTTTTTCATTGGTGTCAGCGAAGAAGGCAACAATGACTTTGACACGCAATCACTTTCGGGACGCACCGCAGGAACGGGGACAACCGGTGCGTATGATCTCACCGTTCGCACATTGGCGCCACGTTCATTTGTTCTGAGCATTCAAAACGGAAGTGGCTCGAACGGCGCTAATGAAGCCGACCGTGGTGGCACGACGGGTTTTGCTGGTACGATCGTCGTGACACAGATCCCTGATGCGAATGGACAAGTGTTCGAGCAGACATTCACCTTGAACGGTGGCAGTGTGTCCGACATCATGAGAAACCTTTCCAACGCCATTAATGCAAGCCCGTTGTTGAATAACGGTGGTCCGATTCCTGATGTCTCTGCGACCGCTCTGGGCGGTTCCCAAGGCAATAACTCTGGATTGGAGAGTTTTGCCCCATTTCTTTTCACGCCCGATTTCAATACGGGTGGTTTTGGGCACAATCGAGCGACAACTCCTGGGGCAGGTTCTACGGAGCTGTATACTCTGATTGAAAATGTTGCTGACGTGCGAATCATTGACAGCAACGGTGGTGCATTACGACTGGATCCAATCGCAGGGCGTGACACCGACCAGTTGCTGAACGAAACCGGAATTCTGATTACCGGTGGAGCAAGTCCCACAATATTGAACAACGTGTTGTTGAACTTGCATGAGAGCATTGTTGCCGAAGAAACCCAAGTTTTGGGTTTCGGGCGTGGCGCCGATCAACAGCCCAGGCCGATGGATGTGATTGTTGCTGGCAACGTTTTTCAACACCAAAGCGGTTTGATCACAAACGCGAACCAAACTGTTTTCTTTGGGAATACAAATACCGGAATCACGACCTCGCCTGGCTCGCCAAGCAATGTCAATGGCGGCAACGATGACTTCAATGTCATTCTGGCGAACCAGGACATCGCTTTGCAAAACCCCGCCGGCAACAATTTCCAGCCGGAACCTGGATCGGGAATCATTGATTCGGCGCTGAGCTCTCTCGACGAGCGAAGCCCATTGCTTAATTTGCGGACAAGCGTTGGTCTGCCCATTAGCAATGTTCTTTCGCCCACGATCGATGTCGCAGGCATCTTGCGAGCAGACAATCCTGACTTTGTGTCGCCGTTCCCGGGCACCGGTGCCTCGGTTTTCAATGACCGAGGTGCAAGCGAACTGGCTGACTTCATTGGCCCAGTCGCCATCGCAGAATTTCCTCGCGATAACGATGCCAACGGGCTCGACTCGGATCCGTCGATCAGCGTGATCAACTTAACCAGTGGGGTTTTTGAAGAGTTCCGCATTCAGTTGCGAGACACCGGAGACGCATCGGATCCATTTGCGGGCATCGGGATCGATGATTCGACCGTTGTAGTGCCAGAGATTCCTGGTGTTCGCCCCAGTGGTGCAAACGTCACCGTATTTGAGAACGAACAGTTGTTGATCGAGGGGGTTGACTACACCTTCAGCTACGACGAGACAAGAAACATCATCACTTTGACTCCGCTGGCCGGAATTTGGAGAGATGACCGCGCGTATCGCATTGCGTTTAACAACATTGATCGCAGTGTTCTGGTCGCGCAGGACGCGTCCAACTTGGAAGATGGCACGCAGTTTGTAATAACCGATTCAAACAATGGTGATGTCGTATTTGAAATCGAAACTGGGTTCCAGTTGTCACTGCCCGAGACGATCACGCTGATTGTTCCCCAAGAAGGCATCACTCAGGGTGGTCTGACTGATGGAGATATTTTCCAGATTGACGACGGAGTGAATCCTCCCGTCGTGTTTGAATATGACAGTGACGGAGTTCAGTTACCTGGAACGATTCCAGTCTTGTTGCCATCCATCATGCCTGCGGCCCCAGCATTACTATCTGGTTTTCTGAATGAGATTGCCGTCAATACGCAGCAAGCAATTGAAGGGCAAATTGCTGCTGGAAATTTGGACTTAGACACGTGTCTCTTGTCGTCCGACGGCGAGTGTTTTTCGGCTGCTGAATCACACTTGAGCGGTGATGCTGATCGGGTGGTTCTGGGAGCCGAGCGTGGAGCGACCGTACGGACAACCGGTAGTGGTCTTATACAACCAATCAATACGCTTGGGTTGGAGGTTCCCGATATCGGAGTTGATCCGCTGACGGGGATTCAACCTGGCGATTCGTTTGTGATCGATGAAAATTCCCAGCAAACAAGGTTTGAATTCAACGACGGTGGTTTGGCGCAACCTGGTAGCGTATTGATCGACATTTCGGTTGATCCATTAACTGGTTTGCCACCAAGCGCTTTACAAATCGCCGAGGCAACGGTGGCGGCAATCGTCGATTCGCCTGTCGAATTGTCTCCGTCGGTTGTAGGCAATACCGTATTTTTGAATTTGACTGACGGTACCACGGTTATTCCTGCGCCCGGCCAATTGTCGCTTGTCGGTGTCAGCCGTACTCCGCTTGATGGTGATACGATTGAGTTTTCACCATCGGATGGCTCTGCGAACGTTGTGTTGGAGATCAATCGAACAGACGAAGCGATCAATGACGGCGTCACGGCTCCCAACATTCCAATCAACACGACTCGTCTGACGCGAGCGAGCGAATTGGCATCGCTGACGGCAGCCGCCATCCAAAGTCAATCAATTGCTGGACTAAACACTGGGCTTGTTCAAGCTGCTGGTAACTTGTTGGCGATTGGTGGCGAAGAAGGCTTAGGTCTAGCGGTCACCGGAAGCACGATTGAAATCATCGGATCTCCGGATGTCACCGAAGCATCAACCCTGAGCATCTTTGGGGCTTTGCAACTGACCCTGCCTATTATCGGCGGTAGCAGTATCGTTGATGGAAGTGTCTTGACGATTCAGGACGACGCAGGCAACGATGTTCTGTTTGAGTTTGACTTGAATGGCGTGCAAGTTTTCAATGGCGCAACAGGTCCAATCTCGAATATCGTCACTTATTTACCTACCGATGACGCGCCCACGCTGGCTGCGTCTCTGGTTGCAGCCATCAATGCTGCGGCGGTTCCAGGCGTTGGTGCGACGAACTTGGGCGGTGGCACGATCGCGCTGGGCACGATTGCGGAATCTCGCGTTGATACCTCTGGGATTCCACAGGTCAGCGTACAGCGCGGTATCGTTACCGATGGAGAATTTTTCTCGATCCGCCAGGGTAACAACACAGTGACGTTTGAATTCGAAGAAGCCACATCGGGAGGTGGTTTGAGTGATCCGTCACGCGTCGCAGTTGCATTCCAAGCCGGTAGTAGTACTGCCGATGTTGCAATTGGTCTGGCTGCTGCGATCAATAACAACAGGGGACCACTGCTGATCAATGCGGTTGCGGTTTTGGATCTCAATGGCGACCCAACCGGCGAGGTCTCTTTGAACGACATTCCCGGCACGGTGGTTGACGTCAGCGGGTCGGCAACATTGAACCTGACAGGCGTACCGGGCGGATCCGTTCCTGTGCGTATTTCACCGGTATCAACAGCCGCCGAAGTCAGAAGTGCGTTGGTCACAGCGATCAACGGAATCAATCAACCTGGACAAGTCGCTGCGACGACGTTGTCTGCGGCGGATCGTGGCGGAGCAAGTTTGTTTGTCGAAAATGCTTTGGTTTTTGACGGACCTCTCACATCGTTTTTCTTGCCAGCGATCACGGACTTGAGCGGGAATCCGTTGGAAGCGAACCGTGAAGATTTTACAACTCAATTCACCATTTTGTTGCCAACGGTTGGGTTGGATTTCGGTGATGCTCCAGATCCAGTATTGTCAGTGCCAGGTCGATTTCCGACCACGTTTGAATCGGACGGGGCTCGCCACGTTGTTGACGACCAGTTGTTCTTGGGCAGCTTGATTGACATTGATGCTGATGGGCAACCGGTCGCTGCTGCTGATGGTGATGACAGCGTTACCGACATCTCAACGACCGGTCCACTCTTTACGGTGAGTATCGTAGACGGAGCGGCACAGATTGAATTTGACCCAACCGTCGATCCATCTACTCGAGACGGAGACACGATTACGATCGACACGGGAGTGGATGTCGCGACGCTGGAGTTGGATCTTGATGGTTTGTTCAATGAAGACAACTTTGCAATTCGCCCTACGGATAATTCGACATTGTCGATCGCACAAGCGATCGAAGAGGCGATTGCAGAGAGCCCGCTAAGGCCCGCAACGGTCGAGCTTGATGGCGACTCTGTTCGGGTGATCTCCGACGACGAAGACGGTGTTAGCTTTGTTAGTGCTGTCAACCCAGGCGGTATCTTGAATCGCTTCGTCGATACTCCCATTGATGTGACCGTAACCGGTTCTGGTATCTTGCAAGCCTGGATCGATTTTAATGCTGACGGTGATTGGGACGATCCCGGCGAACAGTTCATCACCGGTGCCGTCTTTAGCGACACGGGTGGTCCGGTCACACAAACGTTTGTGATCAGTGTGCCAGAAACCGCGCCTGAACCACCAACGACTTTGACAACGTATGCTCGATTTAGGGTTTCGCGCGAAGGCGGTCTCAGCCCCTCAGGTCTTGCTCTAAGTGGCGAAGTCGAGGACTACGCATTGTTGTTAGTACCGGGCGGTCCGCCAGTGCTCTCGCAATCGTTGCGGACTTTTACGGTCGATGAAAACCAGCAGCTTCAAGCACTTGATGCCTCGGGTGTTTTGACTCCAGGGACAGACAATGACAACGGTTTGTTGGCTGGCGTTCTGGACAACAATGGCAGTTTGACGCAAGGCATTGTTGATCCCGATGGCGATGCTGTGGCGATTTTTGCCGAGGACGTGGGGCAACGGACGTTGTTCACTTCGACTGGTGTTCTTGCTGGCGAATTAAACGTGGCCAGTGACGGAACGTTTACGTTCGAGCCCGATGACGTTTCCAACTTCAATGGACAAGTTTCCTTTACAGTACGCGTCACCGATGTGCTACCGTTCACTCCAGCGTCCCAAGCGGTTGCTTCGGAACCACTGACAGTAACAATTGACGTCTTGCCAGTGAACGATCCTCCATTGGCGACGGTGTCTCCAATCAGTGTGCAGGCAGCGACCAGCGAAGACGTTGGATTGACGTTTACCGCTGATCAGTTGATCACGCCGTTCTTTATTGCCGGACCAGCCAACGAGTTGGGTGATCAAACACTGGCGTTCCAGTCGGTCAGCAGTGTTCGTGGACAGTTTGTGACATCAGAAGGCGGTGTCGTTTCGATTTCCGCCGATGGACTATCCATTAACTACACACCACCAGAAGACTTTAATGGATTGCCAAACGATACCTTTACGTATTCGATTGTCGATGTTCCCGGTGCAAATGAAGTTGGCCAGACTCCTGAAATCGCAGCAGTTCAGGGGGTTGTTACGATTTCCATCAGTCCTGTCAACGACGCGCCCATCGCGTTGGACGATGTATTCTCTATTGATGGAGCCCAAAGCACATTCATCCCGCTCAATGGGTTTACTGATGCAAATGGCATCTTCTCCACTGGAATCTTTGACAACGACGCACCTGGTCCGCAAAACGAGTCGGATCAGACATTTGGCTTCACGCCGGCGCAATTCCCGATAACCTCCACACGAGGGTCCACGCTCAGTTTGGGAGTTTCTCCCGATGATGGTGTCACGCAAGGTGTGATTTTCACTCCGGCTGCGTTCTTAAGCGGTACAGAAGCTTTTACCTACTCGGTCGTAGATTCGGATCCCACTAACCCACTGATCGGGCAAGCCAACGTTATCTTTATCGTTGGCGATACCGAAAACCCACCTTTCTTTTCCGGAGTCAATGGCGTCGCTGGAGTGACAAGCTTGGTGCTGGACGAGAGCAACGTGGTTCCTCAAACGCCCGAGTTTGATCTGTCGATTTGGTTCGAGGATCCCGAAAACGATGCGTTGACGTTCTCGGTTGTCGCCGCGAATTCAGCGTTGGTGGGCGCCAGTGTTGAGGACAACATATTGACGTTGAACTTGCCTTCGTTCGCTTTCGGTGAAACCACAATCACCGTGACTGCCACGGATTCGACTGGTTTGTCTACGTCACAAATCATTGACATCACTGTCAATAACACGCCTAATCCTCCAAGCGTGACAGGCATCGGCTTTGGTGATCGCCAAAGCAACGAAGACGAGAATGTGATCATCAATCTGACGACCGTGTTCGAGGATCCAGATCTTGAGCAGTTGTCCTATCAAGTTGTTCGTCTTGGCACGACCATAAATCCAACGGCAACTCAAATTGCCCAGAACCAACTGATTCAGTCGATCACATTTGTCGGTGACCAATTGATCATCGTGCCGCAGCCAGATCGTCCGATCCTGGAACCAGAATCGGTCGAGATCGAAGTCAGCGCATCGGATGGTTCCTTTGTTGTCAGTGATTCGTTCACCTTGACGATCAATCCCGTTCAAGACGCTCCGATATCACTTGGTGATTCGTACAACGTGCCGATCGGTACTGAATTGCAGGTGCTCAATCCTAGCGATGGATTACTGCGAAATGACGTGGATGCTGACGGCGACGCGATTAGGGCTGAACTTGTTTCGGGTCCCGCCTTTGGAATTTTGAACCTGAACGACGATGGTACGTTCACGTATTTGAATACGGGCGGCAGTCTTGGCGACGTAGATTCGTTTACCTACCGCGCCGTCGAAATTGGTAACCCAAACAGTGCAAGTGCACCGGTGGTAGTCTCGCTGACGTTGAATCAGTCCGCCTTCCAAAACCCAATCGCAGATCTGATTTCCGACGTAAATGCCGACGGCAATGTTTCGGCGATCGACGCGCTGCTGATTATCAACTTGCTGGATCGTTCTTTGGAGCCAAATGCATCCACTTTGTCAGTGAGCGCGATTGGCACTCCACCGCCAGATTTTGTTGATGTGAACGGAGATGGTGCGGTCAGCGCAATAGACGCATTGATCGTTATCAATCAATTGGACCAGCGTACGACTGCTGCTAATGGCGAACAGATTGTCAGCAACTTTGTTCCTGCCGCCAATGGCGAACAGGTTGTCAGTGATTTTGTTTCTGCCAGCACTCCAGCCGTTGCCGATACACTGCTCTCCAATGATTCTGTACCTACATCCAGAGAGGATGCATTAGATTCGATTTTGGCAATGGGTATGGAAATCGATTCAAATGTGCCTGAACGAGCTGTCCAGTCATTGGCATTCACATCGGACACAGACGCGGAGACTTCTCCGCAAAACGCTGACAGTGCGTTAACATCGTTGTTGGAAGATGACTTAATACAGTCGTTTCAATAACATTGAATATTGAATGAGTTTTACAACTGAGATTTATATTTTGATACGGAAACGTTAGGCGTCATTTTCGCCAAATCGTTTTCCCCCCCCACGACCGTTTCACTGACTTCGTCAAGCCGTTTCGCAGCCAAGGTTGCGTCGCGGTTTTTCGCAGTTTCATAGCAGCGGTTACAAATTATCCCCCTTTGAACCAAAGGTCGGTCAAGACATATGACCAAACGACGAATTCCTCGCAGGAAACGAACCAACAAACGTCCTCAGCCAAGTTCGCGTCATCTTGGACACGAAACCTTGGAAAAGCGCGAGTTGTTGGCTGCCGACCTTGATGCGGCGCCTCGCTTGATTGGTGTGAACCCGAATTCCGAAGACATCTTTTCGGAAAACACTCTAAACCTGTTGGAGTCCGCACCAGATCAGTTGACGTTCCGGTTCGATGGGGGCCAAGAGATTGACCCTGGCACATTCTCGGGAATTCGCGTGACCGCCGCGGGCGGAGACGACTCGTTTGGTGAAGCGAATGACGAGCAGATCATTCCTGGGTTCTTGGGGTTCGCTGACGACGACAACAGTCAGACGATTGTCTTTCGGTTTGCGGAACCTTTGGAAGATGATCGCTACCGAATTCAAATTTTTGGCGAAGACAATGCAAACGAAGGCATTGTTGCCGTACGAAATGTCGACGGCGAAGCGTTTCGCCCAGACGATGGAACGAATGAGCAAGTAATCGATTTTGATATCGAACTTGGAGCTCAAGTCGTCGCGGTTGTTCCTCAGCCTATTGAACGTGATGCGAGCGGTGCGCTGAACCAGCTTGATGGTGTTGTCGATGTCTATTTTGATGACGTCGAATTGCTAGGTTCTGCATCGATACTGGATCGATCTTTTTATCAGTTGATCAGTACCAATGACACGGTGTCAAACAATGATGACGAAGTCTTTATACCGATTGTCGGTGGCGTTGACGCTGTGCTTGAAGTCAATCCGGAAGACCAAAGTGAAAGTGTTCGCGTCCGATTGGACTTTGGTGCTGCTCTTGGCACGTTGTCATCGGTCAATGGTGACTCTACGTTGCGGCTGCGCGTCGGCAACAACTCGGTTGTGGCGAGTTCGACGAACATAATCGTTCCGGATACCCCTGCGGTGGCCTTGGATCCAGGCTCTACCCTTGTTAGTGCCAACGAAGATCTTGGTACGTTTGGCTCCGGTGACCGAACCATTCGGTTGCAGGAAACGATCGAGGCAAATTTGTCCAACCAATTGGTTTTGGATTACCCGGGTGCTGATGATGAACCAGGCAGTCGCGATGCGGACGCTGATGCGCCAGGACACGTTGAATTCGTCGACTCAAATATAGGCGTCACCCAATTTACTTACTCGTTTGGGTTAGGCGTTTCGTATGGTTTTGATGCGAATGGAAACGAGGTGTTTTCGACGATCAATCCAGAGCAAATCGAACGAACACGCGAGGTATTTGAGTTCTACGGTTCATTGCTTGGAATCGATTTCGTGGAATCAGTGTCTCCTGCGGCCGTCAATTTGATCGTCTCGGTCGGTGACCTCTTTCCGCTGGGAGGTACCCTGAGTGGGCCGGGCGGTGTTGCTGGACTAGAAGGCGGTGGGCAGGTCGTTCTTGATGGAGCAGAGAATTGGAATGATGGTGTCGGCCAAAGTTTCTTTAACGTCATGTTGCATGAAGTTGGCCACGCACTTGGACTTGGTCATACGTTTGATTTGGCTGTATCCATCATGGGGGGCGGAACGATTGCCCCAACGGATAGATTCAATCAATTTGTATTTCCAGGCACACAAGATGTAATTCATGCACGGCACTTGCACCGTCCCGACAACTTGGACGTCGACCTCTACGAGTTTGAAGTCGCAGCAGGTGTTTCGGGTATTTTGACAGCCGAGACGTTTGCGGAACGTTTAGTTGACCAGCCAAGCTTGCTGGATACGCGACTGACCCTCTTTCAGGAAACGCCAGATGGGCTTGTGCAAATCGCCGGTAACGACGACTACTTTAGCCAGGATTCGCTGATTCGTACGGAGCTGAGTGCGGGCACTTACTACTTGGGTGTGGCGGCATCGGCGGATGTTAACTTTGACCCCGAAGTCAACTTGAGTGGCAGCGGTGGATTCAGTGAAGGCGCCTACGAGTTGCTTGTGGACTTTGAGGAGATTGATACATCAAGCGGGATCGTCGACGCCAATGGCAGCTTTTTGGATGGAGATTTTGATGGTCAAGCGGGTGGTCTGTACAATTTTTGGTTCCGACCCAACACCGCAAACAATACCGTCTTTGTGGACAAGGCTGCACCTG
This sequence comes from uncultured Pirellulaceae bacterium, assembly GCA_964652675.1. Lineage (GTDB taxonomy): Bacteria > Planctomycetota > Planctomycetia > Pirellulales > Pirellulaceae > K23-9. Next base: position 35,560 of record CAZZDZ010000003.1, read on the forward strand.
ACGGCGGTGATGGCTCGCTAGCCTCGCCGTTTCGTACGATCCCTGATGCAGTCAGCAATGTGGAATTGTCGCAAGTTGAAAACTCGGTCATTCGAGTCGTGGGCAACGCTGCGGTTGGAAGCGATTTAACGACCAGCGAGCCTTATTTGATTGGTCGGGCGACTGAGACGAACGAGATTCTTGAAGACGGGGTTCGTTTGGAAGTTCCGGCTAATACAACGCTGGTGATTGACGCTGGAGCGATATTGAAGTTCTCCAATTCGGCAATCCATGTTGGTAGCGATGGTGGTGGTGCCGATCGAAATAATGGTGCGATCCAAACGCTGGGAACGCCACAGCAAAGTGTCTTCTTGACCAGCTACAGCGATGCGACGTTGGGAGATGAAACCAATCCGATCGACCAGACTCCGGACATTGGTGACTGGGGTGGAATCGAAATCCGAAATGATATTGATCGTGCCCAAGGCAACTTTGACCTTGAATCAGAAGGCATCTTCCTAAACTACATCGGCAATACACGTATCACATACGGCGGTGGTGTTGTTGAGACGTCGATTGGTTCACGTGTGGTCGATCCCATTTTGTTGGCGGCCGCGCGTCCTGAGTTGACGCACAACTTGATTCAGTTCTCTGATGGGCAAGCCATTTCGGCGGACCCCGCGTCGTTTGAAGAGACGACGTTCAACGAGCCAGTCCATCAATTCCTAGGAGATTTTGTTCCGGACTACACGCGAGTGGGACCGGATATCCACGGTAACACGTTGATCGACAATCCGATCAATGGTTTGCTTGTTCGAGTTGAAACGTTTGCAGGTAACGATGCGCCTGAACTGACAGTCACAGGCCGTTTTGATGACACCGACATTGTGCACACATTGGGTGAAACTCTTGTTGTTTCGGGCACGCCTGGTGGCCAATTGCGAGAGACCACCACTCCTGCGGGCGCATTGATACAAACCACTGCCTCTAGTGAGGTAAGCACCTTTGCGGCAAATGACTCTGTCTCCTATCGAGTTACATTTGTTGACGTAAACGGCTTTGAGAGCTTTGCGAGCGTTGCGACCCCGGCATTTACAGTTGGTGCAGCCAACGATTCGGTACAGTTGGATGCGTTGCCCAGTGTCATCGATGACTATGTTAGCCGACGTCTGTATCGAAGTACCAATGGCGGGGCATTCGACTTGGTGGCACGGCTCGATGGTGATAGTTCCAGCTTCACCGATGTTGGCGAAACGTTGCCAGCGACATTGGCCGCGTCATCGGCAAACATTTTTTCAGCAACAGGTGTCAGGCGGTCGCGTCTTGATGGCGCCTTGGTGATTGATCCAGGCGTTATCATTAAGGGGGCCAGTGTACGGATCGACGTCGAAATTGGAGCGACACTGATCGCAGAAGGCACACCGGATCAGCCGATCGTGTTTACGTCTCGTAGTGACGACCGATATGGTGCTGGCGGAACCTTTGACCTTAGCAGTGATGGGATATCAACTGGATCCGCTGGTGACTGGGCTGGAATCTACGGCGCACCATTTAGCCGTATTTCGATCGACAACAGCGTCATTGCTTTCGGGGGCGGTTCCGCAGCCATCCCAGGCGGTTTTGGGCAGTTCAACGCGGTCGAATTGCACCAAGCAGAGGCACGTATCAGCAATGTCCTCTTTGAGAACAACGCAGCCGGTGCAGCGAGTAGTTTTGGATCGCTGCGTGGCGAGTTCGTGAGCAATTCACCGGCTGTGGTTTATGTTGCTGGGGCAGAACCGTTTATTGTGAACAACACGTTTGTAAGAAACCAAGCAGCGCCAATCAGCATCAATGCCGAAGCGCTTTCCAATACACCACGACGGGACTTCGGACGCCAAGCCAGTTCCAGTGATGTCTTTGTGGCTACTCCAGGCAATGTAGGACCCGTTTTCGAAGGCAACCAGTTGGCCAACAATGCGCTCAATGGAGTCATCGTGCGTGGCCAAACGATCAACGCCGAAGTCGTTTTGGATGATACGGATATTGTTCATATCATTGAAGGCGAAATTCTGGTTCCAGACATCACACACGATGGTGGATTGCGTCTACAAAGTACCGAATCAGAATCGTTGGTTGTGAAGTTCACTCCTGGCAGCACGTTAACCGCAACGGGGCATCCGCTGGATATCGCTGATCGGATTGGTGGGCGAATTCAAATTATCGGTTCGCCTTCTTTCCCCGTGATTTTGACAAGTCTTAGTGATGATTCGATCGGAGCAGGATTTGGCCCAGATGGAACCGCAACCGTTGACACCAACGGAGATGGTCCATCGACGGGGACTGCTGGCGACTGGGCGGGGATATTGCTTGACGAATTCAGTCACGATCGCAATATCGCGACATTGCGAGAAAACGAAGGAGCCATTGGTGGTTTTGGCGACAGCAATTCGGTCCCAGCCAACGCACAACAAATCGGTTTGTTAGCAGAGGATGAAGTATCTGGGGACGAAAATCTGCGACTTGGTTTCGACATTCATGGAACGATTGCAGATGACTCTGACGTTGACGTCTATTCATTTGATGCGACGGCGGGAACACACATTTGGATCGATATTGATCGGACCGATTCAACCCTGGACTCTGTTGTTGAATTAGTCGATTCCAATGGACGAATCTTGGCTCTTAGCGACAACTCCAACCAGGAATCAACCAATCGCGCTCTGCCGTCCGTTCCCGCTGGATCCGACGCTACGCAACTTGGATTGCCAATGCAGCAAAACCCGCTCGCAACTTTTGATCCAATCTTGAATCCATTGGCATCGGTCAATGCGATCGATGGAAGTTACCGAGATCTCTATTCGACGAATCCCAATGACGCGGGATTGCGAGTCACCTTGCCCGCTGGCGGGACTTACTTCATTCGCGTTCGTAGTAGTAATCTGGAAGATTCTTCCGTTACGGATGATTTGTTTGACGAATCGAAATTGCGTGATGGGCGTAGCCAAGGAAGCTACAACTTGCACGTGCGGTTGGGTGAACTGGATGAGTTTGGTGGCTCGACGATCAACCATGCCGATATCCGCTTTGCGACTGACGGGATCACTACGTTTGGTTTGCCTGCGAACTCGCCGTTGGCTGGTAATGGAACTGCAATTGCCAATGGAAGTGTGGAACTGGGAAACATTGGAAACACGGAGCGTGCTGCGTTAAGCCTTGGAGGCGCGTTCACAGCGACCACTTCGTTTGTGGATTTCACGTTTAGCCTTTTCCGAGATTCGATTCAGGAAATCACCCAACCGGGAGCGACAACGGCTGCGAACGACGATCATTTTGCACTGACGTTTGACGTTGACTACGCCGATGGACTTGGACAACCTGATGTGAATCTCTTCCTGTACTATGGTGCAGCTCAAGGGACGGCACAGTCGTTGATTGCATTCGGTACCGGATCAAACATTTTGGCCGATCAGGTTGATGGCAACACGCCAGGTGATCTTTCTGACTTGTCAGCAGGGTCACTCGGTGTCTTGGATGCTTTCTTGGGCAGCCAGGAACTGACCGAAGGGTTCTATACGCTTCGTCTTGCGAACAATTCCGTCATTCCTGCTGATCTGCAAGAATTCTTTGGCGCCCCTATCAATGGATCACCTGTTCGTGTTGAGCCGATAGAAGGTTTTGCGAGACTCGGTGAAGACCGATTTGAAATCAATGGCACCGTAGCGTTGCAACCCACAACCCAGGCTGGCTCGCCTGTCATTTTTGGGGGCACCGATGCCGAGGGTTTGTTGGATGCCGCGGTTGATTTTGGGCTTGGCGATGTGCCACTTTGGGCGGTCGTGGACACACAAGGCGGAAGTAGTCGGCTGCTCGCGACGAACCCGTTCATTGGTGGGGCTGAAGCCCGTGTTGGAGCTGATTTTAATCGGGTCGGCGCTCTGGCTGTGAATCCTGCGACGGGACTGCCCAGTGGTTTTGTCACGTTGGCGGACAACAATCAAACGGATGGTAGCACGGGTCAGTTCTTGACATTTGATCCACGGACTGGCGGTTTTACCACGTCCGCAGGAGCAGGATTTCAAACCGTCGAGCGGACGGTCAACAATGCTGGGAACGCGCAGATCACAACGGCAGTCAACGGCAACAATGCGGTTGGCTTTGGGCAACAAATCGAAGCGTTGTCGTTTGTGGGAGGCAACCAACTTTATGGTGTTGGCCATCGCGGCGAAGGACAGCAGACTTGGACCGGAGCCACGTTGTTTAACGACGCCAATGGTGCACTTCAAGTCGGGGCGGCCGTTCCTGATTTGGTTGCCTTTAACTTTGTCTATCGTTTGAATCCAAACACCGGTGCGGTGATCCAGCCCACTGGAATTCCTGTCCAAACCGGAATCGAACGAGGACGAGCGAATCCGAGTAACAATAACCCAGGTGTCCCTGACGGTACGCAGTTTACTCCTCAGGAATGGATTCCATCGGCAAGTCCCGTTGTGGGTTTAGCGGATATCGGGGGAACACTCTTTGCCGTTGACTCTGGTGGTGGTTTCTTCAGCATCGGCGGACCAAATAACAATGGTGATCTGGTGGGCGGCGTTCAGGCAATTCCCTCGCCAGGCCAGACGTTGAGTGCACCCGTTGCGTTAGGGTTCAATATTGAAGCTGGGGTACCTGGGTTTGGTTTTGATGCGACGTCTAACAACAAGGTGCTCGATGAATTCGGCGTCCCAATCGCGTTCACCGATCTTACCAGTGGTCTGCTTAACCTTGACGGAACGTCTCCAGAAGGAATTCCGTATAACCAAATTTTGTTTGGCACCGACGCGAGTAACAACCTGCATGCGTTTGACGTCGACGGTAATTTGCAGCACGTCTTTTCACAGGGACGCTCCAGCATTCCTCTGAATCTTGGAGATGATATTCAAGGGATTGCGCTGAGCAATCTGGATATCAACCTTTGGCACGTAACCGATACCGATGCAAATCCTACCAATCACTTTGGCACCGGTAGCACATTAGCGATCAATGGACTTCGCAATAATTCGCAGAACAATGGCGGCCAGAGTTTGTTCTTTGGCTTTGAGGATCCAACCAATAATAATCAGAACCAGGATGATGCAGGTTTTGGCACCGGTGCCAATGCACCCAATCAGTTTGGTACTCTGGATTTCGCATCGGGTGCTCAAGGGTCCGTTGAGAGCCAGGTTATTGATCTGTCTGATTATTCGGCAGGTGACCTGCCAACGTTGTACTTTGACTATCTCGCTGATATAGACGCCAACCGAGATGCTTTCCGCGTCTACGTTAGTGGAAACAATGGACAGTGGACGTTGCTTACGACTCCGACCGACAACGGTCAACAGGGATGGGGCCAAGCCAGACTGTCACTTGCACCGTGGGCGGGCCAGGATGAGGTGCGGATTCGATTCGAGTTTTCTTCTGGTGGCGAGGCGCTCCCGTATCAAGCACAGTTGTATGCGGCTCCTGCCGACCAACTGACCGATGGTGATGTGATCAGCCTGAACAATACTCTGAGCGGTGCTTTTGCAAACTTGGAAGTTGATTTTGGTGCTTTGCTGAACTTGCCAACAGGCGCCGCGATCAATGCTGGCGATACGCTAACGCTTTTTGACCCTGTAGCTGGCATTCCAGCGACCACATTCACTTACACCCAAACCGCTGGCGGCGGGGCGAACACGATTTTTATCAATGATTCGTTCACGCCAGCGCAGGTGGCGACTGTAACCAATGCAGCGATCCAGGCAGCAGGTTTTACAACCGTTAGCGATCCAAATCGTCCGCAATTGGTCAACATTCCAAGTGCCACGATCATCAGCAATTCACTGCCCGCCGGGACCCAGATTGGTAATAGTGGTGTCTTTGGGGTTAACGTTCCGCTCCAAGTCACGATTGCTGATACGGTGACGGATATTCGCGAGACGACGCGCGTTGTGCTTGCCAACACGTTCAACATTGCTGGGCAAGAAACGAATGTCGATGTTTATCCAACAACCGGTGCCGATGGGATTTTGCTTTACGATTTCTCGTTTACAAACCTTGGCCCGTTTCGCGCCTTCGGGGGGCAAAACACTGGCGCTGCCAGCGCGGTAACTCCTCTAGGCCCCTTCGGCATTTACGATCCTAGTTTTGGAGGCCCCAACCCCAACTTGACAGCCTTTGCAGGTCGATTTCAGAATGATGGTCCGACGAACGCTGGTGTTTTCATTGATAACATCATCGTTGGACTGGCTGAACGAGGTGAACTGGTCCGAAACGGAACAGGGATTACGAACCCTATTCCCAACCAAAATGCTACTCCCTCAGATCTCGACTTCGGTTCATTCCAGGTAGAGGTTCGAACGTCTGCAGAATTCGGTGTGTCCTTGTCTGCTCCACCGCTACCGTTGATGCAAGCGTTTGGTCGGGCTAGCTACGATTCGAACGATATCGTTGGCGAAGGCTTTGGTGTGATCGCAACCAATGCGGCACAGATTTCGGATGGTGATACATTTACGCTCAGTAACGGCATCGATTTGGTGACGTTTGAGTTCGACGACTTAGCGGCCCCCAACGGTGTGACTTCGGGCAACATTGCAGTTCCTTTCCAGTCATCGTTCACAGATGTTCAACTGGCGGATTCGTTGCTCGATACATTCAACTCTCAAGCAGTTGGAGATGCGTTGGGGCTGACGGCACAAACAGTCAGCGGTCAGATTTCAGGTGCAACCACCAATAGGCTCGTGTTCTTAGGCCCTGCGTCGGTAGATCAGTTGGGTGGAGTCGACTTTGGGTTGCCCGGTGTGCTGACCACAGTTCTTTACGGTACTGACGCTTTCGTTGGGACGGAACTTGGCGACGACAACCGTGAACGAGATCAGGGGCAGTTGATCATCGAAAACACGATTGTGCGCAATTCATCGGGGACCGGCATTATCATTGATGCTGGAGAACGTGATCGCACTGATCGCGATAACCGAACTGGCACCGCATTGCCGCGACCAGGGTCACCTATTAATTTCCCAACCCCCAATACCGCGGGGCTCTTGCCGGGTGCAGTGCTACGCGGAAATATCGTTGCCGATAACGCGACAGGTATCGTCGTCAGTGGAGATGGAGGAGGCGATGCGGGTGTTCCTTATGTTCGTGTTGTCAACAACACCGTCGTTGGGAATCAAGTAGGCGTTGCGGTTGATTCAGGGGCCGCTCCCACGTTGCTCAACAACATCATTTCCACCAACTCAACGATCGGCATTCAAGTTCCGGCCGCTGGCGGGAATGCGACTTCGAATATCAGTCGACAAAGCACGGTGGTTGGTGGGACGTTATTTCACAACAATGGTATCGACATCAACAATCAAGCGATCAGTAGCTTGTCAATCAATGCTGATGGCACTCAAGTGTTTGTTGATGCGGGCGCACAGAATTTTTACCCAGAAGAATTTTCGCTCGCAATCGATGCATCGTTGTCTTCGTTGCCTGACCGTCCCGCCCTGGTAACCGTCAGGGGCGCATTGGGGATTCCACCAAGTCCTGTGCTGGCGCCACCAACAGACATCTTTGGTCAGACGCATGAGAATGATCTTTCGGTCAATCCACCTGCGGGACTTGGCGGTAGTGTGTTTGTCGATATCGGTGCGATCGACAGGGCTGATAACCTTGGTCCGCAAGCGACGATATTGACGCCGTTGGATAACGATGCCGTCGGCAATGACTTGGATGGTGAGGGCACCAGGATTCAGCTGGCCTCTGGGACGCTAGATTCCTTTGAAATTCTGATCAGCGAATTGAGCGGTTCAGGACCAGATGCTGCCTCGGTCACTGCTGAACGTGTGTATGTAACCGAAAATGGTCAACTGTTAGAAGAAGGCCGTGATTACGTCTTTGGCTACAACGCCTCGAACCGATTGATTCGTTTGACACCACTTTCGGGTGTCTGGCGCCCGGATGCTGTTTACGAAATCACGTTGAACAACCGTAGCCGCCTTGAGTTCCAAGCTCCCGATGGAGAATCCATCGCAGATGGTGACCAATTGACGGTGGCCGACAACTCCGGCGTCCAACGCATCTTTGAATTTGACGCGGGATTCGCCGTTGCAGTCCCCCAAACGCTTGGCTTGGAAATTTTGAATGTCGAAAATGGTTTTTCCCAAGGCGACACGTTTACCATCGCAGACTCCAACACGGGCGAGTCTGAAACATTCGAGATTAACCTGACGGGTGTTGGCGTTGGCCCTGGAAATATCAGCGTTGACCTTTCAACTGCGGGCACCATCACAGAGATACGTGACGCGATCTTTGATGCAATCAGCGACCCGGCGATTGCTGCGACTTTGAATATTTCTCCTACAATACTTGGCAATGATTCATTGCAACTTGGAAGTGTTGATGGTCAGACTTTGACAACTTCGTTCGCCGGTGGTGGTGCGGTCGCGTTTGGTCAGGGCCAAGGAGTCACCGACGGACAGGTCTTTACCTATCAAGCTGACGGCAGGACAACCACGTTTGAGTTTGATGACGATGGTTCCGTGGTGACAGGCGGCGACTTGGTTGCAATTCCATTCAGTCGAACAGACACAAGCGACGAATTGGCTCAAGCAATTGCCGCCGCTGCAGCGAGTGCAAACATCGGACTAGATCAATCGCGTTCTGTTGGCGATGGGGTTGTCGTTTTCGGTGGTGCTTCAGAAAACATTCTAGACGTTGCAAATAGCAGCCTGGAATTGATCGCGACTCCTGGAGTGACCGGTTCGCTATCGATTGAGGTAGCTGCTGGTGAATCATCCGCCACATTGGACGGCTCGACATTCACCGTCACCATTGACGGCACCGTCGAAACGTTCACGTTGTCAACAACTGAGATTTCGGGTGCTCGGGTTGTCTTGCTTGACCCTGCTGACGACGAAGCGGCGATTGCGAGCGAGATCGCAGCACAAATTGCCCTGGCTTTCCCATCCAGCACGGCCCCGACATCTTCTGGAAGAGTCGTGACCATCGGGGAGTCGGTGGACTCGCTTGCCAGCGTGGTTCCATCGACCACCAGCCTAGTCGTTGAGGGCGTCAGCGGTGGTGCAAGTCCCATTGCGTTCTTCCCTGGCGAACAGTTTTCATCGGTTGCTGCAGCAAGCGGGTTGATTCGTGCGATTGAAGGTTCTGGATTGAACATTTCCGCGTTCACACCTGGCGGTGGTATCGTCCTTTTGGACAATGGAAATTCGGTTGACCTATTATCGTCGGAAGCGGGCACAACGGCTTCTCTTGGTTCTGTTGTGGATCCAATCGTCGATATCGGCGAGAACAATCTCCTGGCAAATCGAATCAATTCTGAAACAGCGTTCACGATCGTCATGCCTTTGGTAGAGCTGGACTTTGGTGATGCATTCAGTTCGGCGACGGATACGTTCCAGACATCGCTCGCTGGAAACGGTGCTCGTCACGCCAGTGGCATTGGGGCTCTTCCGCGATTGGGAGTCATTGTTGACACCGAATCCGATTCGCTCTCAGCAAACTCGGATGACGCCCTCGTTGCGGTCGATGCCGTCGTTGCAGGGATTTCTCCGTTTGTAATCTCTGGTCCCAGTGATCAGCGAACGGTTGAATTGACTGCGATTCCGACTGTAGGTCAGAGTCTGCAGATTGTTGTCGGTGCGAATTCTGAAGTCTTTGAGTTTACGTCTAGTGGTGCCATCGCCGCTCCTGGATCGATTGCGGTGGAGTTTGACGTGACCGATTCGGTCAACACGATCACCACCAATCTTGTTAACTCGATTCGTCAGTTACTTGTCGCGCAAGGATTAGCTGCATCGATTGAGCATGATGCTGGCGATCTGGTCACTCCGGCTGATACGCAATTCACCCTGATCGCTGAAAGCGACGAAGATGGTGTGAATGCGGGTACGTTTAACGATGGCACTACCACTCAAACAGGATTGTTCTTGGCTCCCGGGGTGCGGGAAGCTACGACGGCGAGTGATGTCGTTGGGTTCTTAAATAGAAGCGATTCCAATGGCACGGTCATTGACGTGATTGTCACTGGTTCGGGTCTGTTGGACGTATTTATCGATTTCAATGGCGATGGCGACTTTGGCGACGCAGCGTTCGATGAGCACAATGTGATTAGCTTCCCTGTTGTCGATGGGATCAACCCAATCCAGCTCAACACACCAGCCAATGCGACATTGGGCTCTACTTTTGCTCGATTTAGGTTGTCCACCGCCGGTAGCGACACACCTGGTGGAATCGCCAGCGATGGTGAAGTCGAAGATTTTGTGGTGGAAGTTTTTGATATCGCCGAAGCGGTGCCCAACGGAGCTGTCTATCAGGTCAATGAAGACGAAGTCCTAACGGCTGATGGAACGAACGGGATTCTTCCGCTTTCTGCCTTCGACACGCTTCCAGCCGAAGCATTCGTGAGCCCTGAGTACATCATCGATGCGGCGCGAATCGCTCCATTTGTGGACCCTATAACATTGCAGCCAAGGTTTGTCTTCGAGACAACCAACGGAACGGTGGAGCTTTTGGATCCCGATTCGGGGACCGGAGCGTTCATCTACACTCCTAACCCTGACTACTTTGGCCCTGACGAGTTTGTCTACAGCATCACAACGCAGCGCAACCAAACGATTGCCTCGCCAACGTTTGCGACGGTGTCGATCACGGTGAACCCCGTCAATGATGCTCCGACAGCGAGCGACGTTATTTTCCCTGGTTTAGAAGACAATTTGTTGACGATCACGGCAGCAGAATTGCTGGCTCAATCGTCCGCAGGTGGGCAAGGCGAATCCAACCAGGAACTGTTTGTTCTATCGGTTTCCAATTCTCCATTCGTGATTTTTGACGACCCGAATCAGGATAGGATTGACGCCACCAACCAGAACGCGGTCCTGAATACTCAATTCGGTACCCTCACGGCAGACTTCGAATTCCAAGCGTTCTTTACGACGCCGCTTCTTGGGACCGATGCCGATTTGGACTTGATTGACGATGCGGTCGACGTCGACATCACCTTGGGTACCGATTCCAATGGTGACGGTATTGACGACGCCCTTCAGTTGCAGACGATCGCTGAAGTTCAATTTCAGCCATCGCCGAACTTCAACAGCTTTATCTCAAGTTCGATTGATCCCAATACGGGAGCTCCCTTCGTTGACGCTGTCGGCCAATTCATTCTCGACCATGACTTCTTTTTCTTTGAACTACAAGACGATGGGGTCGCGTTGCTGCCTGACGGAACATTAGTTCCCGGCACTCCGTTGCGTGGGTCCGCAAGAGCCGATCTGAACATCAGACCCGATAATGATCTCCCTGAACTCGGTTCCGATACGGTTGGCATCAGCAACCCCGATTACGTGAACTTCTTTGCGAATCAGGGGCTGGTTGCTCCGACGCCGACCGAAGACACGGCGATTACGATTCCAACTGATTTCTTGTTGGCAAACGATAGAAATGGTCCACTTGGTGATCCGGTGGCTGCGAATCCAGACGGTCGCGGTGCGATCGACGAGTTGGCGTTTACCGCTGGCAATGATGGCAGCATCCAAGTCACCGGTGTGTCGGTTGACCCAAGCTTTGGCCAAATCACGCTTGGTGCTTTGGGGAATATCGTGTTCACGCCAGCCCCAGAAGTCTTCGGACTGATTCCGTTTAACTATACCGTCACTGATTCTGGTGTTAGCGAAGACCAGAGCGGCAATCGTTTTGCGGACCCAGAGTCGCAAACACAGCAGTCATTTATCTTTGTTGAACCGGTCAACGATCAACCTGTCGCTTTTGACCGATCGCTCGTGTTCACCGAATTGGTTGAACCTGCGACGACGCCGATTTTCACATTCACCCGTGCCGATCTGCTTAACGGCAATTCCGCCAACACGCTTCCTTCGGGGATCACGGTCGCCAACGGAACGATTACCGTTCCTGACGGGACTTCGTTGACCGACGGGGCAACCGTCACTTTGTTTGACGCATCTGGGATTCGACGATTTGTTGAATTCAATACGACTGGCGTTCAGTCCCGTCCGGACATCAACGTCATTCAGTTCGCCGTGACCGATACGGCTGACAGCATTGCGACGTCTTTACAAGCAGAACTGTTTTCGATCGGCGTTACCGCCTTCGCTGCTGGATCGGATGTGACACTTGCGAATGTCGTGTCGACTGTTAACAGTCCCGACAGCAGCAGCCTAGTCGCCAACGCGGGCAGTGTTACTGTCCAGGATGGGCTGACGCTGCGAAACGGCGAGTCGCTAAGTATCACCGATACCGATGGCACCACGCTGGATGTCGTGTTTAACACATCAGGTGAGCTTGGGGCTGCGGATGCCGTCGTCCAATACGCTTTGTCCGATACCGCACAAGACATCGCAGTGAGACTACAGGATGTGTTGATTGCCAACGGAATTGGTGCGTCATCTGTTGCCGGTACTTCGGTGGTCGCATTCGAGTCGATTAGCAGCGTTGCGACAAACACGGCTGGCACATTGATTTCCACGAATGCAAACTCGGTCACATTGGTAGATCCTGGCAGTATTGTGTTTGGCGAGACGATCACGCTGTCTGATGGAGTTAACAATACTGTGGTCGAGTTCAATACGACCGGAACTCCTGCTGCTGGTACTGATGTCGTGGTCGTGTTCACGCTTAATGACACGGCTGACATCATTGCTGCAAGCTTGGAGTCGCAAGTCAGAGCACTTGGATTTGGCGCGACAGCCAACGGTCCAGTCGTCACGTTCTCTGCGGTTGCCAACGCTACCACGAATGTTGCACCGACACAGATCATTGATAGTGCGTCGTCGGTTACGGTTCCAGGATCGACAGGATTGATTCAAGGCGAAACGCTAACCGTCACTCTCGATAACGGATTCAGTCAAACGATCGAGTTCACTTCGACCGGGATTCCTTCACTTGGGAGCGATGCCGTTGTTCAATACTTTGGGGGCGAAACGAGTGATGTGATTGCGACAAGGCTTCAGACAACTTTGGCCTCTTTGGGAATCAGCGCTTCTGTTTTGGCAAGCACGGTTACGTTTGGCGCAACGGACATCGCGGCAACAACGGTCAGTGAAACGGACGCGAGCCCAGCGGATGTCGCCAACAACATTGCTTCCCCATTCAATGAATCAGTTCAACGACCTGATTTGGAGATTGTCGAATTCGGTGTTGGAGCGTTGACCGTTGTTGGCGATGCAGTCGGGGTGAGCCAAAGAACGCTGACTACCGTGTCGGGTGGTACCCTAACGTTCAACTTTGATGACGGCGTCTTTGTCGATGGAAGGTACGACGCAGCGATTGACCGCAACCTGAATTCGCCAACTGGCCCGCCAGTTGATGAGTTTACCTATGTGATACGCGATAACGGCGCTACCGAATTTACCGATGGCACCTTGCTCAGTCCGCCATTGCCCAGCGAAGAGTCGTTGCCTGCGACGGTCACATTGACTGTCACACCTGCAAACGATGCTCCATCGTTTGACCTGCCTTCGGCGTCGATCGATATCCTGGAAGACGAAGATGCAGATGGCAATATTGTCGGAGGCACAGAGGCAGTCAGAAATGGCGTCATCACAAACGTGCTGCCTGGTCCAGTCACGGCTGGAGACGAAAATATTTCACAGACGGTTACCTCGGTTGTCTTGACTGAATTGTCAAGCAGTCCAGCCAATCTGTTGCGTGCGACGCCAACTCTGGACGTCAATGGGACGCTGTTGGTGCAAACAACACCTAACTTGATTGGTACCGCCGTCTACCAAATCGCGGTCCAAGATTCGCTTGGAGCGATTAGCACTGCGGATATTACGATCAATGTCCGTCCAGTGAATGACCCTCCCGCGATTGATGGCACGGTCGTCGGAACGTCTGACAACAATAACGACCTAGATGATCAATGGACTGTTGGGACGAATGGGGAGATTGCTTTCACGCTCCCAGAGGACAACACGCAAGCCGGTGGTGATACCTCTCAGCCATTCTTCATCCCGTTTGAGGGAGTGAACGGGCGAATCGGATTGACGGACGTCTTCGTGGGAGGACCAAACGTCAACGAATCGGATAGTTCACCTGGTGGTTCTCAAAGCGTCAGTGTGTTTTCCACCCCAGTGACAACAAATTTGGGTGGTCTCCTGACGCCTGTAATCGTCAACGGTGAAATTATCGGTTTGAATTACACGCCACCGACTAATTTCAACAACATCGATGAGAACGGGAACCTAACGGCTAACCCAGCGGACTTCTTTGACTATGTCGTTGAAGACAACAGTGAGGACCCAACCAATCCGGACGTGGAAACGTTCTCGTTGCTCAGTGGCGTCTTGGTCGACGATCCGCAGCGTCAGACTAATCGAGTCATCCTGAACTTGAGGGCTGTTAACGATCGACCGGAAGCGACCATTGCGGCTACGTTCATCGAACTGCCCGAGTTTGACCCCGCGCCTGACTTTGACCCTAACAATCCATTAGACCTTGCAGCGAACCGGCATACGGTAGCCAACTTCGCTTCCAACGTAAGTGCTGGTCCGACGACTTCGGCTTTTGACGAGATCAACGTTCAAACCGGCCAGACGGTCACGTTTAATTCGACCGCAATTGCTTCGGGATCCTTGACGTCGGCTGAAATCGAAGCGTTGTTCATTGAACAGCCATCGATCGATGAGAACGGTACTCTTTCTTTCTTGGCACAGCCGGATGTTTTCGGTCAGTTCCTATTCGAGATTCAGCTTTCGGATTCGGGCCCCGATGATGTGACTCGAGGAGATTTGAATACGGCACTGCCAACGACCATCACGATCAACGTGCGGCCGATTAACGATCCGCCTGTCTTGTTGGACGATGCACCCGAATTGGCATTCGAATTACTAGAAGATGGCACGGTGGATATTTTGGTCTTCGGTGACACCATCACGACGGGCTTGTTGGATCCGACGATCTTTGCTCCAGGACCTCCCAACGAGTCCTCGAATATCACACCAGGTGGCAACCAAACACTCAGCTTGGCTCTACCGCTTCCAGCGTCCACAGCACAGGGCGGTACGCTGACTCCCGTGTTTGAATCAAGTGAAGGTTTGCCTCCTGGTCAGACCCCGGCGCTGATTAGTTTCATCTATACACCGCGGCAAGATTTTACGGGCGAAGACTCGTTTATCTACACCGTGATTGACGACGGAATCACAGTTGACGTGGGAACCGATGGGGCAATTCGCCAAGACCCACGACTGGCCTCCAATACCGTTCGACTGAACGTGGTGGCGGTGAACGATCAACCACAGTTCAGCGGTGGTGGTGATGTCAGGTCTGATGAGGACGCTGGGTTGGTTTCCATTCCAAACTGGGTAACCAACGTTCAGGCAGGGCCAACGACCGCAGTCGATGAAATAGCCAGCCAAACGCCTGTCCTGGTGATCACGGAAATTTCGTCCATCGCGAACTTGTTTGTGACTGCCCCGCAAGCAACCGTGGATGCAAACGGTAATGCGACGCTAACCTACCAAACTGCCCCAGATGCCAATGGTGTCGCGGTCTTTGAAGTCTTCTTGGACGACCAAGGACCAACCGATGTAAGCATCGGGGATGTCTCTCAAAGCCCCACACAGACGTTTACAATCACGGTTGACCCCGTTAACGATCCACCGACATTCGTCGCTGACGCTGTCGTCGAAAACAACGAAGATCAGAATCCGTTTATCCGACAATTCGCCACCGATATATCACCGGGACCAGCGGACGAGGCCGATCAGACGGTGACGTTTACTGTGACGGTTGCTCCTGAGGACGAGTCCTTGTTCAGTGTGCTTCCGACGATTGATGAGTCCGGAGTTTTGCGTTTCGTCACCAACCCAAATGCAGTTGGAGTGGCTGATGTTACCGTGAGTGCTCAAGACAGCGCGTTTATCGCGGGCGATCCGGTTGGCCCAGTTCAGAATCTACAAATCCGGATTCTTGAGCAGCCAGACACACCAGTCGCAGTTCCCGATACGTTGTCAGGTAACGAAGACACTCGAATCGAAGTTCCGTTGTCTCAGTTGTTAGCCAACGACATCGACCCGGACTTGGCTACTAACCCTGCAGAGTTCTTGCAGGTCGTGCTGCAGTCGTCGACATCAATCAGTGGTGTTCCCGTTTCTCTGGAAAACGGTCAGTTGATTTATGACCCCACAGCCACGGTTGCCACTCAGTCGCTTGCTGAAAACGAGATCCTAACGGATTCGATTTCGTACTCCCTTGTCGACAGCGATGGCCTGACCAGCAATACGGTTACCGTAAGTTTGTCAATCACTGGCATTAACGATGCCCCTGTGGCGTCTGCTGATAACCCTGTGTTGAACCCGAATGGCCCAACGGTAATCAATCCATTGGCCAACGATACTGACATCGATGGAGTGATCGATCCATCGTCCATTTTGATCACGCTCCAGCCAGCGTTTGGATCGATTTCGATCGATGATACGACAGGTGCGATTACTTACACGCCGTTCCTTAGTTTCAACCAAGTTGACCTGTTCAGCTACACCGTTGCTGACGACCTGGGCACACGTAGTGCTGAAACGACGATCGAAATTTCGTCTAACTCGGCTCCTCTGACGCTTAATGATGCTGCGGCAACGTTCCTCAATGAACCAGTCAGTATCAATGTTGCTCTTAACGATTCGGATGTTGATGGACTCGATCTCAATAGCATCGTCATCGTACGTCAACCCAGTCGCGGAGAAGCAATTCCTCAGGGCAATGGCATTATTCAGTATGTCCCTGAATTTGGATTCATTGGCGATGATTCGTTCGAGTACACAATCGCTGATTCGCTTGGCAGAACCGGCAATGCAGCGACGGTGAATGTCGAAGTGATTTCGAGCCGGTTGCAGAATCCAAATTTGTTCTCGGATGTTAACGCCGATGGTAATGTTTCCGCCCTGGACGCATTGTTGATCATCAATGCTCTGGATCGGGCAAATGTTTCCCCGATACCAGTCCTTGATAGCGACCGTGGCCCACTGTTCTTGGACCCTAACGGTGACCAGTCAATCACGGCTCTTGATGCTTTGGTTGTCATCAACGATTTGGAAGATCGGCCTGTCGCTGGACAACAGGTGACTTCGTCCTTTTTGACGACTTCGACTCTGTCAACGGAAGCCGAAGGCGAAGAGGTAGCACCGATTGGTTTGCTCGAGAGCGAGTCGCAGAGCGTGATTGACGCTTCTGTTTCAGAGGCTGTCGATGCTGGCCTCATTGATCTAATCGCTGAGGATCGCGAAAACGAAGAGGACGACGAAACAATCGAAGCGATCGACGCAGCACTCAGTTTGTTGCTGTAGGTTTCACCCGGTTTTTTGTTGATATCGAAATGCTTCAGGCAT
>CAZZDZ010000004.1:0-4677 GCA_964652675.1 uncultured Pirellulaceae bacterium
AACGATCTCACGCCGAAGCAGTCAAGATGCTAAGCGAACGGCGTGAAACGATGAGCGGCGACGAAACCGCATCAGCTTAGGAAACTTTTGCTACGTAGACGTTGCCAAAGTCTGTCTGGACTGGTTCGGTTGCATCGATTGATTCGGAGATCAACGAATCGGCTTGGGTTTCTTGGGCGATGAATTCTTTGTGTTCAGCGACCGCCGTAAGAACTTCTTCGTCTTCGGTGACGATTCCCACGTGAATGCGATCGGTGTATTCACAGTCGATCTCTTTGCGTTGACTTTGGATGACGCGAATTAGATCTTTTGCGGTGCCTTCGCGGCGCAATTCATCGGTGACTTCGGTGTTCAACACCACGACACATCCGGATCCCTGTGCCGCGGCCCAGCCTTCGCGAGCTTGCAAGCGGACTTGGATGTCGTCGTTGTCCAATTCGATGGGCCCGTCCGGCAGATCGATTGAAACGACGCCACTGGCCTGCAGTTGCGTCAACAGCGCGTTTCCGTCTGCTTCGGCAAGCGCCTTTTTGATGGCGGGAATCTGCTTGCCGACCTTTTTGCCCAAGGTTTTGAAGTTCGGAACGACCGTGTATTGAACGTAATCGCCACCGTCGGTCGTGTAGTCAACGGTTTTGACATTCAATTCTTCGCGTACAAGTTCATCGTGGCTGCGCAGCCACTGGATCTGAGAATCATCCGACAAAACGACTTCAACTTTCGAGAGCGGCAAGCGGACTTTCAGTTTTTCCGCTGCCCGAGCGCTGCGGCCCATCGATGCGATCTCGCGCAACAGTTTCATCGATTCGGCTAGTTTGGGATCGATGCATTCGGAACGCGATTTTGGGTAATCACATAGGTGAACGCTTTTGACGACCGACGCGCCAAAGGGCTCGGTCAATTTGTGCCAAAGGGTTTCGGCGATGAACGGCACGAATGGGGCGATCATCTTGGTCAATTCCAACAACGACTCGTACAACGTCCAAAATGCGTCGTGCTTATCCTGAGACTCTTTGTCGCTGGACCAAAACCGATCGCGACTGCGACGAACAAACCAATTGCTCAGTCCATCCAGCAGAGACGTGATCGCTTGGCACGCATTGTAGTTATCCAGTGCGTCCATCCGATCAACAACCGTTGCAATCGTTTGGTTTAATTCCGACATGATCCAACGATCCAGTTCACCACGTTCGCTGACGGGTCGGTACGTCGATGCAGACGCAAGCGATGCGGGTGATGCGTTTTCGTCGGCGTGGGTCACGTCACGAGGATCAAACCCGTCCGCTTCGGCGCCCAACGAGAAAAACTTGTAAACGTTCCACAGCCGCAGCAGTAATTCGGGGATCGAATCTTTGATCGCTTGATCGGCATAGATGATGCTGGTCCACGGCGGTTGATTTGCAAAGAAATACCAACGCATCGCGTCAGCGCCATAGCTGTCAAAAATCTCGTTGGGGCTACGATAGTTCCGCTTCGATTTCGACATCTTGCCGGTTTTCTTGCTGAACTTTTCGTCTGGATGGTTTTTCGTTTCTTCTTCGGTCAATACGACCGTGCCTTTGCTACTTTCGAACCAAGACGACAGCATCAAACCCAAAACGATGCAGTTGCGAAACGGCATCGGGTAATCGGCATCGTCCAGCGGTCCAGGGTCAGCCGCTGGGGCGCCTTCGTCGACGATCTTTGCCCCTTCGCCGAACAGCATCGTGCTGATAGCCAGTTGGCTGTAGAACCAACCACGTGTTTGGTCGATCGCTTCGCTGATGAAATCGGCGGGGAACTGGGATTTGAATTGGTCGTCGTTTTGGTGCGGCCATCCCCATTGGGCAAACGGCATCGCGCCGCTGTCGTACCAGCAATCGATGACTTCGGTGACCCGTCGCATCCGCGCACCTTTGGCGAACGGCGAATCGTACTCGACTGCGTCGATATACGGTTTGTGAACTTGCAGATCGTCGGGCAGTTCAGGATTGGCGGCTTTGGCCTTGGCCCAAACTTCGGTTCCCGTCACGCCTGGTTTTTTAAGCAGTTCGTCGTAGTTGCCGATTGCTTCGCGGCGACCGGTTTCTTGACAAACCCAGATCGGCAACGGAGTGCCCCAGTATCGTTCACGCGAAAGCGACCAATCGACGTTGGATTCCAGGAAGTTGCCGAAGCGACCGTCGCGGATGTGCTGGGGTTGCCAGCCAATTTGCGAATTGTTTTTCAGCAGCAGATCGCGAAACTTTTTCGTGCGGATAAACCAACTACGTCGTGGATACTGGATCAGCGGGTCTTGGCTGGCACGCCAACAAAACGGGTAATCGTGAAGGTACTGTTCCAGCAGCAGCAAGCGGCCTTTTTCGCGCAGGGCGCGTGCGATTGGTTTGTCGGCGTCTTTGACCCACACGCCTTGTTGGTCCGGGAACGCATCGGTGAACTTTCCGTCCGAACCGACTGCGCACATCAGTTCGGGTTTGCTGCCTTCGGCGAACCGTCGTTGCTCTGCGACCAAAACATCATGGTCGACTTCGCCGAATGCGGGAGCTTGGTGGACGATGCCGCTACCGGAATCGGTCGTCACAAAGTCTGCCGCGACGACACGCCAGTATCGGTGCTCGGTTCCGCCGGCGACCAATTCGCCCACCGGATCTTCTTTGCCGCGATAACAATCAAACGGCGGTTCATATCGCTGACCGACGATCGATTCACCTTTGACGGTTTCGACGACCGTGAATTCGCGTTTGACTTTTTCGGAGATCTTTTCGACTAGCGCCGACGCGAGCACTAGTTCGCAATCCAATTCTTCGTCGCGAACAACGGTGTACTCCAATTCAGGATTGACCGCAGCGAACATATTGCTGGGCAGCGTCCAAGGAGTCGTCGTCCATACGACCAAGCTGCGACCTGGGTTGTCCGCCAGCGGAAACAAAACGTAAACACTCGGGTCAGCGACTTCGCGATATCCCTGGCCGACTTCGTGTGACGACAATGCCGTGCCGCCTTGAGCCCACCACCACACGATCTTGTGACCTTCGTACAACAGGCCGCGATCGAACAAGTTTTTCAGGCTCCACCAAACGCTTTCGACATAAGTTTGGTGATAGGTCACATAGGCTTTTTCCAAATCGACCCAAAAGCCAAGTCGACGCGTGAGTGTTTGCCACTCTTGCATGTAACGCCAAACGCTCTGCTGGCATTTTTGGATGAATGGTTCTTCGCCGTACGCTTCGATTTCTTCTTTGGAGTGGATGCCCAGTTCTTTGCCAACTTCGACTTCGACGGGTAATCCATGCGTGTCCCAACCGGCTTTGCGTTCGCAGCGAAAACCACGCATCGTTTTGTAGCGTGGAAAAACGTCTTTGATCGCGCGCGTCAAACAGTGGCCGGGGTGGGGCATTCCGTTGGCGGTCGGCGGGCCTTCAAAGAAAACAAACGAGGGCGCATCGGCGCGACGTTTAAGTGATTCGTTGTAGATGTCATTGTCATCCCAGAACTGCAGGATTTCTTTCTCAAGCTCCGGGAACTTGGGGCTACCGGTGGGGGCACGAAAGGGACTGTCGGATTCAGGCATCGGCAGACTTAAGACGCAGACGGGAAACGAAACGAGAGCACAGGATACGTAGCGCAAAGCAGACGAACGTGCATTTGCGGTAGGACAAGTTCAAAGCACCACTGGTTCGTGGTGATGTGTTTGCACCCGCCCTGGCCAGATTGTACCGATCAAGTCGGGAATTGAGACCACGGGATGGGTGTATCGGCAGACCAGTAGATAGCAGGCCGGTAGAAAGCACACTGGTAGAAACCGGGGCCGGGCAGAGAAACGCTGTCGATTGGGAGAATCGAGCGATAAATCCAATTAGCGGTATAGATTGTCGAAATCGTCGAATTTGCCCATGTCATCTTTTTCTTCTTTGGGTGGTCCGGTATTCAGGCCAAATTCTTCGCTGATTTCGTCGTCGATCTCAATTTCGTAGTCGTCGCCCAATTCCTCTTCGAAGTCGTCGTCGAATCCGTCGTCAAAGTCGTCTTCGTCAATGTCCTCGAATTCGTCCAGATCCTCGTCATCTTCCAGGTCGTCGCCGAATCCATTGTCGTCCTCTTCGTCGGGAAGGTCGTCGACATCTACGTCATCTTCTTTAACGTCCTCTTTGGGCTCTTCGGTTACATCGTCCGGTACTTTCGTGATCCCATCGTCTGCGGTCCCATCTTCCGTGGTCGCAGGATCGGCGGGTATCGGTTCAGCAGGAGTTTCGTCCGCGGCAACTACTTCTGGCGCCGAAACTTCTGGCACCGAGTCGGGCGCTTTCAGCGGCAATTCGGCCAAAGTTGATCCAGCCTGTGTTGGCATAGCAGTGGGCGATTCAACAGAAGTCATGGGCGAAAGCAGTGTTTTAATTCGAGAGCGATTCGGAAAAAGCGTGTTTGAAACGCTCAAATTGATTGCAAAATCAACGCTATTTCTAGTGACAACAAAATCAAAACCTGCGTTGCTGTCAATTCGTCGGATCAGACTTTTTGTCCAATGCGGCAAAATGCGGGGTTCGGGGTGGCCCCAAAGAGTTTCTCTGGGCTGGTCGCTTTGTCAACGACCGCTGGCGGAAATTCTAATCGACCTGCACGGGGTTGATTGCACGGGGTTGCCTGCACGGGGTTGATTGACAGCCAGATCCATCCAATCGGCTGATCTGGCCGACC
>CAZZDZ010000004.1:4777-10892 GCA_964652675.1 uncultured Pirellulaceae bacterium
CCTGCACGGGGTTGATTGACAGCCAGATCCATCCAATCGGCTGATCTGGCCGACCTTCATCACATTTTGATAGTTCAAGAGTGTTCGGCAAGCCAACAACGGCGGATTACGTCGGAAAATTTGATATCGACGACTTCATTTCTTCCTGGTTGCTCTTCGGATCGCCGTTTGTATTGAAAGATTGTCGTTTTGGAACACCATTGTCACCATCGTTTCGGGATTTTCATTGCCCATGTCGCTGCAAAACTCCTTCCGTGCACGATTCACAATCGTCCCATTGGGACTGGTTTGCTTGCTTACCGGTCTGTCGGGTTGCGCAGGTCGCCAATATGGACACTTATTGAGTTCCACCGACAAAGACTTGATAGGTAGCCACGCAGCCGGTGCTGGTACCTGGAATCCGTTGGTGGACGAATCGGTCGCGAAACTGCTCGGTCGCTGCCCGCCTGCGGTCCGAACCGTGTCTTACGAAACAAACGGCCTGCACAATATCGACCCCCAAGTCGATCCGGCTAGCATCGACCCATCGTTGGGCATTCCCGTACCGGGTGCTCCGCTTTCGGCCGGGCCAGCGAACGTTTGTTTCGTTGGCATCGAAAACAAGAGCGCCGAAGAATTGCTGGATTTCAAAGATCAGCTTTACGAGCGGATCGATTCGCAGGTCAGTTCGGCCGACACCTTTCGGCTGATCAGCCGTCGCTTGGTTGATGCCGCGTTGCTGGAAACTCGCCTGCGTCCCGATTCGTTGTTTTTGCCCCACAATCGAACTAAGTTTGCATCCGCTTTGGGTCGCCAAGGAACACCGGTCGACTATCTGATGTACGCAACCATTACCAGCGGAACGACCGATCGCAATCGCAGTAGCCAACGCGACTACGTTTTGACTTTGGAAATGGTAAACCTGCACACCGGCGAAAACATCAAAGAATCCGCCAAGCTGCGAAAGGGCTATTCGAAATCACGCGTTGGCAAATGGTGGAACTACGGCGCGTTTGATCAAGCCGATGGCTAGGCCGGTGCCCAATTGGTTGGCAATCGTGTTCGTCGGCCCAATTGCGATTGGGTTGTTCGTTTGTGGTGGATGCAAATCGACCAGCAACTCGATCGGTCTTGCGCGAGATGCCTTTGCGTCAGGCGACCTGGACACGGCTCGCGAAACACTCGACAACGTTCTGCAGTCGCGCAATCGGCACAGAGATTCGGCGCAACTTGATTTGGCAATGGTCGAATTGGCTTCGGGAGACGCCGCTGCCGCCGAACAGCGATTAAGAAAACTGCGCGACCAATTTGACGCGTTGCCTGATGTGGCACCGGTCCACGAAGCAGCTTCGTTGGTCACCGACGACTTGTCTCGCGTTTATCGTCCGGCGGGCTACGAACAAGTCATGATCCGCGCGATGCTGTCGCTTTGCTCGCTGAGCAAAGACGGCGCAGACGCCGAGAGCTACGTGTTGCAAGCCGCCCAGCGTCAAAGCGAACTTGCCAGGGCCGCCGAAGATCGCGGCATCGTTGACATCGGTGAATTGTTTCAGCCCGTCGCGATGGCACCTTACTTGCGAGGCGTGCTGCGCGAAGCAACCCATCATGATTATGACGACGCCGCGCGGGCGTACCAATTGGTCAGTTCAGTACAGCCAAATTTTCAGCCTGCCAAAACCGACATCGCTCGCGCCAGTGGCGGCGTCCACAGTTCACCTGGCCACGGCGTTCTGTATGTTGTCGCCTGTGTCGGTCGGGGCCCGATACTGCAAGAACAAATCGCCGAAACCACATCGACGGCACTGAGGATCGCGTCAAGTGTTTTGCAAAGTAAGTCATCTGAAAGAGACGACGACCAGTCCGTTCCCCCACTACCGAACATCGCCAGCGTCAAAGTCCCCAAAGTCGTATTGCCGGCAAGTCGCATCGCCGCGGTCAGCACGCACGTCGATGGCAAGATGGTTGGCGTTACCCAAACGTTGACTGACGTCAGTGACTTGGCCGTCAATCACGCTTCGGCACAGATGCCGTGGACGATCGCGCGAGCCGTTGTGCGACGAGTCACCAAGGAAGCCGCCGTTGCAAATGCGGCACAGAAGATCGGCCTGGACGATTCAGCCGCATCGATTTTTCGATTCGCAGCCGGTTCCGCATGGTCCGGCGTCGAACACGCGGATACCCGCTGCTGGGGTTTGCTGCCGCGTGAGATCCAAGTCATGCGAATCGAATTACCTGTGGGCAAACATATTTTGCTGATTTCACCAGTGGACGCGAATTCCACAGCACTGGGGGCGGGGCAGATTCGCGAAGTCGAAATTGCCGACGGGCGAAACGAGTACCTGGTCGCCATCGCGCCGGACCAAGCCATCTATCTTGCTGGAAACGATGTTGCTGAAAACCAGCCAAAGTAGAAAACGAAAATACAAAACGACTGACCAGCTTCTATCGATCATCGGTTGCAGTTTTTGCCAACTGCCGTTTTTTGCCTACGGTTGGCAACTGAATCACAATTCCGGCAACCAAGATCGCGATCGGCACCAAGTGAATGATATTGTCGTCAACAACCATCAAAATCGCATTCATCACAGCGGCTCCTTCCAAGATTACTTGGCCGATCAACGTACCAACTTGCGAATCCTTCATCAGTTGCCGCATGGCGGGCGTCAGTGAAGCGTCCTGGGATGCTATCTCTTGCGGTTTCGTTTCGGTTTTGCGGTACTTGTTGATGGACGTCCGTCGCAACATGGTTCGCAGTGCAAACGCGATCACACACGCACCAACGGCTGCGACGATTCCGATTCCAGGCAACACAAGGTCGCCGCCGCCGGCCGTGGGCGCATTGGGAGCCGCGGGATTGGCAGCCGCTGCTTCACCCTTGATGAACAAAAACAAGATAGCTGTGATCACCAAAACACCTTGAACCAGTGCAAACGTGATGATTTGGCCTGGACGAACAAACTCACTCAACGAGCCACCAGGCGCATCTTCCGCGATCGATTCAGGCGAGATGTAGGGATTTTGCACGGGATCAGTCACGACGTTTTTTCCTATCGTTCTTACGAAGCACTACGACGACGAAGACGATTCTATCGAATTGCCCGCTATCCGTCTTGCCGTCACGACAAAACGATTCGCGATTGATAAATTGTGTGATCAAATACAGAACCAACAGCCAGCGTTCTTGGATGCGCCTTTATTACACCGACCATTTCGAATTGCCTTTGCCGGACAAACATCGTTTTCCGATGGACAAGTATCGGCGCCTGCGTCAACGTGTCGTGACCAGCGACCAACACACCAATGACGTGTTGGTTGTTCCGCCCGCGGCAACCGATGAACAACTTTCACTTTGCCACACAACGCAGTACATCGACAAAGTCATAGACGGAACGTTGACCGCTGCCGAGATTCGTCGGATTGGTTTTCCGTGGTCAGAAAAAATGGTCGAACGTTCGCGGCGAAGTACTGGGGCAACCATCGCCACGGCACGGGCCGCATTAACCGATGGCATCTCAGCCAACTTGGCCGGTGGTACCCATCACGCGTTTGCTGATGCTGGCGAAGGCTACTGTGTGTTTAATGATGCAGCCGTCGCCATTCGTGCGCTGCAAAACGAAGGTGATGTCCGTCGTGCTTGCGTGATCGATTTGGATGTTCACCAAGGCAATGGCACCGCTGCGATTCTTGCCGACGATCCGACCGTGTTCACGCTTTCGATCCACGGAGTCAAGAACTTTCCGATTCGCAAGATGCCCAGCGACTTGGACGTCAGTTTGCCTGATGAGACCCAAGACGACGAATACTTAGCTGCTCTCGCCGACGCGTTGGCTGTATTGCAAAAGTGGACGATCGAGCACGACGAGCACTGTGATTTGGCGATCTATTTGGCTGGTGCCGACCCATTTGTTGACGATCGATTAGGCCGTTTGGCGCTGACCAAACCCGGATTGGCCCGTCGCGACCAAGCCGTCATCGATTGGTGTGATGCCCAAAAAATCCCGCTGGGGGTGGTAATGGCCGGTGGTTACGCGCCAAACATTGACGATATTGTCGATATTCACGCTTCAACGCTCGCTTTGGCAAGTCAACACTTTTTATTACGGGGCGAGACGTTATGATAAGGTAATGTCGTTGGCGATCTATTTTCCTTTAAATGGATTGCCGCTATTCGCTTTTGAGCGGGGCGCTGCCTGTTTTTGGAAGCAGGTCATCAAAAGCTGGCAAATTGACGATGGCTTTGTCAAAACTGCACAGCCGAACATGAGTGTGGGGGCCTGTTTAAATCTGTTTCTTGAAAACATCGAGCAACGATGAAGTCCATCACCGAAATCTTATCCAAGAGCAGCGACGGTCAGGCTGGTGAGACCGACAAGCTGTTCACGGTGATGTACGACGACCTGCGGCGTTTGGCCGGTCGCTTTCTGCAAAACGAACCGCTTCGTAATCGGCTCAGTTCGTCGTCGCTTGTCCATCAAGCCTACATGCGGATGGTGGACCAATCGCGAATCAACTGGCAAGGCAAGACACACTTTTTTGCGATCGGTGCGACCGTCATGCGCCGCATTCTGGTCGACCATGCTCGTAAAGTTCACTCGCTAAAACGCGGTGGTGGCTGGGATAGACGACAACTAACTGATGATGTCACCTTTGAACTTAGTCGCGACAGCGATGTGGTCGCTTTGGATGATCTGCTCAAAACACTTGCTGACCTAAATCCTCGCCAAGCCAAAATTGTCGAACTTCGATTCTTTGGCGGAATGACGATGCGCGAGATCGCCACAGAAATGAACCTTGGCCTGCGTACCGTCGAAAAAGAATGGGCGATGTCACGCGCTTGGATGCGGCGTGAATTGCGGCATGCTGACCCGGTCGAATCCCAGACACCTGAATCCGCCCGAAAAGATCCCTTCGCAAAAACGCCCACCAACGGCGCTGATAAAAAACCTGACACTCAATCGACGGATCCTGAGAGTAGCTGATGGACGCAGCTCGGTACGCAAGAGTCCGCGAGTTATTTCTTGAAGCCGACGAACTCGCACCAAGTGAACGTCAAGCGTTTCTGGAGTCGCAAGTCGGCGACGACAAAGAACTGTTAGCCGAAGTGTTGTCGTTGCTGGATGAGCACGACGCAGATTCCGCACGCTTAGAAGGCGAGATGGCGACCCCCGTTCAGCCTCCCCCGAGTGCATTGGCAGCGGTGGCCGCCGAAATGACTGGCACCGGTCCGATACAAACATCTTCGCCCCCCGCTGACCATCCCACCACGCGCGGCGGACCCGGATCTGCAAAAGACGCTGCTGGCAGGGCGTCACAGATCACTCGTGTCGGTGCCCAGCGAACGCATGCTTCTCCTCGCTATGCGGACGAATCGACAGTCGCCCCCGATCAATCTTCGTTGACGTTTTGGGAGCAACGAACGCGCCGCAATCGCCGGCTGAATTCGGGTTGGTTATGGCTGGCCGCTGTTTTGCCAACGGCATTGATTGGATGGTTGACGTACCAACAAGTCGCTTCGGCTCAGCGAAAGGCTATTCAGAACGAACTCTCGGGAATGGCCAATAGCGTCACGCTGTCCACAGAAGGGTTTTTGAATGACCGAGCACGATTGGTCGAATCTTGGTCGCGTCAGCCCGCCATTCGCCAAAGCGTGATTGAACTGGTCGAACTCGCCAAGCAAGAGGATGCGACCGAGGCCCTGAAAAAAGCGCCGCAGACAGAGCTGATCCGACAACAACTGAAAGAACTCTCAGGTTTTGACAGCGTCAAATACGTGGTTTGGAATTTGTCTCAAATCACTTTGGCAAGTTGGCGCGAAGATCGATCCGACGTTGGCGAATTAATCCCCAAATACGGTGCGGCCACTTTAAGCGACGTCTGGCGCGGCAACACTGTTTTGTATGGCCCTGGCGACTTGTCCAACATCGAATGGTCTGAAACAAAACCGACAGATTCCGCTCCGACAATTCAATCGCCTTTGATGGCCAACATTGTGCCGATTCGTGATGCCAAAGACAAAGTGGTTGCGGCGTTGATGGTTCGCGGAATCAAAATGTTCAACGACTTTGACAGCATGTTTTTGGAGGCATCCGAAGTTTCCGGCTTGGATGTCTACGCAATCGATCGGCGCGAACTCATG
>CAZZDZ010000004.1:10992-51403 GCA_964652675.1 uncultured Pirellulaceae bacterium
GGCATCCGAAGTTTCCGGCTTGGATGTCTACGCAATCGATCGGCGCGAACTCATGTTGACCAACAGTCCGGTTGCCGCTGGGCACGCCAGAGTCCTGGAGTTGGAGCCAAGGATCACAGCAGATCACATCGCATCCAACTTGCGCGTCGCCGACCCCGGATTTGCGATTGGACCAAGCAACATTGGCGAGGTGCGGCGCAGCTTTATGCCGTTGACCTACGCAGCGGCTGGTGCAACTAGTGGCCGACCGGGCGTTCGAACGGAGGAATACCTGAACTACGCGGGCACTCCTGTCTTGGGTGCTTGGCGATGGAACAAAAAATGGGATATCGGCATCATCGTCGAATTCGATTCCAAAACAGCTTTTGCTCCCACACGGATTGTTCGCTTTGGATTCCTTTTGCTGGGAACACTGCTAACGTTGACCGGGTTTGCCGCCGCGTCCCAGATTGCAAAACAAACTTCTCGCGCACACGCAGCCGTTCACCCACTAAGCCGATACGAATTAATCAGCGAACTTGGCAGCGGCGGAATGGGAGTCGTTTATCGAGCGCGGCACCGGCAGTTAGGACGCGATACCGCATTAAAAGTGCTTCGCAGTGACCGTCAAAACAAAGATGACCGTTTACGTTTTGATCGCGAAGCGAAACTAGCGGCAAGGCTAAGTAGTCCGCATAGCGTGATGATCTATGATTACGGACGCAGCGAAGAGGGTGCGGCGTTTTGTGTGATGGAATATTTGCAGGGAATCACGCTCTACGAAGTCGTCATGCGCAGCGGATTTCAACCGGTGGGACGGACCCTGTTCATTTTGCGACAAATCTGTGAATCGCTAGGCGAAGCTCACGCCGGCGGTTTGTTGCATCGTGACATCAAACCCCAAAATGTCATGCTGTCGTTGGACAAAAGCGTCGGTGACTGGGCAGTCGTATTCGATTTCGGGCTCGCCAAACCGCTGAAACCCGACGCCAGTTCTTACCAGACATCCGAAACCGTTTGGTCGGGCACCCCAATGTACATGTCTCCGGAACGCTATCGCGATCCAGCCAGCGTGGATCCACGCAGCGACATCTACTCACTTGGCTGCATCGCCTACTTTTTGCTTTCAGGCCGACCGCCCTATATCGAATGCGATCCGGAATCGTTGTTTGCGCTCGTGTTAAGCGAGGAACCGATCGGGATTCCCGTGCATCGCGGCGAAAGCGTATCGGATGCGGTCTTGCAAATGGTCGCCCGATGCATGGCCAAAGACGCAAACGATCGATATGGCAAGATCGAAGAACTGTCAGCGGTCTTGGATGAATTGCGAAGCGAACATCCCTGGACCACCGAGCAAGCTACAAAGTGGTGGGACGACTACGGCAACGAAGAAAGCACAACGTGAAGTAGCGTTACAGTTTGATTTCCAAGAGAAAGAGACACGGATGAACCAGCGCAATTCAGCGAATCCTCCCCAGCCCAAGCAACACGGTCCTTGGACGATCTTGCAGTCACGAGAGGCTTATCGTGATCCTTGGATGACGGTTATCCGTGACGAAGTGATCCGGCCGGACGGAAATCCAGGCACCTACAGCGTCGCGCACATCAAGTCCGGCGTCTCCGTATTGGCAATCGATAAAGACAACAACGTTTATTTGACCGAAGAGTTTCACTATGCCGTTGGACGTGTCACGCTGGAAACCGCAAGCGGCGGCACCGAACCGGGCGAAGACCCTTTAGAGACCGCCAAACGCGAACTGCAAGAAGAGTTGGGGATCACCGCTGCGTCGTGGACGGACATGGGGGTTTGTGATCCGTTCACAGCCACCATGCTTTCGCCAACACGTTTGTTCGTTGCCCGCGAATTGACATTCGGTGACCAAAATCTGGAAGGCACCGAGCAGATTCGCTGTGTCAAAATTTCGCTCGACGAAGCCGTAGAAAAAGTCATCGAAAGCGAAATCTCGCACGCCCCAAGCGCTCTTCTGATCCTGAAAGCTGCTCGAAAAAACAGATAATTTGATTTGCTTTATTTGAGGCCCAATCCGTTGGGCCGACGAGTAACAGCGCCACGGATGCCCAACTGGCGTGGATCACGGGCGACTTTGTCACTAAAGATACGCACGTCATCCAAGATCGGTTTGATGCGTGATGACGCTTGTTCGATATTCTCGATCGTACGTCTCACTTGCCAGTACATTTCGTCGTCTTCCAGCAATCGTTTCAGCGTACCGTTGTTGTTATTCAGCGATGCACCGAACGCTTCGGCTTGGGCCAACGCGCGGTCGATGTTTTGTAAACTCGTCAACACTTGCATGACGATCTGATCGCCGTTTTTCGCCAACGGCTCACTAAACTTTTCGACATTGCGAATCGTTCGCTCGGCGCTTTTGAAAGTACCTTCGATCGTTCGCAGCGTTTTGCCAGCTCCTTGAACGGTTGTCCGCACGGTATCGACGGTTTTGTTGACATTGCCAACCACGCTGCCAACCTCTTGGACTGCGCCCTCAGCGACTTCACCAACCCGCTCGAATCGTTTGCCTACTTTTTGGAAACTCTCGAACGTCTTTTGCGTCGTTTCGAGTGTCGTTTTGGCTTCCTTCAAAACGTCAGGCAACGCTGCCAATGCGTCTTCTAATCCTTGTTTCAGCTGCGGATTATTCAATAAACCACGTACATCGCGCATCGCGCCCTGGAACTCCTCCAACGCCTTGGCCGCTTCTTCGGCGACGTCATCGATTCTCGAATCGGTTCCACCAACGACTTCTCGGACTTCTGTGACCAACTGATTCACATTTTGCCCGGCCGATTCGATCGAGTTGCCTGCCATGCGAATCGACATCATCGTGTTTTTGACTTCTTCTTCTAAGCCGAACAAAACATTGAAGGGATCTTCAGAATTTTTTCCATAGCCAAGAGTGTCACCGTCGCCAAACTTTTCCTTAAAAAATGCTGGGTCTTTTTCATTTGGAAAAAAGCTGGACAGTTGTTGCTGATCTGCTTTCACAAACTCCAATACCGCGTCACCAGTAATTACACTACCAACGCCAATTCGCGGATAATACTCGTGCGTCAGTTTTTGGTTATCGAACATTGCTAATTGCAGCGTGACACCACCGGCGTCCTTTAGTTTGATGTCGGCGACTCGGCCAATTTTAACACCATCACGCAACACGGGTGTGTTGGTACTGACGCCGGAGGCTGAATCAAAGTCGACGAGCAGTTTGTATTCGCGCGCAAGCACAGGGAAAGCCCCGAAAAGGAAAGTCAGAATGATTCCGATTCCCAGCGCGGCAATGACTAGCACGCCGACTCCGAATCGTAGTTTATTATCGTCCATGATTTTCGCATCCATGCGATTTGGATCACCAGGTTTTCATTTCTGAAAACCCATCCAACGTCCGCCTCGTTACGATGTCTCCTCATGCATGAGTTCTGACAATCGTTCGCCTGCTTCGCCTCGCACAAACTGACGCACCCGTCGGTCTGCGGCATTTTCCAAATCGCTTGGTGGGCCGTCAAACAAAACTTGTGAGTCGTCCTCGTTCAGCCTCGCACGCGGAAACAGCATCAGTACTCGATCAGACACTTTGCGTGCCGTGTGCATGTCGTGTGTCACAACAATGCTGGTCACCGGGTATCGGCGACGTGTATCCAAAATCAATTCGTTGATCACATCGCTCATAATTGGGTCCAACCCGGTGGTCGGTTCGTCATAGACGACCAACTCCGGTTCCAAAATCAACGCACGCGCCAAACCAACTCGTTTACGCATTCCGCCAGACAATTCACTGGGGCGTTTATTGGATACGTTTTGCGGCAACCCTACTTCGTTTAAATGCCGCATCACGCGATCGTGTTCATCCCTTTCGTCTTGCCGACCGTCGCTTTGCCGCAGCGGAAATGCCACGTTGTCAAAGATCGACATGCTGTCAAAGAGTGCTGCATTTTGGAAAACGAACCCGAATCGACGCCGAACCTTTGTCAATTTTGTGTGGGTTAACTTCTGAAGATCCTGCCCGTCAAACGAGACGCTTCCACCAGTCGGCGCGATCAATCCCACCAGCGTTTTCATGAACACCGTTTTGCCGCAACCGCTTTCGCCAATGATTGCCAGCGTCTGTCCGCGTGCCAGCGTCAGGTCAATGTTTTTCAGGATCGTTTGATCGCCAAATTCAACCGACACATTGCGTACATCGATCAGATCTTCTGTGAGAGAACCCGAGTCAAGTTTTTCGTTTTGTCGTGATGCCGTCATCATAAGATCGAGTGCCCCGCTGGATAGAACGCGAAGTAAATCTTTTCTAAGACGATGTTCAAGAACAAATCGATCCCCAGAATCAACACGAACGAAGTCACAAATGCAGCCGTCGCTGCCTTGCCAACGCCTTCGGCGCCAGGTTCGCAATGAAACCCCTGATAACAACTGACGACCGCGATCGTCGCGCCAAAAAAGAAGCTCTTAAAAATACCACCAAACAAATCGAATCCTGCCACTCCTTCACGCGAGTGATTCAGGTAAGCGGCATGGTCGATGTCCAAAATGATCACGCAATAAAAGTAGCCGCCAACAATCCCCATGAAATCCGCCACGATCGTCAACGCTGGGATTAGCAAGATACACGCAAGGAATCGCGGCACGACCAAGTAGTGAATCGGATCCGCCCCCATCGTTGTCAGCGCATCAATCTGTTCTGTGACGCGCATCGTTCCCAGCACGGCAGCGATCGCACTACCGACCCGTCCAGCCAGCATGGTCGCGGCCAAAACGGGCCCCAGTTCACGAACCAACGTCGTATTGATCACCACTCCCAAGTGGCTTTCCAATCCAATCGCGTGAAACTGGTAGTAACTTTGTACAGCCAATACCATTCCGATGAAGGTTCCGGTCAACGCGACCACTGGCAGACTTAACACACCGACTTGGTAGAAATTGACCAGGACGGTTCCAGGTCGCGGTAGTCGCGTGAACATCCAAGTCAGCATTCTCCACGCGAACACCGCCATATCGCCAATCGTTGACACACCATCCACCACAGCCGAACCCCATTCGGTGATCCAGCGCACAATGGCATTGTTGCTGACGGAATTCGGCAAGGATGATGATGTCGACAAAGAACAGATCGTTAGTTAGCGCGCAGGCAGGGCCAAGGAAACACATCGGATTTTATCGGCTAGGCAGACCGTGCGGATTAGGAAAACAATTCGCCTAAATCGAACTGTTGCTTTGACTGCAACTTGGCAGAGATACAAACCGGCGTGCAGAGTAGTTTCACGCCTGTTTCCCGCGCATCTTCGAGGTATGAACAAACCAGAAGGCCGCCTCCGACACGACTGTAGCTGGTAACGTCAGCTCAATGCCATCTTCTATGCCGCTAATTTTAGAGATCATTGTCGGTCTTGGCATCTGTCTTTACGTCGAATTCTGAGTTTTCTATAGACGGTAGATCAGCATGGATGATTGCTGACGAATTGATTTGTCCAAGGAAGGAAACTGTGGTGATGCCCGAGCCAGAAGCGACGCAAGAAAAGATTGACAGCGCCATCACCAACATGCAGCAAACTGCAAGTGATTCGTTTAGCCGACTGTGCGAAGGCGATTTCACAGTCCTGGCCGAACTCGGATCCCAGTATGTGTTGCCCGGCGCGATCGCGTTAGGCGTGATGTTCCTGGGCTACATGGTCGCCAAGTATCTTTCTCGTGCGATCAGTCGACCCGTGTCCCGACAAATCGACGAAACACTCGGCAAGTTCATCGACCAGGTTATTTTCTATGCCGTCATGGGCGTCGTAACGGCATTGGTGATGAACCAAGTCGGCGTCAAGATGAGCGGCGTGGCAGCAATTTTGGCCGCGATGGGTTTTGCAATCGGTTTGGCCTTTCAAGGAACGCTCAGCAATTTTGCTGCGGGCATCTTGCTGATGGTTTTCCGGCCCTTCAAAGTCGGCGATGTTGTCAGCGCTGCAGGTGTGGTCGGCAAAGTAGACGAGATCGATCTTTTCACCACTATTTTGGATACACCTGATAACCGTCGCATCATTGTTCCCAACAGCGCTATCTCGGGCGGTACAATCGAAAACGTCAGCTATCACACCCACCGTCGCGTCGAAGTGGTCGTGGGCGTTGAATACACTGCCGATTTGAAACTTACACGCGCGGCACTTCAGAGTGCCGTCGATACATTTGCTGTGCAAACGATCCAGGGCGACGGCCGTGGGGCGGCTGTTATCCTGAGTAACCTGGGCGACAACGCAGTCGAGTGGAAAATTCGTATGTGGGTCGCATCCGCCGATTATTGGTCACTGCATGAAGCGTTGATTGGCGAAGTCAAAGAAAACTTGGATGCAAATGGCATTGGAATCCCGTTCCCACAACTAGATGTTCACCTCAGTCAAGCTGGCGAAGGATCGTCAATGCCAACGCTTTCGTCATCCGGATTTACCAAGCCGCGTGCACGAACGAGCGTGGAAACACCGCGTGCAGCGAATGCGATAGAGCGTCACACCCCTTATGGTGAAGGTCCGGATACCATCCCGTTTGCGGCGTAGAGATTGCCGCTATTTTTCATCCTTAAAATTGTTGCGTGAAGGAACCTATTTTTTCCACCGCGCGATGCGCAGAGATTATGATGTCGCCGTCTTATTGATTGCCGACATCATTTAACGCTGACAAGCCTTTTCATTTGCTTGTCGATTTTCAAACGTTTCCATCGGGACTTGTTTGCAAATCATGGCGTGCTTGCAAGGATTTAGCATATGTGGCACACAAGCCGGGGGGACCGAACTTTGCTGGGCGCCGAAGCCGAGCTGGTTGGGCACGCTGTCGATACAATGATCGACGCATTAATCACTCACATTGACGACGACCATCTTGGCAGCGACGAAGGGTCGGTTGCCAGCGAATGTCAAACAGGGATCCCTTTGTTTGACAATCTTTCGCCATCGCAGCGAATCGCGTTGTTGCATGATGTGACAAAGTACTTACTGACGCCGACTGATTCACCGCTTCCCTTGTCGGCTCATGCCGAATCCGTTGTCGCGGCGATCTTCAACGAAATAAGAGACCAAGTCGCAATCGAGATCGACTTGTTCCCAGACGGTCCGCGCCCCGTTTCTGATAATCCCGAAGAGAATGTGACGTGGCGGCAACTTGTTTTAGCGGCACACAAAGCCGTCCTGCGAACACCGCATGATCCATCCGATGGATTCGATTTTGATTTTGGACCGTTTCCATCTGACATTGAGATCCCCAACGAAAGCTGCACTGATATCGGCCAATGGCAAATTCTGTTGGAAAGCCTGACTGATGCCGTGCTGTGGGATCGCGATTTCGAGTTAGCCGATAGCTTTCTGGACATCGATCCGGGAGTTTCACGACGTCGACGTCGATTGTTGGGAATCGAGGACGACTATTTCACGCAAATCGCTCCAGACCCAAGCAGCGACGAAACTTTTCGATTGGCTGCACGCACTCAATCGATCGTTCGATCCAAGCCTCGATAGCCGCGAAACGCTCCGCATTACCCGATGGCGCTGTCGGGCGTATTCATCTTGCGTCTGATCGCTATAAATCGCGACACTTTGGCAATTGTATTCTTGCCATTGGTCGGTAATTCCGTATGAACGCGTTGCTTTGGATATTGCGTCATGGCCATTGCCACAACACGCATCATCGATTTGCACTCGACGCGATTGAATTGGTTCAAACAGAACCCGGCAAACGACTTGCCAAATTGCTGTTGCGATATCACCGACGTTACTTGGTCGGTTCAACCGATCCTGACACGCGGATCTGTGACTATCACAACCAAGTGATTCACGTCGAAGAAGGTTTTTGGGGCGGTGCGACACGCGTTGCCCATCAGTGGTACAACCGATTGCAACGCCGACTGGAAACCGGGCGCTACGCCGAAGCAGCACAAGCCGCTGGCATTCTTAGCCACTATTTCACCGATCCCCTGCAGCCACTGCACACCGGCACGACCGAGCGCGAAGCGTTGGTGCATCGTCCGATGGAACGCAGTATCTATCATTCTTACGACGCGATTCGTCAAATCTGGGATGACAACGAATTGCGAATCGTATTTCAGTTGCGCAGTGGACCAGGTTGGCTGGACGAGGCGATGAAACAGGGTGCGGTCTACGCACACCAAAAGTACAACTTGTTGGTTAGTTCGTATCGATTCGACGAAGGAATCGCTGATCCACCGGCCGGTTTGGACCCGGCGTCACGCGCGGCACTAGCGGAAATGTTTGGTTTGGCGATCACCGGTTGGGCCAGAGTCATCGAAAGGGTGGCCGCCGAAATCGAAACGGTCATGCAACGTCCGTTGCCTAATTTTTCCGTGACGATCCCAACCATGACGGCTGCATTCTGGGCGCCGCGCCGTCGTTGGCGTGGTCGGGTACTGTCGTGCTTGGAACGCGCAAAGATCGCGGCGCTTGCTCGAGAATACCGGCGCAAAGGACGTTTGGAAAAACACCTGCCCCACGAGGTTGACGTCAAGCGACGGGTGATCCAAGTCCACCGCGAAGAAATCGTTTACCAAGTTGACCGTGAGCGACGTCGTCAAGAAAAGAAGTTGGCTGCCGCAGCAAAAATTGCTCAGCAGGTCGCCAACAGCAAACAGCCAGCGACCATTGCGATCGAGTCAAAATCTGGGGCGGTAAACGTATTGCTTGAAAGCCAACCGCTTCACGATGCACCTTCGCTTACCAGTCGCACCATCCTTCGTTTTCACGCCATTGGCATCCGAACGGTTGGACAGTTGATATCGGGGGATCCAGGCGAAATCTCGAATCGTTTATTAGTCGATTGGATCGACGCTGACCTCGTTCGGCTTTGGCAGATCCAAGCGTCATTGATGTGCGGCATACCGGGACTGAAAAAGATCGACGCCCAGATTCTTGCCGGTACCGAATTCCAAACCGCCCAGCAAATCGCAAACGCAGACCCACGGCTGATCTACTGCGAAGTACTGCGATATGCACTGACCACTCCAGGCCGTCGTTACTTGCAAGAACAAGTTGCTCCAACGCCCACAGACGTCAAGCGATGGGTCCAGAACGCAAAGTCCGTTTTGGTGACCGGAAAAATCGCGTAGCGACCACATCGCATCACGGCGGTCTTAGCCGCGTTAGCAGCCGACCACCATTGGCAGCCCAGCCTTGTTTCGTTCACCCTGGATTCCGACCGCGCCATTGCGTGGTATCTTAATGGCGTCAGAAACCGAACTTGTTGATGGAATCGTTGATGCGAGCCTTTGAAGCGACCCAAATCTATTTTGATGCAGCCGCCGAGCACTTGAACTTGGAGCCTGCTTTTCGTGAAGCGTTATTGATGCCCCAGCGTGAACTGCAGGTGCAAGTCTCGATCGAACGCGACGACGGCAGTCTTGCCAACTTTGTCGGTTTCCGAGTGCAACACGACCACAGCCGCGGTCCGATGAAGGGCGGGTTGCGTTTTCACCCCGAAGTCGACTTGGACGAGACTCGCGCGCTGGCCAGCTTGATGACTTGGAAAACTGCAGTGGTCGATCTTCCCTACGGCGGTGCCAAAGGCGGCATCGGCGTGAACCCGCGTGAGATGTCCAAACGCGAAGTGGAAAGATTAACTCGTGCTTTCGTTGATCAGATCCACGACATCGTTGGCCCCGACACGGACATCCCCGCCCCGGACATGGGAACCGACCATCAAGTGATGGCGTGGTTTCGTAATCAATGGGAAAAGTATCACGGGTTCAATCCAGCCGTGATCACCGGCAAACCCGTCGAAGAATACGGTGCCAAAGGTCGCGAAGAAGCTACCGGTCGTGGCGTCGGTACCTTGACCGTCAAACTAGCCCGTCGACTGGGACTCAAGCCCGAAGAAACCAATGTGGCGATTCAAGGATTCGGAAACGTGGGATCACACGCAGCAAAATTTCTTTGCGAAGCCCAGTTTCCAATCACAGCGGTCAGCGACATCACCGGCACTTACTACTGCAAAAAAGGCCTGAACATCAACGAAGTCTTTCGGCACAAAAACCAACACCCTCACGGATTGCTGGAAGGCTACGACGAATGTGAAGTGCTGCCGATGAGCGACTTGTTGAAATTGTCTGACACCGACATTTTGATTCCTGCTGCGTTGGGCGGCGTGATTACCGAAGACAACGTCGACGACATCAAGGCGAAAGTCATCGTCGAAGGTGCCAACGGGCCGATCTATCCCGGCGCTGACAAAATACTGTTTGAACGCAACGTCGCTGTGCTGCCCGATATTTTGGCAAACGCAGGCGGTGTGACCGTCAGCTATTTTGAATGGGTGCAAAATCGCCAGCACTATCGTTGGACATTGGATCGGGTTCGACAAGAATTGGATCACACGATGAACGAAGCGTTCGAGAATGTTTGGCAGACATCGCAAAAGCACGGCGTGTCGCTTCGCACGGCTGCCTACATGATCGGAATCGCACGTGTACAACGAGCGACTGAACTTGCTGGACTGACTTCGTAGAATCAAAACTGTTTTTCGATCATGGCCAGCCTGACTACCGAAAACTACGTCAAAGCGATCTATCAACTTGGTGTCCGCCAGGGTGACGGTGCGATCGCTACTGGCGCGATCGCAGACAAATTATTGGTCTCCCCTGGCAGCGTGACCGCGATGCTGAAAACGCTGCGAGATGCCGAACTGGTGCAATACGCTCCTTACGAAGGTGTGAACCTAACCGCCAGCGGAGAAAAATTGGCGTTACGAGTCTTGCGGCGACACCGACTGATCGAATTGTTTCTGTCACAAACCTTGGACTTGACTTGGGACGAAGTCCACGAGGAAGCCGAGAACATGGAACACGCGGTCAGCGACCGATTGGTCGATCGTATCGACCAACATTTGGGTTTTCCAAAGTCGGACCCGCATGGTGATCCAATCCCACAAAGTGACGGAACGATCGAAGCATTCGAGGGACAATCCTTGACCGATTGGAAACCCGGCGAAAAGTTCCGTTTGATTCGCGTCCTGGATCAATCCGGCGACTTCCTGCGATTTCTAACCAATTCAGGGTTGGAATTGTCCGCCGTCGGGACGGTCGTTGAACATCAGTCTCTGGCTGCAACGACGACCGTGGACGTCGACGGCAAAGAAACTGTGCTGAGTGATAATGTGGCCGAAAAATTGATCGTGGTCGCGCCGTAAGCATTCTGCGCGATTCGCTGGCAAAATTATCCGATATGGTTCAGTATCGAATCGACAAACGTTAGGATCTGGGGTGAAACAAAAATCCTACTTGGAGAGACCCCTTGGAAATTTGGCCCGCAATTGATCTTCGTCATGGCAAACCCGTCCGTTTGCGTCAAGGAGATTACGATCAACAAACCGTCTTTGGTGATGACCCCGTTGAGTTCGCCGAGCGATGGAAAGAAGCCGGTGCCAGGCGACTGCACTTGGTCGACCTGGATGCCGCTCGTGGAGACGATCCCACCGCAAACCGCGCAGCCGTTAAACGAATCATCGAAGCGACCGGCCTGCCTTGTCAGATGGGCGGAGGTGTTCGGGACGAATCAGCGATCAAGACTTTGGTCGACTTGGGATTACATCGATTAGTTGTTGGATCGGCAGCGCTCAAGCGACCGGATTGGTTCGCTGAAATGTGCGATGCCTATCCAGGAAAGCTGGCGGCTGGCATCGACGCACGCGATGGAATGGTTGCGACCGACGGTTGGCTGGAAACCAGTACGACACCCGCGATCGATTTGGCCAAAGATCTGCGCAGCAAGACCGAGAACATCGCGGCGATCATTTACACTGATATTGCTCGCGATGGGATGATGAGTGGCCCGAACTTTGACGGCTTGGCTGAGATGGCGGCGGCGACCGACATTTCGCTTGTCGCCAGCGGTGGCGTCACCACTTTGGATGATGTCGCTCGACTTGTGAAAATGGAAATGCCAGCCGCGATCGTCGGCCGTAGCATCTATGATGGTGTGATGAAATTAGAAGAAGTATTGGACGTCGCTGGAGACCGCTAACATGGGCCGTGCCATTCGATTCGCAATTTGCTTGATCACAACGTTCGCCTTGCCCGCAGTCGTTGTTTGCCAGTCGCAGGCGCAAGACTCTCAGCGACAAGCAGCCAAGAAGCAAACCTTTAAGCAATTGCCGCCCAAGGGAATCAATATCGATTCTGCGGTACGATCCAAACTGACAGATCGCGTTGCTGACTTAAAGAAACGCCATGCGACTGCGGTCAAGAAATCAGGTGACCCAGGTAATTGGAGCCCCGATGTTCTGGTGCTGATTCGCGCGGTCGATCTGGCCCTGACACAGAACTTGTTCTTTAAGAAGAGCGAAACCAAAGTCGCAACCAAACTTTTGGATGAAGCCGAACGCAGATTGAGCGCGGCGGCCGATGGCAAACGTGGAATCGATCTACTGGCTGCTGGCCCCAAGCGAGTTGAAACCAAATTGATCGTCGGCGGGTTCGTCTCGGCGATCGATGACAGCGTTCAGCCGTATGGCCTTGTTTTGCCTGAGAGCTTCAAACCGAACAAAGAATATCGGCTGGATGTTTGGCTGCATGGACGTGGCGACACCAAATTGGAACTTGCGTTTTTAAACGAACGGATGACCAAACCAGGTTTCTACACACCCGATGATACGATCGTCTTGCATCCGTTTGGCCGTCACTGCAACGCTTTTAAGTTCGCCGGCGAAACGGACGTCTACGAATCACTCGCCCACGTCAAATCGCTTGTCAAAGTCGATTCGAACCGAATCGCCATTCGTGGTTTTTCGATGGGTGGTGCTGGCTGTTGGCACTTGGCCGTTCATGATCCGACGCAGTGGTTTACCGCGAATCCCGGCGCCGGGTTCGTGGACACAATCAAGTACCAAGGTTGGACGGACAAGATGCCGTTTGAAATGGGCAATGCCAGAACCAAATTGATGCGGTTGTACGATGTGTTGCCGTGGAGTTCGAATTTGCAAAACACAAAACTGATCGCTTACAGCGGCGAAGTAGACAAGCAAAAACAAGCTGCTGATCGCGTGATTGAATCGGGCAAGAAGCTTGGATTTGACTGGAATTACGTGATCGGAAAAGACATGGGGCACAAAGTCGACGGGCCATCCAAAGAACTGATCGATTCGCAGATTGCCCAATGGGCTGCGGCAGAAGTCGAATCGCCCCGCAAATCCATCAACTTCACGACCTACACAACTCGCTACGGCAAAGCAGGTTGGGTCAACATCACAGGTTTGAAAGAACATTGGACTCCCGGTAATGTCGTCGCCCAAATCAAAGAATCCGGCTCACTGCAAATCAAAACTGATGGAGTCACCCACCTAAAGATCGACTTTGCTGAATCAGGTTGGGCAAAAAGGAAGTCGGATTGAATATCGATGGCGAACGCTTTTATGTTAGTGACACTGGCGACGCGGATGGTTTGCAATGCAACCTAATGCGAGCAGACCGTTGGGAGCAGTTCGTTGACAACGACGACGCAGCGGTTCGCAAGAAACCTGGTTTGCAAGGTCCAATTGACGACGCGTTTCGTGAACGTTTTTTGTTTGTGATCCCAAGTCGACCAGCTGCCAATGGAGTCGTGCAGCGTTGGATCAATCGAGAAATCGCCTACGCCAAAGATCGTTGGAAACGTCTCATGCGAGGCAACGTGCGGGTCGTGAAGGATGTTGAGTTAACGGACGAACAAATCGCGAACAACCACTTGGTTTGTTTTGGCGATTTTTTGGGCAACCGGTATCTGAACAAGATGGCACCGCGTTTGCCGTTCAAGTGGACGCGAGACGAGTTGACATTCGGCGACAAGACTTTTGACGCGGCAACCCACGCCGCCGTGTTCTGCTATCCCAACCCCAAGAATCCAAAGAAGTATTTGGTGGTTAACAGCGGGATGACGTTTCGCGAATTTTCCAACGTCAGCAATTCGCGTCAAATCGCAATGCTGCCCGATTGGGCCGTGATGAACGTCAGCGACACATTCGACGACAGCATCTTTTCAGGTGAGATCGCCGACGAAGGCTTCTTTGACGAATACTGGCGGTAGTTATTTAGGCTTGATGATCACGTTGGTGACTGGATCTTTCAGTTCAATCTCTGTCACGACATCGGTTTCATTCGGATCACGGCGACTGTAAGTACGGCTGGTTTTGTGCGAGCGTTTGGTGAAATTCGAAATAATACGCAGGGTTCCACTGCGCAGTCCGGTCAATTGAAACGTTAACTTGTTTCCTTCTCGTTTTGTTTTCAGACGCTTTGAATCTGCCCACAAGTATTGGTACTTGGGGTTGTCGTTGGTGTGCAGAAACGGCTGGTCCCATTCGGCAGCAAATCGATTCAATTGCTCTTCGGTACCATGAATTTCGCCTTGTAATTCCATTGGTGGGGACAACTCAAACGTGCCCAAATTTTGGCCAGCTCGAATGGGGCCGACAAACTGGCCTGCCAAATCGGATTTGGGTTCGACGTACAAGTAATACAACCGATCACCAAATTGCGCATATTTTTCGCTCTCGTTTGCCAGTGACGTCAATGACACGTGACCATCTTGATCGGACGTCGCCCAAACGGGGCCTTCGATTCCGTTCATCGGGATGCCACTAGAACTTGTTTTGGCATAACCGCTGTTGAAGTGCCGTACCTTGGCGCCGACGACCGGAGTGCCGTCTTTGCGAATCAGTCGGAACCGCGCCGGTTTCGCAGCTTTAAGCGTCAGCGTTTTGATCTTATCTGGCGACAACTCCACATATTGAAACCTAGTTTCTTGGTAGCCCGGGGCACGAACGGTGATCGTTGCTGCTTGCGTCGTACAGTCAGGGATTTGGATCGTGCCGGGTTTGATAAAGCGTTTTTCGTGGTATTTGTTTTTGATTTGCCCGCGAAAAGTGAACGAACCCGACTCGATCGCTTCGCCATCGGGGCCGACGAACTTAATCTTGCCGACAAAGTAGGGCGGTTTGGCACGATCGTCGTCTTCAATCGTTCGCTTGCGCAGAAATAATGGTAACTCGCCCGTTTGCAGCACGTCTTGCCAATCACCTTTGGCGGGAAAGATCTGATTCCCTTCGCCGTCTTCCATGGTTCGTCCATTAAAACGAACCTTGTAGTGAAATTTGTACTCGCCTGGTTCTTTGATCGAGTTGATCGCTGGGGACAGTACGCTTAAAGTCGCCACTTCGCCCGGCTCCAGGTTCCAACGTATATCAATCGGCCAGCCGGAAAACCAAGTGCCGCGTGGTCGCATGGCCTTTCCGCTTGATGCAGTGATTTTTACTTCGTCATCCTGGCGCATTGATTCGCTGACGAACGTGATCAGGTCATTGCTGACATTTTTGACGTGAAACGTGACCCCCAAACTTGCGCCCACCGGGACGCCGGGCTCCTGTTGAGGATCTTCCAAGACATAGTGCGGTTTGGTTAATTCGATCGCCGCTTGCAAGCCATTGTTTTCAGGTCCCCAAACCAGTTTGTGCCTGAAAAGAGAATCAGCGTCTTGGGCGATTGTGAAATTGACGCGATTGGAGGTCACTTCGTGTGCCCAGGCATCGGATTTTTTGGCTCCGGGTTTGTTCGGGTCTGGTTTTTCGAAGTGGTAGCGAACGGTTGCCTGATAGTTGCCTGCTGGCAAGACGTGTTGCATCGGAGGTCGGAATTTTGCTGGTCGCAAAATGACGGTCAACGCTTCATTGGGCTTTAGTTCGTGTTCGGACGCGCTAGACAGCGACAGAATATCACTTGCGAAGAACCGCTCGGCTCTTGGGAGTGGTTTTCCATTGGTGTCGAAAAACTGAAAGTCAAAAAGGCAGGGGCCCAAAAATTCAGTATTCAATCGCCCCGACGCCGCACCGTAACTTTTCCCATAGTGGACTCCGTGAATCTTGATCGATTCCTTGCTGACATTCTTTAGTTCCACGGCAAACGTCAACTGGTCGCCATCGTCAAAACTCTTCTCAATGCTTGAGATGTCTGGTTCGCGATCGTCAACCGCAAAGGGAACGGGTACCAATCGACAATGCAGACCGTGCGCTACAGCGCCTTCATCGTCGTCTGCCTGCGCCACTTGTGCCAAGAACAAAAAACAAAAAAAGAGAGCTGCTATTTTTGTCGTGAAAGCCATTTTTGCTTGCTTTGGATTGAATGAGTATCGTTGTGGGTGTTTGTGGCTACCTTTGAAAACGTTCCAAGTCACAAAATATTAGGTGCAAAAAAGAAGAATACGCAAATGATTTTCATGGACACAAATCAACCCAAATTCGGTTTGGATTGCCCAACATGTGGTGCTAGAGGATGTGAAACAGAGGTGTCGCGCAACGCATTGCTTGACGCGAGAGCGCAAGTACTTGATGATCAAAGTTGTCTGTGGTCATGCAACATGCAAAAAGGAAACCAAAATGCCGACACTCAAAGAAAAGCTTGATGAACACAAGAAGGTGTTCCTCACCAAGGTCAATGACGAAATTTTGTCGATCGTCGGTGCCGCTGGAAGCGCGCTTGCAGAATCGGTGCCCAATCGCAAAACGCCCGCGGTGGGAGACAAACTGCCAGCGTTTTCTCTGATCGGATCCAGCGGTTCGACCGTCAGTTCGGACCAACTTCTTTCGAGTGGACCGTTGGTCATGACGTTTTTTCGTGGCATGTGGTGACCATACTGCAACATAGAGCTGTATGCTCTTAACGATATCGTCGACGAACTG
This sequence comes from uncultured Pirellulaceae bacterium, assembly GCA_964652675.1. Lineage (GTDB taxonomy): Bacteria > Planctomycetota > Planctomycetia > Pirellulales > Pirellulaceae > K23-9. The sequence goes on from CAZZDZ010000004.1 coordinate 27,668, forward strand.
AAAGCCAGTTCCGCAACCATGGTAGCCATCACGCCGCAGATCCAGTCGCTCAATAGCGAATTAGTCAATAAGCACAATCTGAAATTTGATGTGCTCTATGACGAAGACAACCAGTACGCTCGTTCGCTGGATCTGGTCCACGGTTTTCCGGATGACTTGAAAGACGTCTACGGCAAATTTGGCATCAACCTTGATGACGCCAACGGAAACAGCAAATGGGAATTAGCGATCCCATCGCGATTTGTGGTTGATGCAAGCGGCGTGGTACGAAATGCCCACGTCGATCCGGATTACACCGCGCGCCCCGAACCTTCGTTGACACTGCAACAAGTCAAATCGCTCGGGTAGCTTGAAAAGAATGCTAGGTCACCACATCGCGCTGGCGGAATCCTTCGCCAGCGCGAAGCGTCCGACTCTGCTAGTTCTGCAGGCGGCAGTTGATCAAGGTTATTTGCCAAGTTGGGACGAGATGGCTCTATTCTGATTCCCAAGCTCCCTCCCGTTTCATCGATTCGACATGGTAATTGAACCAGATAGGTGCGTAGCGTGAGATCATTTCGCTTCGCCGATGCGCTAGGCCTTCGATTTCCAAATACGTGTGGTCGATTCCCAGGTCGACCAAGTGCGAGTGGAAATCGCGGATGGTTTTGAGATGGCCGCCATCTTTTGTTCCACAGGCGATTCGGATTCGTACGTTTTTCTTGATTTTGAATTTGTTTTTCTTGGTCACAGCATAAACGTCGTCTTTCTCCCAGTTTTTTCGGTCGGGTCCGAGCAGCGATGCGGCACGCTGGGATTCAGACATTTCGTCGAAAACCTCTAACAGATGTGGGACATTGCCGGCTTGGCAAAACAAACTACAAAACATCTCGGGGTGTTTCATTGCCAGCCGAGTCGACCCGCGACCGCCCATCGAGAACCCTTCGATACAGCGGCCTTTGCGATCGTCAATCGTGCGATAGGTCTGATCAATGTGTGGGATCAATTCGTCCAAGAAGATTGATTCGATCGGGAATTTTCCATCGGCGCTGTTTTTGTAAAACGTACTGTGCCCTCCATTGGGCAAAACCATGATCAATGGGGGAATCTTGCCTGAAGCAATCTGTCGATCGAGCAACCGGATCGATTCAAGCGAAGAGAATTCGTTGCCACCGTTTCCGTGCAAGTTATAGATCACCGGAAAACGTTTCTTGGGCGATGATCGATACGCGACAGGTAGGTAAACGCAATAACCAATGTCCTGATCGACCAGTTTGCTGTGAAACGTCAGGTGCTGAGTTCCGCGAGGTAATGGAAGCTGTTTGTCTGTCGGTTTGTTGACCCAGGTGATGGAAGGTCCTGGTTTCTTTGTGCTCTGCGCTTTGTTTTTTCTTGCGTCTTGCGCTGCGACGGGACAAACGCACAAACATACGAGTAAGATTGCGGGCCAGTGGTTTTGCATTGGGTTGGTTTGGGAGAGACGGAGCGATGAAACAAAAAACGCTTCGTCCGATAGCGGACGAAGCGTCGATGGTAACTGGTTGGTCAGGTCTTTTGAGACCGTCGCGTGTTAGGTGGTTACTCTTTTTTGGGCATGCCATCGATCGCTGGCAACTTGTTGGCTTTGATCTTGTCGCCAAACTTGTCGCCGTCCTTGCTCTTCATCTCGTTGGCCTTTTTAAATCCGGCTTGGATTTTGGCTTTGGCTTCCTCTGGATTCTCTTTCAGGTAGTCCTTCGGGAAATCCTTTTTCTTGAGGAACTTGTGGACGGCAGTTCCGTATTCGTTACGTGCTTTTTTCTTGTCTTTGTGACCCTTGACGTGACAGACGTAACAACCAGCTGACTTGACCTTGCTTTTCAGGTCGTCGTTCGCGTCCTCACCAACAAAATTTGCCTTCCATTGTTTGTTGAAGTCGCTTGTCGCAGTGGCGTGTGATGCGATCAAGAAGAGGCAGCAAAAAGGCAAAACGAAACGTTTCATTCATATTCTCCAAATGTTTTAAGCAGTTCATCCGCATCAAAATTGCGTGGAACTGAAGGTGGGCGGGGTGATTGACGCTGTAGGGCAGGAGCCGAACGATTTGCTCCACGCCCTATTAAGCCTGCCGAGCCTGAAAAAGTCAAATCAAGGACGTGAATCCTCGGCATTTGTTGCGGAATTTTTGTCCAGCGAGTCGTTCCCAAACTGAGTGTCTAAGATCCTTTTATCGTCCTGGGCAGGCAGCGGAGGCAACGCTTTTTCGTCAAATCCGCTGAACACTGCCCCTTCTTGGCGATAATCTTTAGGGGTCAGTTGATCTGGAGGGGTTTCTGCAAAGCGGTTGGATGACCACCATACAGACCACAACGGCGACTTTTCGTCAAACCAACTGGGGGCAACGATTGCCAAATCGGTCACCAGCGTGGACTGTGACTCGCCTTGCGTGTCCATCAATATCACCATCGGATCCAACATGGTGTCGTCGACTTCGTAGACGTTGGAGTCACCATCAAACTCCACCAGATTGGTGTTGTCCGCAACGGACCCTAAACCAGTCACCTCGAAGTGAGGCACTCCCGTGTCGACCATAAATACACAGTGGTTCGCTTCTCGATCGATCGCGACTGGATAGCGACCTTTGGAACCAAGCCGCATCTGCATGATCCCCAGCGGCGCGTGCGCGGTCAGTTCGGTTAGCTGCAGCAAAATAGGATTGTACTTTGGCGAAGGTTCAATGCGGGCGCCACCGGTTTCGATCATTCGTTGCGAAACAGCCAGCAGACCATTATCCCATTGCAATTGCAGCGCGGCAGCAAAGTCCATTTGGATCATGGTCATCTGGCCGCGAACGATCACGTTGTACAACTGAATCGCGACCAACGGCAATTGATCATCGTCTAAGTTTTGACTGTCGGGGCTGCTTTCAATTGGCTCGCCAAAAACGTCGTAACTGGCCCCGTCATCTGGGTTCGTGATCACCTCGAACGCACAAACGTCTGCGCGGCTTGCCGGATTGCGAACGGTAATGGAACAGTCCGTCAGTTGCACCATTTTATTTGCGTTTAACGCGATCATCGCGCCGCCGTCCAAATTCGTTCGTGGTACATCCCAAACGAAGTGCAGGCCTTCGAAATACGTTTTGAACGAACCAAGCGAGATCATTCTCGTACGTTCCATCGCCAACATTCTTGGGCTTTGGAATACCACTTTTGTGCCGCCGACAACCGTCGACATGATCTTCAAACCATCTCGAGGAATGACGATCGGCTCACTTGAAAAAACTGGTGTCGCAATCTCAATCAGCTCGATCTGATCATAGCGTTGAGCATACTCAAGAGCTTGCTTCAGTGAACGGGCCATCGCCGCACCATCAATATCTCGTGGTACTGCGTCGCCGGTCAAATCTATTTCGGCATCGGGACCGACGACTCGGACCAAACGCGGAGAGGCAAAGAGCGTGGGTGGTTGATCGCCCGGTTCGTCTGATCTGGGATCGGCCATTTTTACTCGTTCGGCTCCCACAGATTCATCGGCAGACCGATCTAGTGGTAACGCAGATCCCGGCTCATCTGGAATCGGGGAACCCAAAAACGCGGCCGATTGAGACGATGGTGCCGAATCCAAGTTTCGCGGATCCGTCTGCAAAGTTGGCGACGTCAATGGTGATCCGGACTTTTCTGGAACATCGGTGTCCAGGCCAGGGATGCCAGCCGAATTGGAAGGGTTGCCGGTGGAATCAATGGCAGATGGAGTGGGGCTGGAAATATCCAGCGGTATCTGTTGAGCATTGGTCACACTTGGCGGTCGCTTCAGCAAGAATTCGTCGCGTGTCGAAGCGAATAGTTGCATCCAGCCGACCGTGACCAGCAGCAGTGTAGCGGCCGCGATCCAAGGTGCATTTCGTTCAAGCCAGAGTGCCAAACGACTTGGTTCGCTGACCGAAACCGCATTGACGCCTTGTGATCGCGCTAGGCCTTCACGAAAAGCGAGTTCGCGGAAGTCGGCGATCAAATCATTCGCGGTCTCATACCGATCGTCGGGTGATTTGGCCAACATCTTTTGGATGATCGCTGAAAGTTCGTAGCTGACTTCATTTCGCTGCAGTCTGGCATCGGGTGGCGGCGAACTGCCATGAGCGAGCAGTTTCTGCAGCATCGTTCCGCCGGGGTACGGCGGCTGGCACGTCAACATAAAAAACAAAGTGCAGCCAAGCGAATAGATGTCGCTGCGCAAATCGGCCGCGCGTGGGTCTTGGGCTTGTTCTGGTGAAATGTAATCAAACGTACCCAGCGTTACGCCGCTTGCTGTTTCGTCTTCTGCGCCCATCTCCATTCGGTCTGATCGCGCCAAGCCCATGTCTACCAGCTTGATGGAACCATCTTGTCCCACCAAAACATTTGATGGTTTGATATCGCGGTGAACGATGCCACGGTCCGCCGCATGCTGCAACGCTTCGGCAACCTGACAGGTGTAGAACACGGCATCGTCAACGGCCAGTGGGCCTACGCCCGCTACGAGGTCGCGGATATTCGTTCCGCGAATGTATTCAAAGACGATGTAATACCAGTCGTCTTGACTGCCAACATCAAACACTCGGGCAATTCGAGGATGATCCAGCTTGGCGGCACTTTGGGCTTCGTTGCGAAACCGACGTTGCAAATCGGGGTCGTCGCCGACAAACGGAATGACCTTGATCGCCACTTCGCGATCCAACTGATCATCGTGAGCGCGAAATACGGCACCCATTCCACCTCCACCAACCAGTTCTTCTAAGTAAAAGTGGTTCAAGTGCTGTTCCAACAGCACCTTGGCAATGGCCACCGGACTACGGTTCATTCGGTCAGCGCGCTTGGCGTTTTGCATCGCCACCGAAGAACCGCGAATGACCGTTTTCGCTTGTTCCAACTCGGGCGTCTCTTGCGGGTCCGATTCTAAATTCGATCGAGGCGCAGGCTGATCCACCGATGCGTCACCTTGGCGGCGCGCTGTCGAGCCATCAGCTTGGATCGATTCGTCAGAAGCCATCGTGTTGAATGAATGAAGAAGAGGGCGTGAGCACACGCGGAATTGCGACGAACTTAAGTGGTTCAATAAAAGAAAAGAGCTACGGAGACCGGACTTTAAAAGCTAGAAACCGGCCAGTCACCGATGTCTTTAGTGTAGTTTCGGGGCCAAAAAGGGTCAACAAATTGTGGACCCCACGCCCTGATCGCTCCAACTATCTAACGCTCCATCTGGCTCGGTGGTTTGCTTGTAGCGATGATCCGTATTGCACGGTTACTAACTGTCTCGTCAACGCCCGTGTTACCCGCCAACACTAAGATCTGCCAACACGTGATCGGGTGACGTGCATGAATCCCCACCAAAACAAAATGGTCGCGATCACCGTGGCGATCAGCGAACCAATCAGCGGCCCCTGTTTTACCTGAGGAGACCCGTCGGGATTGGGCGCCCAGCCTTCGTCCTGAAAATTCAGGCCATACGCATAGCAAAACAGCACCAGCGCAAAAATTCCAATCAGCGCGGCAAGAACCACCATTGCGGCCCCTTTGTACCACCAGTGCTGATCCGGCTGCGAATCAGTTGGTTGTTTAGAACCAGTTGGCTGTTGAGAGCCAGTTGGCTGTTGAGAACCGGGCGATGAAGCTGGATCTACGGAATCCGAATCGCTCACTTAATTCGTCTTTCAAAGAGGAGGTCGTTACAGCAACAAGTCGTTTTCAAGCAAATGACAATAGGCATCGTAACGCCTTGCGTCGATCCGCGAATCGGCCACCGCGTCTTTCACTGCACACTCGTGTTCGCTCAGGTGCAGACAATTTGGAAATCGACAACTGCTAACGTAAGGGCGAAAATCGGGCATCAACCCAGCGACTTCTTCTGCAGAAATATCCCACAACTGAAACTGCCGTATGCCTGGTGTATCAAATACCGCCCCTTCGCTTTGCAGCGGAATCAAACGCGCGGCGGTCGTGGTATGTCGACCTTTTTCGTTGTCACGGCTGACCGCCGACACTGCCAGACCCAGACCTGGTTCGATTGCGTTTAACAAACTACTTTTCCCAACGCCGCTTTGGCCAGCCAACACGGTCTGCTTGCCAGAGAGAAGTTGACGCAAGTAGTCGATGTTGACCCCGGTTTCTGCGGACGTCACCAAAACGCGGTAACCCATCGACGCGTAGACACCCAGTAGCGACTGCAGCTCCAACAGATCCACCAAGTCGATTTTGTTGATCACCAACACAGGTTCGACTTCGCATTGTTCGGCTGTCAACAAAAACCGGTCAATCAGAACGGGTTTCAACGTCGGCTGTGCCGCGCTCATCACGATCAACAGATAGTCTACGTTGGCTGCGATCACGTGCTGTTGGCCGCGGCTTGTGCGACTGATCAAGCCGTTGCGGGGCTCGATTCGCTCGATCATTGCATCGTTTTGCGATTCGGCTCGCAAACGAACGCGGTCACCAGCCACGACGACATTGCGTTGTTCGATGCTCAGTGATTTTAGCACCTGCCGCACAGTGCACTCGTACATTTTGCCGTCGTCACCAAGCACCTTGCTCTTGAGGCCATGAACGCTGATGACGCGACCGGGAAGCAACGCGTCATCGGCAACGGTGCACGAATCATCTGCGTTGGGATCGTCCACGCCCGCGACCGTTCGCTTGCGCGTCAGAGCGCCTTTGCCGCTGACTCTTTCGCTGTTGATGACGTCGGCCAAGTCGTCTTCGTTGCCGCCTTTGAACTCGCGAGTGAAATCGCTTTTGCGTACGCGTCCTTGCGAGTTCTTGCGAAATTCGGCTCGCTGTTTGGAACGCTTTTTCTTTGCCATCATCCGAGCCAGTTTATGGGCGATTAGGCCTCGTATCGGTTCCGTTTTTCCCGTCCTTCATCTCCGCCGTACGGCGGAGATGAAGGACGGGAAAAACGAGGGTTGGTGGTGAATGCCGAACCCCATGCTTACGCATGGGGCTACATGCTGTCGCTGCTTCGCCGCTGGTTTTCTCATTGTTTCATCCGGTCGATCAAACAAATGTCTATAATTGGTGCCAAAACGCGCAAGTAAGGATCTGTCCTTCGCTGACGCTTTGCTTCGGTAAAGTGGAACCACACAATCAAGCTGCAAACCTAGCACTTATCCGCGAGCCATCCTTAGCTTTCCGAAGCATTCTTGGCGTAGTTATCCACTTTGGGCATTTCAGCTTTGTCACGATTGCGGACCTGAATCGATGGGCCGATCAAATCGGTGATTTCCTTTTCACTTAGCTCTTCTTTTTCCACCAACGCCTTGGTCACCGTCTCCAATTCGCTGCGGTGCTCTCGCAACAACTGCTCCGCTTTCTGGTCGGCTTCTAACAAGATTCGACCGACTTCTTCGTCGATCAACTCTTGTGTGTGTTCGCTGAACTGCCGTGTCCGTTGGATTTCGCGTCCCATGAACGGGTCTTCGTCGCTGGTTTTGTAGCTAACCGGGCCGACCTTGGGACTCATGCCCCAGTGGGTGACCATTTTTCGCGCTATGCTGGTGGCGCGTTCCAGGTCGTTTTCGGCACCAACGCACGTTTCGTTGTAGACAATTTTTTCTGCAGCACGGCCGCCGAGCAAAACGATCAATTGATGCTCGAGCTCTTTTTTGGAGATACTCAAACGGTCTTCGTTGGGAACGTACTGTGTCACACCAAGAGCACGTCCGCGCGGAATCACAGTCACTTTGTGAACAATATTCGCGCCATCCAAATGCCATGCCGTCAGTGTGTGGCCAGCTTCGTGATAGGCAGTCTTTTCTTTTTCTTCGCCCTTGAGCACTTCTTCGCGTTTGGCACCCATCAAGATCTTGTCGCGTGCGGTGTCAAAGTCGTCCATGTCGACGACCTTCTTGTCTTGCCGGGCAGCCCACAAGGCAGCTTCGTTGACCATGTTTTGGATATCGGCTCCAGTCAACCCAATCGTTCCGGCAGCCAATCGATGCAAATCCACGTCATCGGCAAGCGGCACGTCTCGCACGTGTACCTTGAAAATGGCTTCGCGTCCCTTGAGCGTCGGGCGACCAACGGTGACGTGGCGATCGAATCGACCTGGGCGCAACAAGGCAGGATCCAATACGTCGGGCCGGTTTGTCGCCGCAATCACGATGACAGCTTGGCTGGGGCTGAACCCATCCATCTCGCCCAAGATTTGGTTTAGCGTTTGTTCGCGTTCGTCGTGACCGCCGCCCATTCCCGCGCCACGCTGTCGGCCGACCGCATCGATTTCATCAATGAAGATAATCGCGGGGCTTTGATCCTTGGCGGTTTTGAACAAATCACGCACGCGGCTGGCACCAACACCAACAAACATCTGAATGAATTCGCTACCGTTGACTGAAAAGAACGGCACTTCGGCTTCGCCAGCGACCGCACGAGCCAGCAACGTTTTACCGGTTCCCGGAGGCCCGTTTAACAAGACGCCTTTTGGGACGCGTCCGCCAAGTCGCTGGAACTTTTCAGGCGTTTTCAAAAAGTCGACGATCTCTTGCAAGTCGGCTTTGACGCCTTCGAGTCCCGCAACATCCTCGAACGTCACCATCTTTTCGTTCGCTTCGAATCGCTTGGCCGGGCTCTTGCTGAATCCAGACAAGAAACCGCCGCCCATCATGTCGCTGCGCGAGCGACGAATCATCATGAACAGAAAGAACAAAATCGCGAGCGGCAATCCAATGAACGCAATCATACTGATGATCGCTTGCGTGGGATCTTTGTCCCTGTCGCCATAGTCGACGCCGGCCGCAAAGAGTTCCTCTTTGAGCATCGAACGTGATCGTTCGTCGTTGCCCAAATTCAGGTAGAACTTTTTGTTCAGCTTTATCTGTTTGCCATTTTTATCTAGCTGATCTTTTAGAACCCCATTTTTCATTATCTTGGGGGCGTCCGGCGCGTCGGCAAATTCGCCATAGGCTCGAATTTCGTCGAATTCAACTCTTTCGACATTGTTTCGCTGAAGCTGCTTGCGAAAGAACGAGGTCGAAATTTTGGACGCATCTTCCTGCCCGCGCAAGAACATCATCGCGATCAGACCAGCGACGACCAGCGCGATCAAAAGCGAATTGTTTCCGCGCCGTTGCTGAACTTCGGGTTCATCTTTGTCGGGTTCGCCAGACTGCTTTTCCATTGACTGCCTTTCGCAGGCGGCCGCGCACTGTTTTTGGCAGTTGCGGCCCGCTTCTTATTTAACTAACGATTACCCAGATTGCCGGGCTGGTCGAGGGTTTGGTGATTCAAATATTTCGCGAAGTTGCTGCAACCACGCTTTGGTAGTCTAAGAAGTGATCAATCACCTCTCAGACAACTCTCGAATCGGTGAATTGTACCGGTAAAGACCGCAAGTGACTAACCGAGGCAATTCAATGGCGTTCGTTGCCCCAATGTGCTGCCACTCGCGGTGATCCAGCATCCCAATTGAATTGGCGGTTAGATAAATCCAAAAGCCGCCGATCAGCACAAAACACGTTGCGTGGTACGAATTGTCGCACGTCAAATGAGCCCCAATTTGGGTCACTGGAGTTTCGGTTTCCAATGGGGTTCAACTTTGTACCCTGCCGCAGAGGCTTGGGCCAAATCCTGAATCAGGCCTCCGATGCTGCGCCCGCGTATCTGTGCGATCTGGTCAATCGAATAGCCGTCCTTGAACAGACGCCATGTCCAATAGCAGTCCGAAACAGGGCCAGTTGGGACATCAGATTCTTGCTGCCGTTTTTTTTCTTGCTCGATCGGGCGTTTGTGCGGAGCAGGAATTTCGCTATTTGCTGCGTCGACACGAAGCTCGGCTTCCTGGACTTTGTCGTTGTTTTGACTGGGATCGTCCTCGGTATAACTTTTTGGCGCACTGTCCTGTGCAGCTTGTGACTTCGATTGAACGCTTGCTTGGGAACTTAAATCGTCATCAGGACCGCTCGGGTCAGCCTGGCTACTGACTGGTAAATCACCGTCATCTGGATCCTCGTCGACTGTTGGCTCTTCGTCGGCAGTTGGTTCTTGCCGCGCGGGCGAAGTGTCTTCGCTGGTGGTTTCGGTATCGTTGGCGCTGGCTTCTTTGCTGATCTCATCGGTGGTGGCTTGGGATGTTTCTCTGACGAGTTCCAAAACGTCGTAGCCAAACTGTTCCATCGTGGCAGGCCCCACGCCAGAGACAGATTCCAATTGTTCGCTGTTGGTGGGAACCAGTTCAGCGATTCGGTCGATCGTCGCATTGCTCAAAACTCGATAAGCGGGAATGCCCAACGCCGCAGATGTCTTTCGACGCCAGCTCTTCAAGCGTTCTGCGATGGCTTCGGTAACCATCGCCGCGTCGTCTTGCTCTGCTTTGCCGTCAGACTTATCGCTCGTGCTTTCTTCCCCATCAACAGCAGGACTGGACTGGACGTCGCCGGATTCGATATCACGCGCTGCGATCGCCAGACGTTTGGCGAGCGGAAACGTCATTTGAACCGAATCTGGCAAAGGATCTTGCGAATGCATGACCCGTTTGCCTTTTTCGCTGATCTGAACCGTTGGGCGTCGCTCGTCAACTTCTCGTTGTTCCAACAAACCGGCTTCGATCAACGAATCCATCACCGAAACAATCTCCGCTTGCCGCAGCGCCGAAAGCATGCCGTACGTGCTGAGCCGATTGAGTTTCCATTGTCGCAGTTTTTTGTTTTTAGATCCGCACAGCATTTGGGCGACGAGCGTTTTTCCAAAACGGCCGTGCATTCTGGTCACACCACTGAGCACAACGCGGACGCCGCACAACAACGCACTGGAATCGACGCCTTTAAGTTCGCTGTTAAGTGAAACTTGATCGCCCGTTTTTACTTTCGCGGCGCCTGCTGCGTCACAGCGGTCGCATTTCCCACAATCGCATGAGTTGGGATCGCCAAAGTAATTCAGAATCACTCGCTGGCGGCAGCCACTGGTCCTGGCAAAACTGATGACGGCTTCCAGTTTTTCGTGTTCAGCTTTTTTTCGCCGGTCAAGTTCATCGAAATCAATGTCCAATTGGGCGAACGGTACATCTCGTTGCAGGAAATGCAGGGCGCGGCCGCGGAACGGCGGCACATAGTCAAACGATCGCAGTTTTGATAATTCACGCAGCGTGCGTGTTAATTGAGTCCGATCGGCTTGGGCAAGTTCCATCAATCGCTTGATCGGAACGTAGATGTCTTCGTAGCGGCGATTCCCAATGACCCGCTCGACTGCTTGCACCACTCGCTTGCGCAATTTCGCTTCGCGGGGCAAAAAATCCAGCAAAGTGGGGGCGTCCGTGTCGATACGAATCACGGCGCTGTTGGATGAATTGTCTAGCCGTTTCAATACGCCCGCTTTGACCAGCAACGATTGGGCCGTTCCGATCGATTCATTGCCGTCTTTGACTTGGATCGCACTGCGAACTTGCTCCTGCGTCATTTCGATTGGGTCTTCGTTGCGGGTCAACAAGAATTCGTAGACCTTGCGAACCGTTTCTTTGGACGGATAGCGGTTGTCGATAAAGAACTCTTGGATGTAACGATCACTGTAAGCAAATAGCAACAAGCAATCGCTTTCTTGGCCATCGCGACCGGCCCGGCCCGCTTCTTGATAATACGCTTCCAAGCTGCCGGGCATGTTGTAGTGGGCAACGAATCGGATGTCGGATTTGTCGATGCCCATCCCAAATGCGTTGGTGGCAACGATCGCGGAAAGTTCGCCAGCCATGAATGCTTCTTGAACACGCTTGCGATCAATCGCGTCCATGCCGCCGTGGTAAACACCGATCGATCGGCGCGTTTTTTCGGGCAACCATTGGCCGATTTCTTCACAAGCCTTTCGCGTGGCCGCGTAGATAATCCCGGCTCCGTCTTGTTTCTTTAAGTAGTTGACGAGATTCTCGTCTTTGTCGCGATCTTTTTGGGCTTGGATCACATTGAAACGCAGGTTGGTTCGCGCGAACCCGGTCACAATCGTGGCGGGGGACTTTAACCCCAGCAAATGACAAACGTCTTCGCGAACCGTTGGTGTTGCGGTCGCCGTTAACGCGATCGTTTGAACGCCATGCAAGTACTTTTCGCGAAACTGCCCCAGTCGCGAATAGTCAGGCCGAAAGTCGTGCCCCCATTCGCTGACACAGTGAGCTTCGTCGACCGCCAGCAAGCTGACTTTGGCTGACGAGATCGCTTCCAAAAACCGGCCGTTGCGAAGCCGTTCTGGGGCGACGTACAGCAAATCGATCGTGCCGGTGGCCGCCTCACGCATCACTTCGTTTTGCTCCGAAGCGCTCAGCGAACTGTTGATTAGTTTGGCGTTGATCCCCAAGGCCTGTAGCGAATCAACTTGGTCTTTCATCAACGCGATCAACGGCGACACAACAATCGTCATGCCTTCGCGTGCCAAACTTGGCAGTTGGTAACAAAGACTCTTGCCGCCTCCGGTTGGCATCACGCACATCACGTCTTTGCCAGCAGATAATGAATCGACAACATCGCGCTGCCCAGGACGGAATTCGGACAACCCGAACTTCGGTAGCAACGAACTGAGGTCGGAATTCATGCCGATGGGCTCACGCATCTGAAAACAAAAGGATACACAGGGCGAGGGCGGATTATAACGAACCAAAAAAAAACGGGCGCTGCCGAAGCAACACCCGTTTTTGATGAATCAATCTTTTTGCTGCTGGACTAGCCGCAACATGGATCCGGTGTGCAGCATGGATCCGGTGTGCAGCAAGCTTTTGCAGCCCGACGAGCACGCAAGCGGTCCAGCAAGCATGGACGCTTAGGAGCCGCACATGGATCGCAGCAAGTTGGCTCAGGTGCTGGGCAGCAAACTGGAGCTGGCGCAGGTGCTGGGCAGCAAACTGGAGCTGGTGCAGGTGCTGGGCAGCAAACTGGGGCCGGTGCTGGTGCTGGGCAACAGACTGGTTCAGGCTGTGGACAGCAAGCAGGCTCGGGAGCACAGCATGCAGCCGCGCCACGTCTGCCTTTCAAGCAGTCAAACAGACCAGCGTCAGCGTTAGGAGCCGACATAACGGCAACAGCCGTCAACAACAGGAATGCAATAATCTTTCGCATGGTTTCTCTCCGCATGTAGGTTAGGAAGACTGTATTGCCTTGGTAATTCAGCGAAAGCTTACGGCTCCCCCAGCCTGCGTCAACCGGGTGCGGCAGGGTAAATGCGTACTTTGTTCGGGCTGCCAGCGCGATCTCGCTTTTTTCAACGTTTAAACCCGTTTAAACGTCCAAAGCTGGGAGAACAGCATAGAAACAAAGCGACCAGGGCCACGCACATCACCCAAGTTGTCAAATATGTTGAACAGGTGCCCACTAGTTCTAAAGCTGCCAGATATCCTCGGTTACTTAAACTTCGTAAAGGACGTGGCGGAAGTCGCCAAGATTTTCGGCAACCTACCTTGGGAAAATCTACGGGCCTCTACCGCTGCGTCATCAAGTACTCCAGCAAATCCACCAAGTGTTGCTTGCTCATCGTTCGCTCCAGTCCTGTGGGCATGAACGAATTGTTCATTGCGCGACGCACCTCGATGTCATCTTGTTGCAACGTGGTGACCTGATTGTTGGCGGAGCGAATGGTGATCGTATCGCCCGTCTCCTTCTCGATGAAACCGCTTAACGTTTGGCCTTCGTCGTTGATAATCATCTCGCCAAGATATTTCTTGTCGATCACTGCATCGGGTGTCAAAATCGAATTCAGTATTTCCAGTTTCTTCAGACGCGTCGCTACCTTCGTCAGTTCGGGACCGAAATTGACCCCTTCGCCGTTGACTTGGTGACACTGGCTGCACGTTTTTTTGAACACCGCTTCGCCTGCTTTCGCGTCGCCACTGATTTGGACCAATTCTGCTGGTGGTGGTAGCGGTCCGTCGTCTTGGGCGGCTGGAACTGCGTCGAGCTTTCCGGGGATCGCGTGGATTTTTAGATCGGTCAATGACCATCGATGGTGGTCACTCTTTCCGGTTTGCACAATTTTTATAAAACGCCCCAGCGTGGGTTCCATCGAAACCATATTGATGGCTCCTTCGCCCTTGCCGCGCGTGACCGGGTCGCTCCACTTGTTTCCGTCTCCCGACACCAACACTTCTAATTCGCGTGGATAGCGATCGGGCGTCGATGAAGTCAAAACCAATGATGTGATCGTATGTGGCCGGCCAAGGTCCACTTGGTACCAGCGTCCCGGCGAATTGGAATTGTCACACGAATCAGGTTTACCATTGATCGCTCGCTTGGCAGCGTCGACGCCTCCGTTTGTATCGACAGCCCAGCTACTGCGGTCGGTGATCTCGGGCAAGTTGTAGCGTTCCAGTTCGGCCATCGTCCAAGCGCGATAACGCCCGTCGCTGGCTTTACGAATCGCGGCCACATCACTTGGACGGACAACCGATGCCAGGTTACCCCATTCTTGGCGGATGTAGCTGATGACCGACGCGACCCATTCGTCATCCTTCTTGTCTGACGGGGCCATGACTTCGCGATAGGTTTTGCCATCGACAGGACCAGTCAATCCATGCAAGACGATCCGGCTCAGCACTTCTTTTTGGCCCAACACACGCGGTGACCCGGCCAGCGCCGGCGCCTTGATTTCCTGGCCAGGCAATTGCATCCCCCGGCCGTCTTCGCCATGACAATTGATGCACAGCTGGGCGTAAATTTGATAGCCGTTTTCCACCAACTTGATCGCTTCGGCATCCAACGGACGTGCTGGCGCACTTTGTTGTTTCCAATTCGCGATGCCAAGATTCCATCGCCGCTGAGTGTTGATTTTCAGCGATGGATCTTTGATCGTCCGAAACGCGGCTCCGCTAAGCATCTTTTTGATCATCGGTGTTTCGCGATTATAAAGCGTCGTCATCGCCGAAAGAAAAACGACTTCGTTTGTCAGATGATTGGCGATCACCCGGTCGATCAATTCAACCGCATCGTCGTTCAGATCCCAGCCAAGCGACAAAATGAATTGCCGGGCAACGTTTGGATCGGCGTCTTGAGCCAAACGCGGTAGGGCAGCCCAGAGCGTTTTGTCACCCGCGCGAATCAACGGTTCGCTGATTCGCAGCGCTGCTTCGCGAAGTCGCCAATCGGAATCAGCCATCACCCGCACCAAAAGTTCCGCGTCAGGCGTTCCCATTCCCTCCAATGTCCAAAGTGCGTGCAATCGAGCCAACGGTTTTTCGTGATTTGCGACCCAATCGATCAATGTTTTTTTGACTTCGTCGCGATCGTCTCGTAACAAGATCAACTTTTGCGCGGTGTCGCGCCGCCAGCCGTTCTCACTGGCCAGTTGACTTACCAATTCGCTTGTCGGCATCTCCAGCATCTTTGCCGGTTTGGCTGGTGGTGTGGCGTCGTGAACGATTCGATAGATGCGACCGTGCTTGATGTTGAAATTCAAACCCGTTTTGCGCAACATCGCTTTCATGTTTTCGTTGACCCACGGTGCGTCTTGGATCATGCCACGATACATGTCGACGACATACAAGCACCCGTCTGGCCCCGTGTGAGTCGCAACGGGACGAAAATTGATATCGCTGGAAACGACAAACTCCCCCTTGGTTGCTGCGTAGGCATTTTCCACGACGATTTTGCCAGCATCGCGTCGCATCTTTGCACGGCGAACCAAGTGCCCCGTCGGATCGCATACAAAATAGTCACCACGAACATCGGCAGGGTAATTGTCACCACGATAAACGCTGCCACCCGTTGCGGACGTAAACGAACGATACGCGTGATCTTCGCCACGATCACCCAACTGACACGTTGAATGCATGTCCATAAAGTCGGCGTCATAGTCGCTTCCCAAAGTGGGCTTTCGCCATCGTCCCTTTGCTTGACCAGCAATCTGTTTCCAGTAGATCGGATGTTGCTGAAAACTTTTTAGCGGTTCACTGTTTGCGTTGAAGAACAAGCGTCCCGTGTCGTCTTGATCCAATCCCCATTGATTCCAATCAAACTCGATCGGATCAACTTTCCAATTGCCATCGGTGAATCGAAACCTTTCGCGCCCTCGGCTCAGATAGATCCAATTGTCGATCGTCCAAACCAGCCCGCTATCTTGATGTTCGACACTGCGCGAGGCGTCTATCTTGCGTTTGCCTTCGTACAGGCGGATCTTTTCATCGGCTACATCGTCACCATCGGTATCGCGATAGCTGTAGATGTCGGTCGTGTCGGTTTCGACGACCGCCAACCGATCGTCCAGCGGCAGCATCATTCGCGGCAAGTTCAGCTTGTCAATAAAAACCGTGTGTCGATCCAACTTCCCGTCGCCATTGGTATCTTCGTGACGCGAAATCCGCCCGTTCTTGAGCGTCTTTGTCCCGGTTCCGAATTCGTCTTGCATGTAGCTCCGCATCTCGGCCACGTACAGAACTCCATTGCCATCCCAAACCGACAGCACCGGTTCGCTGATGTGAGGCTCTGCCAAGACGACTTCGGCGCGATAACCCGATGGCAATTTGATCATCGCCACCGATTCTTCGGGGCTCAGCATGCAATACGGATTCTGTTTCTTTTTGAAAGCGGCTCGCTGGGCCGCGTCGGCGATCGCTTGCGGGGCCCCGGCCAAAGTTTTGCCGTCCGCGGTCCAATGCATGTCGTCGGGATGAACGATCGACATTTCGCTCTTGGTTGGAAACGCATCGGGAACATCGATCGTTACATCGCGTCCTGCCGCCCACTGACAACTGCGCGCCATCACCGTTTGAAAACCAACGCAATGCAACGAATGCCGCATCCATTCGCCCGCGCCGCCTACCCAGTAGTGGCCCATTGTGTTCGTCACGACTCGACCACCGCCAAAATTCGTCGTCCAAACGATCGGTTCGTGATTCCCTGAACCGCGTTGTTTGGGATCCGAAAACGCAGACGCCAACACTTCGACGCCGTCAGCCGGGCCACGCATTGCATGATAGAGCTCGTCAGTGCCATGCAACCATTCGCTCGGAATGCCTTTCATGATTGGATGATTGGGCGCCCGCGTCTTCATCACGAACGGGTGCTTGGAGCCATGTGATGAATTGGCGCCTTCGCCTGCTGGTTGGCGAATCAATTTTCCGGTTGCGTCGTCGACTGTTACGCAAATACCGTCGTTTGCTTTGCGCCAACCAAGTCCAATCATCCGATTGAACTCGTCCCAATTACGAAAACAATTATTTGCGCCGTGAACAACGATCAGTCCGCCGCCATTTTGCACAAACTGAACCAAGTCAGCTTGGACCGGCGTCTGCCAATCGGGTCCGTTGTAGTTGTCAACAACGACGTCGTAGTCAGCGAATTTCGGCCGCCAAGCATCCCACTGGGATTCGATGGACGCTTCGTACTTTTTTTCTGCGGATTGCCAGGTCGCGATCTGAGCGTCGTAGGCCGCTTTCTCTTCGCTTGTTGCGTCATTCTTGGGGCGTTTGGGGCGCGGCTTGTTGTATTTCAGCGGCGCCGTAGAAACGTCTACCGAGAATGCGCCGGTCTGCAACAGCCCTTGGCGGATTGCTGTGGTCGTGCCTTCCCAGGCATGATTGTTACGTCCGTCAACAATCAGAACACGGATCGAATCGGAATCGTTGTCAGCTGCCCCGGCGAAAAACGAACAAAGAAACATACTGAAAACAGTGAAAATGCAACGCATGATGCGATGTTATCCGGCGGGGCAGGGATAAAGGAGGAAGCAGTCGTATTCTACACGTCGATCAAACGGAGTGATTGACTGGGCAGGATGCCGTGTTTTTTAGCGCCTATTAAGCTGTTGCTTCGTGCCTAACAGTTATGACCATCGATAACATGAAACGCCGAGAACCGGTTCGCGCATCGCGAAATTGGATTATGAGCGGGGTTTGGTTTTGCGCCGGTGTCGTGCTTGTCGGTTTCGGCCTGTTGCCCTGGATGCTGGTGCTGTTTAAAGGAAATGGCTTTAACTGGGTCGTCGTTGGCGTCTTGACGATCTGGTCAGCGTTACCACTTTCACTATCCGCGTTTCTTTTGTTCATCTCGCTGTGCCGAATCCAAATCACCGCGGATGATGGCGAGATCGGTAGACACAAAAGCATCGGTCCGATTTTATTTCGCAAGTATTTTGCTGCGGACCACATTCAGTTGGGCACTCACGTGGTCTGGGGCAAACGAGGTAAACGCGAGCACGCGGTGTTATTTATCTACGATGGTTTGAAGAAGCGTCAAATCTTGCTCTGGGACCTGGAGTGCCGCGACTTGCGGCGCGTTGGTAAAGCCGTCGCACAGGCTGGCAAACTGAAATACTCGGAGAAGTAGTCGATCGCGTTTCAATCGCTTGTTGAATTCAACAAGATAAAGCCTCCAAATTGCTTTTCACGGCTCGGTCTAACGTTTAACATCTCAAAATCGGCAAACAAAGCGATCGGCCGACATGTTTTTGGCACGAGTAGTCGTCAAGGAGAGCGGAGAGATGGCAAAGAAAAAAGCAGCAAAGAAAAAGACGAAGAAGGTAGCCAAGAAAAAGGCCGCGAAAAAAAAGCCATCCAAGAAAAAAGCGGTTAAGAAGAAAAAGAAAGTAGCGAAGAAGAAAACTGCGAAGAAGAAAGCACCCAAAAAGAAAGCTGCAAAAAAGAAGGCCGCGAAGAAGAAGGTCGTTAAAAAGAAAGCCGCAAAAAAATCTGCTCCGGCGGCAGCCGCACCCACCAAAGCGGCCGGCAAAATCCCTGTCGATTCGTCGTGTCAATTAAAGCCAGCCAAGGTCGTTGCACCGTTTGACGCGATGTTGAATCAAACGAACATTGGCGCCAATAACAACAAGTTTTACATCATCCAGTTGTTGCAAAGTGGCAAAAAGTTCTACACCTGGACTCGTTGGGGACGTGTTGGAGAAACGGGCCAGAGTGCGCTGTTGGGAAATGGTACGCAAGCGGATGCCGAAAAACAGTTCGAGAAAAAATTTAAATCCAAATCGGCAAACAACTGGAAAGATCGTGCCAAGTTCGTAGTCAAAAAAGGTAAGTACGCGCTAATTGAAATCGATCGTTCTGCCGCAGCCGCAAAAAAGTCAGACGATATCGAAGCCAAACTCAAATCCATTGATGCTTCTGCTGCGACGATGCAAAAGGCGGCGCCCCGATACGCCAAGTCAAAATTGCACAAGTCCGTCGCCAGTCTGGTTTCGTTGTTGTTTGACCCCAAAATGTTCAAGGGCGCGATGGCCAGCTTTGACATCGACGTCAAAAAAATGCCGCTGGGGCAGATTACCAAAGCCCAGGTCCAAAAAGGTTACAACGTTCTGGAAAGCCTGGAAGAAGCGATCAAGAAAAAGAACTCACGCAAAATCAATGACGTTTCGTCTCAGTTCTATACCGTCATTCCTCATGCGTTTGGTCGCAGGGTGCCGCCTCCGATCAACACGGCTGACTTGTTGCAGAAAAAATTCGAGATGCTCAATGTGCTCAATGACATCGAGATCGCTCAGGCGATGCAGAACAAGGCAACCGTGAAATCAAAATCAAAATTGCTTCCCAATCCAGCCGACTCGAATTACTTGAAGCTGAAGACGGAGCTTGATTGGGTCGACCCCAAGTCCAAAGAGTACAAAATGGTCGACCAGTACATGGCCAAAACATCAGACGGGCGCAAGCCGACTTTGGTCGATTTGTTCCGTTGTAACCGCGAAGGGTCGGACAAACGGTTCAAGGCTTGGAACAAAATTGGTGAGCGAAAATTACTTTGGCACGGAACCAATGTCGCGGTCGTCGCCGCGATTCTGGGTTCTGGGCTGCGTATCATGCCACACTCCGGCGGTCGCGTCGGCAAGGGAATCTACATGGCTTCGGAAAACGGAAAATCGATCTGGTATGTCGGCTGGTCCGGTCGAACGGGGATCATGTTCCTGGTCGAAGCCGCCCTTGGCAAAGAACACACGATCACCAAAGACGATTGGCGCCTGAAGGCTCCTCCCAAAGGTCATGACTGTATCGTCGCGCGTGGGCGTACTGAACCCGATCCGAAGGACGATATCACGTGGAAGTTCGACGGCAAGAAAGTCGTCGTACCACAAGGAAAACCAATCAAGACGAAATTTGGCAAAAGCAGTTTCAGCCAAAGCGAGTACTTGGTCTACAAAGAGAGCCAGGTGAAATTACGCTACGTGTTGCGGGTCACGCGTTAGTCGGCTAATCAAAACGCGGCCAATGCAGGTGTTAGCTGGTTTATCATTCGGATTCCTTGATGCGCCCGCTTGGCGATCGTTTATCATTGAACAAACGTCTGATCGCTGTCGTCGGGCATGAAATTAACGGCAGTCCCTTTTCTACGCGGAATTCAAAGCAAGGGAGTTTCGATGCGCGGGTTGCTTTTCTGTTTGATCGTGAGCGTTGCTCTTTCCGCTAACTCACAAAACTTCGGCAATCCACTTGCGACGACGGTTCAACTGCCGACGTTCGGAGTCTCGTTCGATGCCGATGGCGTTCTGGAGGTCAAGGCATTTGAAGATCCAGGCGGGGTGTTGATCCAGCAGAAGTTAGCAGCGGCAAGAAAGGAGATGGTCGGAAACCTTGCCAGACCTGTCAAAAATCGAAAGGTGTCACTGGTCCGCTTAGAGGCCGCTTTGGCGAACCAAATCGATCGGGGCGGCGAGCCAACCGAAGCGATGCTGTGTTTGGCAGGTATGACGCGAATCACCAGCGTGTTTTGTTATCCAGATAAAAACGACATTGTCATTTCTGGCCCGGCCGAACCCTGGCTACGAGATCTTGGTGGTAACCCGGTTGGATTGGTTAGCGGTCGGCCAGTTCTGAGGCTGGAAGATTTGGTGGTCGCATTGCGTGCTTTTAAGCCCGCGAACGACGAAGGTGAAAAGAAACCTGTGTTCGTAGGTTGCACGATCAATCCTCGCGCCGAGTCGCTTGCGAAACTGGTCGAGTTTCAAAAGCAGATCCCACGTTCAATTTCTGATCGTGATCGTGGTCGAGTTGGGAAATGGATTGCCGAAGGAGTCCGCGATAGTTTGGGAATGGCGGATGTTGTCGTTTTCGGAATCGATCCGCGTACTAACTTTGCCCGAGTGATGATCGAAGCGGACTATCGCATGAAGCGAATCGCGGTTGGGGTCGAATCACCACCGATAAAGATGACGACTTTTGCAGAGGCTTTGACGTCGGCGCGAAACGGCGCGCTGGAGCGTTGGTGGTTTACTCCAAAATACGATGGTATCGTCGCGACCCCTGATCGTTTGGCGATGAAGATCGACGGGCAAGGCGTCCAGTTGCAAACCGAGAACAAAGAGATATTAGCAACGGGCGTGATCGTTGATTCCGGCCGAGCTCCAACGCGAGCCGCCCGAGTTTACGCGAGTAATTTTACGAAGAGCTACGCAAAAATTTCCGAAGCGGCGCAGGTCTATGGGCAGTTGCGTCAGCTTACGGATTTTTTGATCGCGGCTGCTTTTATGCGCAAAAACGATTGGTACAAACTGTCCAACTGGCAGGCGGATCGATTTACAAACGAAGCGTTTTTCACGGTCAATACGATGAACAATCCCAATGAAGCACCGGCAGTTGTAAACGCTTTTTGGAAACAACGTCGCTTTTTCAGTCCTGCTGGCGGAGGTGTGTCGATCGAGGCTGAGAAAGCGCTGGAGTCCTTGGAGGAAGATACTTCGCTGAACCAACTGCGAAAAGAAACACGTCCTGAGGCTAACGACGACTGGTGGTGGGACTGACCAACCGAATCTGTGTAAACTGTTCTTGCTGTACACACCACTCCCATCCTCTTACGAGTCGCCAATGATGTCTCGCTCTATCTTTCTTTGTTTCATTGCGCTTTTGGTTTTTGCGGTTCCAACGATGGCTCAGGACACGGCTGTCGCTGAGCCTGCGAATTTGGAGCTACCCGAGACCGATGATGGTTTGGCTGGTGACGGTCCGATTCGCCGATACGGGTGGTTCAAAAATCTGTGGAAAAAGCGACGCGTCACCTTCGCGGCGGACGCAAAGGACAAAAAGGGCGCCGTTGTTTTCTTGGGTGATTCGATTACCCAAGGTTGGAGTGACGATTTTCACGGCGACTTTGGGGATCTGGTCGTTGCCAATCGAGGCATCAGTGGCGATACGACTCGCGGCATGCTAATCCGACTAAAGCAAGACGTTATTTCGCTGGAACCGTCGGCCGTTGTGATGCTAATGGGCACCAATGACTTAGAAGAAAAAGCGGAACCGGAAACGATCGCCGGCAATGTTGAATTGATCATCGCAGCACTAAAGAAACACAATCCGGGCATGCCGATTGTCTTGTGCAATGTCTTTCCCAGCAGCGAAAAAAAGAAACGCCCGGCCGACAAGATCAAGAAAATCAACGAACTGTACGCCGCCAAAGTCAAAGGCGACTCGCAAATCACAGTCGTCGACACGTGGTCGTTGTTCGCCGACGAAAAGGGTGACGCCAAGAAAGCAGAGTTCCCCGATTTGCTGCATCCGAACAAAAAGGGTTACGCCAAATGGAAAGCCGCGATCGTGCCAGTGATGGAAACTTTGGGAATAAAGAAAACCGAGCCAGATGATTTTAAACTCGAACCAGGCTACGAAAGTCTGTTCAACGGCAAAGATCTAACGGGTTGGGGATTTCACGCGACCAGCGAGAAACAAAAGAAAGCCATTAGCCGTCGCAAGAACGCCAGCATGTGGCCGATCATCGAGAAAGATATCGCATTCGATGGAAAAGCGGTGTCAACCAACGGCCGATACTTGGCAAAGAACGGGCGACTGATCGTGACGACCCCACCGGAAGGACGAAAGTTTCAGCAGATGTACACGACCAAAGAGTTCTCGGGCGATTTTAAACTGATCCTTGAGTTCCGCGCGACGCCCAACGCGGACAGCGGCGTGTTTGTGCTTGGGCCGCAACTGCAGTGCCGCGACTATGCCATTGCCGGACCGTACAAGGATCTAAAAAAGTACAAACCGCAGGATTGGAATGAACTGGTCGTCGAAGCGAAAGATGGCGTTGGCTACTGTACTTGTAACGGCGAAGTGATCGAAAAGGAATTCAAAATTCCCGACTCAGGCCCAATCGGACTAGAAGGCGACCGAGGACAAATTGAATACCGACGCATTCGGATCAAAATGGCAAAGTAGGTAGATGCAGTCAGGCAAAGTCTGAATCACAACGCGGAAAGAACATTTTGATTGATCAAGCAACAGGCGAATCGCTTCTTGTTTGGACGATCCGTTTGTCGTTGGCATGCTATCTGGCTCGTTTGTTCGTGGTTGCACGTCACGGCTGGACGGCGAGAATTCCGTTAAAAGGTGAATGCGTTTTCTGGACGATTGGCTGCGCGTTTTATCTTGTTCATGTTGCTTGCGCGTTCGCGTTTGCACACGATTGGAGCCACGCAAATGCGATTGAGCACACAGCGATAGAAACCCAACGCATCACTGGGGTTCGTCGCGGCGAAGGTCTGTGGGTGAATTATCTATTCACGCTCGTTTGGTTTGCTGATACCGCTCGAATTGGAATCGCACACCACCGTCAACGACCAACGAATCGAAAAACGGACATCGCCGTTCACGCTTTCTTTGGGTTTATCTTTTTCAATGCAACGGTTGTGTTTGGTCCGTCGGAGTATCGCTGGGCGGCAGTTGTAGTCGTAGCGATTTACGCAGCGCTCGTGATGCAGAGGAAAGTCGAACTCTATTGAAGGGCCGTGCGATTAGTTTGTAGTACCCGGCTTTAGCCGGAAATTCCGCCTGAAGGCGGGTACTACGAACACAAGCCACTAGTGACCGTTTTTCTGAGGTGGGATTGCCAATGCTGGTCCGCCTATGTTCCGA
>CAZZDZ010000005.1:0-50393 GCA_964652675.1 uncultured Pirellulaceae bacterium
GTTCGGCCACAATAAATCGACAAGTCGTCAAGACTTTCGGTTCTATGCGTCTTTGCCGAAAGTCTCCACGACTTCCGCTACGTTTTTTCAAGCAAGTTACTTGCTTGCTTGGACAGCAGCGACGACTTCGTTGGTCTCTGGCCACCGCTTGCGAAAGAGCATGGCCAGCAAGCCGCCTTTTCGTGAAACGACTGTCTTGCCATCGACGACCACATCGAATTGGCCTCGACTGCCTGTTTCGATCTTAACGTCGATTCCGATCGCGTCCTCAATGGCGGTAGCGTAACTCGCTACTCGTGGTCGATACGCCTGTCATGTAGGGCAATGGATGATGGTTACTTGCATCGTTTTGCGTTCCCCTCGTTATTGGTTAAGAATCGTCACCTAGTTTGAAGAGATACCGCAGGGCTTCCAAGAGTCCTCGCTCGTGGCCTTCGGCTGCGTCGTCTCGCAGTGATGCCAGTGGCGGATGCAGTAGCTTGTTGATCAATCGATCAAAAGACTTTTCGATCTCTTTTGCAACGGATTCGTCAACGTTGTTGTTTTGTAGCTTGCTGGTCAGTCGTGCCAACTCTTCTTGCTTTAATTCGTGTGCTTGTTCGCGTAGGCGACGAACGACGGGACCGGTTGCCCGATGGTTCATATCTTGCATGAACCGCTGTGTTTCTTCTTCGATGATCGCCAGCGCCTTGGGCCATTCCTTTTCACGTTCGCGACGATTGCGTTCGCATGCGCTTTGCAAGTCATCGATGTGATACAGATAGACACTGGTCATATCACCAATTGCGGCTTCAAAATCGCGTGGCACGGCCAAGTCTAAGATCAGCATCAAGCGGTTTTGACGCTGAGTATGTAGCGGTTCAAAATCTGCGGCGGTCAAAATCGGCTCGGTCGCTGATGTTGTACCAATCAACAAATCGGCTTGTACAACCAACTTGTGCAGATCGCTCCAACTGCCGCTTTGAACGCCGAATTCGCTTGCCAACGCGTCAGCCCGTTCACGGGAGCGGTTCACGACACAAATCTGCTTTGCGTTAGCCTGTTTCAGATATCGAAGTGTTTCTTCGCCCATCTCGCCAGCGCCACAGATCACGACCTTTTTGTCTGACAACGAATCGAAGACTTCCGGAACGACTTCGCCAATTGCAACGCTTGGGATACTAACGCGCCGACGATGGATAGCGGTATCGGTTTGGACGCGTTTGGCGGCCCGGTTGGCAGCTTGAAAAACCGTGTGGGTTGCGGCGCCGGCGGATCCCGATTCGCAGGCCTTGTCGTATGCCTGTTTGACTTGCGACAAGATCTGCGATTCGCCCAGCACCATCGAATCCAAACTGGCGGCCACCGTAAAGAGGTGTTTGACGGCATCGCTGCCACTGCGAAAAATCATCTGGTCGACGACTTCTGCAGGTGTCAGTTCGTGTTGCTCCGCCAGAAACGCAGCCACGCTGTCACGATCCAAATCTTGGTCACCACTGGTCGATGTATAAAGTTCGACGCGATTACAAGTGCTCAACAGCACCAGTTCGCTGGCGGGAAACCGCTTGCGAAACGCACTGAGCGTTTGGTCGATTTGGTCAGCGGAAAACGAAATGCGTTCCCGGAATTCAACGGCCGCATCTTGATGGCTGCAACCAATCATTTGCAGCTTCATTGGTTGGACTCCCAGTCTTTGTCCATACCAAGTGGTTCATCAGATGCAAACAAGTGGGCGACGACTGCGGATTTCGTTTGATCGATCCAGACGCTGACGTCTTTGGTCGTTTGCCCATGGGATCCTCGTAAGACACTGAACATTGCCAAGATCAAGAAACCGAGACTTGCCAAAGTCAAATACACGGCTTTGCGTCCTCGGCTGGCCGGGACGTATAAAAATTCGAGTGCCGTCGTTCCCAACAACCAGAAAAACAACAGCAAACTAAATAGCACGCCCCCTTCGGTCCAACCGATTTGACCGCTTCGGTTCAGGTTCATCACCATTCCAGCGAGCACACCGACGGCGACGGCGATCGTGCTGGTCACCAAACATCGCCGGTTCATTCGGCCGAGTGTTTCCAAAGTTGGCAACCGTAACGCCGAGCCGGCTTTCTTTTGCTTTAGTCGCGACGACTGAACGAGGTACATGATGCCGGCTAGGAAACCAATCAGCACCGCACCGGCGCCGACCATCATTGCCATTCCGTGAACGGTTCCCCAAACACCAACCGCTTCGGTCCGCGAAAATGGTTGCATGTCGCGAACATAGACACCTAACCCAATCGTGGCCAACACGGCTGGCAAAAAGAAAAAACTGATGATCGTATCGGGGCGGCGCAGATACAAAATCAAAAAACAGATCGCCAGTCCCAATGCCAGTAGGTGAGACCAATCTGACCAAGTCGCCAACAACCCCACATCCGCGTGTTCCCCACCATCAACAGCCCGTAGCGTCAAATAGCAAACGTGGGTAAACAGTCCGATCACCATCATCACGATCACCGCCAGCCCACGACCAGGAATGCGACCGAGCAAACGCAACAGTTCTAAAACCAGCACAACAAGGTAACTGGTAAAGAAGCAGGTGACGGAGATCTCGCGAAGGATTGCGAGCATGGCAGGATTTCATGTGAGAAAGTGACGGCACAACCCTTCATAGTACACATTCGCCGATAAATGTCAGCGCGGTGACTAATGTGCTTTCAACGAAAATCCGCAATCTTCGTCGCGCAGACAGCCAACGGGCAGCCAGCACACCGCAAACGCGGCGCGAACCAATTGCTGATAGAACTCGTCTGTTTAGCCAGACGCCGGGATTGGGCTGTGATTTTACGAGCCAGTAGGCTGTGATTTTGTGAGCCGAAGCCCCGATTGCTAACGTGTACTGCCGATCCAGTAACCGGGTCACCCTAAACGGCGCAGGATAACCGAGTGAACCTCGTTTGCACGCCAACGACACTTCGTCAATTTACCTGACAGCGCAAAATCGAACGCAGTTCCGGCACACAAAACGTTTACTTGTTACGGCCACCACAAATCGGCTCAGAGTGCGAACGTTTCTTATCAACGATCTGAAATAGCGCAAGCTTCGCTACCTCTCTGGCCGTTACCCACTCTGGCAGCGAGAGAAGCTGTCACCCAACCAACCTTCATGGAGAGTAAAAATGAGAAAAGACTTAGCAGACATTACACTGGTCGTTGATCGCAGCGGATCGATGCAAAGCATTTACAACGACGCGCAAGGAGGCATCAACGCCTTCATCGCCCAACAGGCCGAACTGCCTGGCGAAGCGTTTATTTCGCTGGTGCAGTTTGACACGAAGTATGAATTTGTCGCCAAAGGAATTCCGGCGAGCGAATTTCCCGAATACAAACTTGTACCGCGTGGTGGGACGGCGCTTTTGGACGCGGTCGGTCGCGCCATCAATGAAACGGGGCAACGTTTGTCACGGATGAACGAACAGGATCGACCAGGATTGGTTGCGATCGTTGTGATGACCGATGGCGAAGAAAACTCCAGTCGCGAGTTTACCCGTGCGGAGATCAAAAACATGATCGAGCACCAACAAACGCAATACAATTGGCAGTTTACTTTCTTGGGAGCGGATCAAGACGCGTTTGCCGAAGCAGCCTCGATGGGCGTGGCCCGTGCTGGCGCAGCGAACTTTGCAAAACACAAAGTGATGACAGCCTATCAACACACTGGCAGCAAGTTCGCTCGCATGCGTCAGTGTGCCAGTCGCGGCGAAACGATAGACAATGCCTACACGGAAGCCGAGTTGAACGACATGGAGTAGATCAAACTACTTTTTCGAAAGCGATTGCAGGTAGTCGACGATGGAGGCAACATCATGAATGGTGAATTTGTCCACCAAGCCTTTTGGCATGATCGATGTCTTGAGAGTTTTACGCAGCTCAATAATATCTTTTGAGATCGTAAACTCTTTCGCCTCCTTGTCGCGGACGATCACTTCGTTGGAAGACTCCTTGGTCACGAATCCGACAATCAGTTTGCCGTCATCGGTCAAGATGCTGGTTGTCGCGAAACCCTGTGCAATCGTTTTGCTGGGTTGCAAAATGGCTGCGGCCAAATCAGGACGTTTGTATGTCTGAGCAATGTTGCCCAAGTACGGACCTTTCTGGGCGACATCTTTGCTGACGGTGTGACAAGCAGTGCAATTGGCTTTGGCAAATAATCGTTCGCCAAGATCGCGGTTGCCTTTCGTCGAGACCACTTGGGCAACGGCCGTTTCGACGTCCAGGGTTTCGACCAATGGAGAATCTACTTTTTCCATCACCGTCAACTTCAGTCGTTTGATGGCCTCCGCTACGGCCATGGCAACTTTGGGGTCTTTATCATCGAGCGATGCAAGAATCTGTTCGTCAATCATGTGATTGCGAGTTTGCGTGGCCGCGTTGATCAGTCGCAGTTTTCGCTTTGAATCTTCCCATCCTTGTTCGATCGATTTTTGGCAAGCCGCTTTGGCTTCTGGACTGGAGTTTTTCTGTCCACCCAAGTGCAAGATCGCAGCGTCCGCCCAGTAACTTTCGCTCGGGTTGTCGTTTGCGAGCGCACAGACGACCGCAATCTGGTTTCCCAGTAAACGCGACCGAAAGAACGCGTTCTTGCTGCTTTGAAGTTCTCGGTTCGCGCCGGTCAGTCCACTCAAACGATCAATCGCCGCCAAGATTGGCTTGATCACATCAGGCCGGTCGTAGCGAGAAAGGGCAGTGACCGCGTTGGCAAGAGTCTGCGCATCAGCGTTTTCGCTCGAAGTCACCGGAACCAACAATTTCAGTGCTTCGGTTGACGTATTGTTCGTCGCAGCGACCAGCGCAACGGCGTCGGGAATCATTGCTTGATTTTTCGCCGCCAACGAAATAATCCGGGTGGTTGTTTGGTCAAAATGAATTCGGTTGCGATTCATTTCTTGGACAAGCATCGCGGCATCTTCTGCGTTTGCCTGATCCATTTCCGCTTTCAGCAGACTGGCGATCCGATCGGTTTCACTCCAAGGTTCTGGTTGGTAATAGGGACCACGCGTGTCCGGGCGTGTGCCCCACGATTGACCGCTCCACTTACCTTCGATGAAATGCAATCGACACAACGATCGTAGAATCCCACGACGAAGTTCGGCGTTTTGATTTTTTTCGTAGCGATGGATCAACCCAGTGACGACTTCACTTTGGTGCATCATGGCTAGTGAGCGCAACAGCGCATCGCCGCTTGATTCATCCCGATCAAGTGCATCAAAGCAATCGGTCCAAGCGTTTCTGCTTGCGAGTGATCGGATGGCAACATGAACCACTACCGGGTCAGTATGCGAAAGCGCCTTAATGACTTCGGCATCACTGGCTTCGTTTTGTAAACGGTCAACCAAATTACGATCGGCGTGTCGGTTCTTTTTCGCGCGACTCAACAATTGTTCCGAGGCTGGATTTCCGCGGCGAACCAATTCTCGTTGGGCCGCGACGCGCCTTCGGTAGCTTGGCGAATCGAATAGGGCGATTAATTCATCATCAGATAAGGTGGCAAAATCGGGCAACGGGGTGGCATGGTATTCTTTTGGCCGTACGCATACGACAAAGCCAACGTTTGGACCCGCCCAAGAAAAACTGGCGCCGCGCCAACTTGCCGCGTACATTCGGCTCATACCGTCCACGTCCGCATCGGTTGCCCGTTCAATGGCAATGAACTTTTCGGGGGTTTGCGTTTCGACGAAAGTGGCGCCTTTTGGTTTTACTTGATGGTGGTAGATCGCGCCGCGGCCCCAGTCAGCCGTCATGGGAGCTCCGTTCCATTTTCCAAACCCGGGCTCGTCCAGATAGACCGCGCCACAGCCAGAGCCGCCGCCATAATCGGCTAACGGAGCGATGCATTCGTCGGCAAAGTTTTTGTATAACCGCGGATATCCATGATCTTCGCCACCGGTGAAGTGATGAAAGCGAACGTCCCAACCACCACCGTCATTGGTATTGTCTCGGGCAAAGATATCCATCTGCGGGCTGATCGCGACTTCCAAAATGTTCCGTGTGCCGGTCGAGTAAATTTCTAAGCCTGATCCGTCGGGGCGAACGCGAATCACGCCGCCACCGCGATGCGTTAGTTTGCGACCGTCACTTCCTTCGGCATCCATGAACCCAAAATCGCCTCCGGCAATGTACAAGTAACCATCGACACCCAAACTGAGCCCGTTTGTCGTGTGGTCAGCAGGCCGTTTGTCATAGCCGAACGCCAAATTTTTGACCAAGATCTTTTGTTCATCCGAAACACCATCGCCGTCTTTGTCGATGAAGACGCTGAGATGCGGAGGGTGCATCAAGTACAAACGATCGTGGTCCCAAACGAGCCCACGTGGCGAATCGATTTCGCAAAACACTTTCGTTTCGTCTGCTCGACCGTCGCCATCTTTGTCGCGCAATCGAATCACGCGACCGCGACTTGGATCGCGTCCTAGAGACCCGTTGCCATCGCTACTGACGTACAGAGTTCCATCGGGTGCGGCAGCGACGAAGACCGGGTAGTTTACCGCTGGAGGGGCAGCGAAAACGGTCGCAACGAATCCTTCGGGAACTTTGACTTTTTTCAAAATGTCCGCTTCCGCATTCGCTGAGTAGGGCGCGATTTCTGGAGGCACGTTCCCGGACTTTTTGAACGGATCGCCTTGTACCGTTACCGGTTTAAATCCGTTGCCCGGCATGGCGGGCCAAAACGACTTGACGTCATCGGCTTCTATTCGAACTTCGCGAATACTGCACCAACCTTTGCCGCCCAAACCTGTGATGCGCATGTGCTTGATCGGTTTGGGATCGACAACGTTTTCGTCAAACGGATTGCCAACTTGGTTGTTCGTGTGATCCGAGAGTGTTGACCACGTTTTGCCATCGATCGATGATTCGACGACGTATTGATAAGCGTGTGAAAATTCCCAATTGATATTGAATTTTGTCACCGTGGTTGGCTTCTCGAACTCAAACGCTAGCCATTGGGGATAGCTGGAGTTGCTGGCGCACCATCGTGTATTGGTGTCTGCGTCCATGGCGCTGGCGATTTCGTTACCGTTTTGAACGCTTGACGCTGTGATTTTTACAAGCGTTGCGTCGGCGGGCATCTTTTTTAACATCGCTTCGGTTTTCTTCTTGGCCCGTTTGGCCAATTCCGCAGCCATTGCCTCGTTGAACCGAATTTTGTTTTTGCCTTCGAACGGCGTCAGGTATTCGTCGTTCAGCTTGTCGCAGGACCAGAGCAATCCACGAGTGATTAAATCCAGATACCGATCATCGGCAACGGTTTTGGTGTTATGTCCGATGGTGGTGGAAAAGCTGCGCGCACCTGATTTTTCGTTTGTCCAAGCCACGACTGCTTCGGCAGTTCGTGTCTTGTCGCCGCGTCGGATCAATTGCTTTCCAGTTGCCAGCGGATGCGCGTCGTACATTTTGGCGTTGTTGTAAAGTTCTTCTTTGATCGTCGTCCAGTTCTTCAAGCCCTGGGTGATGGGATGATCGGTATCGGTGAACTGAATTTCGATCGGCTCTTGCGGGCCATGGCTGGTGGACAACAACCCCAGGTGCCGCGCCCACGCGTCGGTGCCATTGCGAAAGCTGTGCATCGCGCAGTGCAAGTGAACCGCCGGGATCTTTTCATGGACCGCCAGGATCCTAGCGGTGACGGCGACGTCTTTGTTGCTGGCCGCGCATTCATCGTGAATGATCACATCGTAACCGCTAGCCCAAGTCGCTTTGTTGTAAAGCGGCAGAGGCGGATTGGTGCTTCCATCGCTGGTCCAGTACACGTCAACTTGGACATTCGCGCGGGCCTGGATGCCATCGGAGATCGCTTTGGTTTGGCCTTTGTAGTCATGGCAACAACCACCGGCGATCAAGAGCGCTTTGATCGGCTTGCCGGCCAACGTGACACTTGGGGTAAGTGATAGAAATGCACACAGCAAAAGAAAACGGTTGTTCATAACGAACCAAGGTGGGTGAGAAACGCTGGCGTGCGTAGCGGCCTTTCAATCAAGGTCAACTACGGTCTGCAGCACGTAGGTGGGAACAAACAGTCTGATTCGAGCAGCAAGCAGGGTCAATGGACGCCAGCAGGCACGGCCAAACGTGATTTGGTTTTTACCAGGGTTTATCTTTCCAGCAGCGAATGTCGATCTGGCCTTTGTCATCGATCTTCACGCGGATGGCGCCGACTTTTGCGGTCACGTGAACTCCGCTGCCGGTAACCGCTAGCATCTGAGCAACTTCGACGCGGCCAGCGCGCCGGCTACCGCTGACCGCAGTCTCGCTTGGCCTTGCCCACTGCAAAACAGATTCGGCATCCATTGTCAGGCTGCCGTGGTGAGGTGCCATCAAAACGCCGCCCGGTTTGGGGCGTGGTTGATTGATCAAAACTTGAGTTCCGGGCGGTTCCAAGTCGCCGGGCAGTAGCAGAACGCGACCGCCATTTTGAATGCTCAGCACGATGCTGTTTGCATTGTCGTTGCCGCCAACTCCAGCCAGCGGTGGATGCAACACTTCAAGCTTACGGTCGCTGGTTGCCACTGTTTGCCCGGCCCAGGTCTCATGAACGGCCACATCGTATTGCTGGATCGCCGCACGTGTTGCGTCCAACGCTCCGGATTCGTCTTGAGCCAACATTCCTGGCGGAGTGACAATCTGGTCACAACTGAAACGCTTCAAAACGCCGGGCATTGCGTTGTAGTGATCCGAGTCAGCATGCGATAGCACGATGCCATTGAGGTGTGTCACGCCCATCGACCAAAGAGTCGCATCGATGTCACGACTGCTGCCCTGGTCGTTTGCCATCCGACCACAATCGTAAAGCCAAACGTCGTCATCGCTAAATCGCAGGACGACGCTTGTGCCGTGGCCGACGTCAACAAAGGTTGCTTCGATGGCACCTTGTTGCAGCGGCGCCGGCCACGTTGCCAGAACGTATGCGATCACGCTCCAAATCAGAATCCACGAACGACGTAGCCACTTGATTCGTTCGCGCCACATCAACGATCCGACCAAGACGACATAAAACACCGCAATCCAAATTCCCGGCGGTGATGGCAACCAAAAGTGCCCCATTGGAATCGAGGCCGCAATCTGAATGATGCAATGCATCAACCACAAAACGGCTGAACAAAGCAAGCCAAAAACGCTGCCCACTGGTGTCGAAAAAATACCCGACAACACAGTACAAACACCAAAGCCCAACGCAAAAATCAGTAGCGGCGACAAAAGAACGTTCGTAACAACGCTGATGGGCGACACGACATGAAAGTGATACCAGACCAACGGCACGCTGGTGGCAGTGACACACGCGCTGAACCAAGCGAGTTGTCCGACGTATCTCAACAGAAAACGACTCCAACGCGCAATCACCGAACGTGACCCATCCGACAATCGTCGCAAGCGTTCTTCTTGTTGTCGCGCCTGTTCAACGGCAGCAGATTCGCCGCGATGTCGCTGCCCACACAACAGCAACGTCGCCACGGCCAAAAACGAAAGCTGCACACCGACCGCCGTTGCGTTTTGCGGGTTGTAGAAAAGTAACAACAGCGCCGCAAACGCCAACGTGTTCATCGGCTGCATTGGCCGTCGCAGCCACATCGAAAACAGCAACGCCGCGACTAAAAACGCGGCCCGCATCACCGGCGGACGACCACCTGTAATCGCGACATAGAAAACGCAAACAGACAGAATCCAGATTGTCTCAGTAGTTCGTGACATGCGAAAGAAAAACGCGACGATTTTTGCCAGCACAACGATGATGGCAAGATGCATACCGCTGACTGAAAGTAGATGCACTGTTCCGGTCACCAACAACAAATCACGCGTATCGGGTTCCACAAATTCACGCTGACCAATCACCAACGCGATTGCGAGCGGTCCTGCCGAATCCGTCGTGTGCTGCAACAACAATTCTCGGCTTGTACTTGCGAAATGTGCGATCGGCGACATGACCGCTGAGATCCCCGAATACCGACGACTGAGCAATAAAATTTGGTCTTTGGATTCGACATCGATCCGCGCATGCAAAGATCGACGCCGATAGACGTCACGCAAATCTCGTTCGCCGGGATTGGTCGGTCCATCAAAAGCGCTTAACAATCCATAGATTTCTAATTCGTCTCCAGGTCGTCGATCGTCTAATTCGCCGTCGACCACTGCCAACAGTCGTCCCGAGAGTGGTTTGAATTGATTTCCAACGCGAGCCTGTTGCAAAGAGCATTCGAATTGCGTCTGCCACTGACTGTGGTCGCGACGTCTTGGGAAATTTGCCAGCGGATGGCGTCGCAAAACGATTGCCCGATCGATCGTGGCGCGAACGATTGCGGGCTGTGGTTCGGTTGACAGAATTTGGTGAACGGTTGCCGATGAGTGTTTTGTAATGACGGCCGAATGCCGCGCAGCAAACAACGGCAAACAGATCAACGCCGCAATCAGCCAAGAAAGCTCGCCCCTACGCAGTACCACCCACAGCGACATCGCAGCCAGGATCGATCCCCACAACAGATAAGTCTCCCATCCATGCAGGGAGATTGCTGACCCGATCAGGATCCCGATGACGGCAAAAGACGCGATAAAAACGAGGGGTAATTGATGAACGGCTCGCCGCAAGACACCATGTTGGTTCAGAATGAGGCGGGAGCGCAACGATAGCCACCACGAAAACCTTTCTCGCGCAAGATTCGTTGTATCCGCCATCGATTACCCCATCGACTTCGGTATAAAGGAAAACGCCGTTCCAGTCACTCAACCACGGAACTCAGCTGGTGACCTGCACAATCCAATCGTTTCTCCGCTGCCGTATCGCCGACAATTTTCTATTCGCAAAACGCAATTGAAAGATTTCCAACAACAGGCTCGCAACATGAATGTATACCGCACGATCGCACTCGTGTTTTTTGTCATTGTCACAACCCAAATTCACATTTTCGCGCAGGACGCAGAAAAACAAGCGATGAAATACCCGCAAACCCAAAAAGGCGACACCGTTGACGATTACTTTGGCAACAAAGTCGCTGATCCCTATCGATGGCTAGAAGACACCGAGAGCGACGAAACCGCCGATTGGATCGAAAAGCAAAATGAAATCACGCAAAGTTACTTAAAATCGCTACCTGATCGCGAACCGATGCGTGCGCGGTTGGAGAAACTTTGGAACTACGAACGATTTGGTTTGCCGCGTCGCAGAGGCGAAACGTATTTCTATTCTCATAACGATGGTTTGCAGGACCAGAGCGTGCTTTACAAAGCCGCCGCCCTTGATGCAGACCGCGAAGTGTTGATCGATCCCAATACGCTGAGCGAAGACGGCACCGTGTCGTTGGCAGGGACCGCAACGACCGAAGACGGCAAACTGATTGCGTATGGTTTGGCTGACGGCGGCAGCGACTGGCGGACTTGGAAAGTTCGCGATGTGGCGACCGGCAAAGACCTGGACGATGTCGTCCAATGGGTCAAGTTCAGCGGTATCGCTTGGATGCCCGACGCAAGCGGTTTCTTTTACTCGCGCTACAAAGAACCCGTCGAAGGCGAGGAACTGCTGGCGACAAACGAAAACCAAAAAATGTACTTCCACAAACTGGGGACCGACCAAAGTGTCGATAAGTTAATTGTCGATCGACCCGATCATCCCAAGTGGGGTTTTTCGCCAGCGGTCACCGACGACGGTCGGTACTTGATCGTGCAAAACTGGAAAGGCAGCGAACCAAAGGCTCAGGTCTTTATCAAAGATCTTCGCGATGCCGATAGCCCCTTGGTCGAACTGATCATGGGTTTTGACGCGGAATACGAATGGGTCGCCGCTGTAGACGACACGTTGTACTTCGTCACCGATCACAACGCGCCCAAAAAACGGCTGATCGCTGTGGATGCAAACAATCCCAAGCGTGACGCATGGAAAGAAATCATCGCCGAAAGTGACGACGTGATCGAAGGCGTCAGTTTGTTTGGCGAAACGTTTTATGTTGAGACACTCAAAGACGCTCGCGGCAAAGTGGCTCGGCACCATATCGATGGCAACCTGATCGATGAACTCCCGTTGCCAGGAGTTGGCAGCGTGGGCGGCTTTGGTGGTCGCCAAGATGCCAAAGAAACGTTCTTTAGTTTCACCAATTACGTCACACCCGCGTCGATCTATCGCATCGATCTGGCTGATGCAGGCAAAGTCACTTTGTGGCGGCAGCCCGAAGTCGCATTTAATGTCGACGAATTCACGACCGAGCAGATTTTTTGCAAAAGCAAAGACGGAACTCGTGTGCCGATCATCGTGACACGACGCAAAGACACCAAGCTGGACGGCAGCAACCAAACGTTGTTGTACGCCTATGGCGGGTTCAATATTTCCCTGACTCCATCATTTTCGCCAGCGATCGCCGGTTGGATCGACGCGGGCGGTGTTTATGCCGTCGCGAACTTGCGAGGCGGCGGTGAATACGGGCGACAGTGGCACGAAGACGGGATGCGATTGAAAAAGCAAAACGTGTTCGATGACTTCATCGCATCGGCAGAGCACTTGATTGAAGCGGGCTACACCAAGTCAAACTTGCTGGGCATTCGTGGCGGCAGCAACGGTGGATTGTTGGTGGGCGCGGTGATGACCCAGCGACCAGATCTATTTGGCGCTTGCTTGCCAGCAGTGGGTGTGATGGACATGTTGCGATATCACAAATTCACGATCGGTTGGGCTTGGGCGACGGAATTCGGCAGCAGTGACGAAGAAGACCAAATCAAGAACTTGTTGTCGTATTCGCCACTGCACAACGTCAAACCGGGAACCTGTTATCCGGCAACGATGGTGACAACTGCCGATCGCGACGACCGTGTCGTGCCAGGAC
This sequence comes from uncultured Pirellulaceae bacterium, assembly GCA_964652675.1. GTDB lineage: Bacteria > Planctomycetota > Planctomycetia > Pirellulales > Pirellulaceae > K23-9. Next base: position 12,819 of record CAZZDZ010000005.1, read on the forward strand.
ACAGTTTCAAGTTCGCCGCCGCACTACAGGCCGCGCAGTCATGTGAAAATCCAACTTTGATTCGAATCGAAACCAGGGCCGGCCACGGCGCGGGCACGCCGGTCAGCAAAAAGATCGAAGAGTACGCGGATCTGTGGGCGTTCCTGATGGCAAACTTGAAATAGTTCGTACGCCAGATCGACGAACTTTCGCAACCACGGTCCGGCAATCGAACTGATCAGATCTTCATCCCCAATAAGGCCCCGTAGCGTCGCAAGATGTGCGGGTGAGTCGACGCGGATTCCGATTTTTTGGTCTTCTTGTTCTTCATCACTTTTTCAACCTGCTCTCTCAAGGCAGCTTGATTGACTTGGGGATAAAGCTGAGGACCGACAGTCAGCAAGGTGATTGCGTTAAGTGACACGTTTTGGTCGCCAACCAATTCGTTAGCGACTGCATCACAGGAAAATTCGTCTAGGCGTGAAATTGGGCGATAGACTTGGCGCATCGTCCCGCGAATGATCCCGGTGTGACCAAGGGCGTGATGAGCCAGTTCATGACCGATCAGCTCGGCTTTGGGAGAAGGTATCGTCGCAACCGGCCTACATTCAGCGCGACCAATGCCATCAGCAGGCCGCTGGTGATCAGCAACTTGCACACGCTGAATTGAATTCGCGGCGTCCAACGTGCTGTTGCATCGGTTGCTTTGGATTCGTTCTCTTGAGTTTCTAAATTCGCTGCCACATATCATTCATCAAAACGTTAGACTCAGTTTTTGATTGCCGCCATTTTAAGAGAACACGCGAGACGCCCATGTTGCAAGCACCGCCGGAAAACGAATACGACCTACGTTTTGACTTGATGGGTTTTCCTGTTCGGATTAGCTGGACATTCTGGCTTGGCGCGATCGTGTTTGGGCATGGACTGGCGCAGAATCTTGACCGCTACTTTGACGAGCTCAGTCCCGGAATCCTGCCGCTGCTGTTGTTGTGGGTCGTCAGTTTGTTGGTGTCGATTTTGATTCACGAACTGGGGCACGCGTTGGCATTTCGCCAATATGGAATTCACTCGTCCATCGTGCTGTATCACTTTGGCGGGCTAGCGATTCCATCTGGTTCGTATATGCCGGGCCAATCAGTCGGAAGACTTGGCCCCAAGCAGGATCTATGGGTATCAGCGGCGGGACCGTTATTGCAACTGTTGTCCGCAGCGTTGTTAATCGCGGTCTTCAAATTTTCTGGCTACGAAATTGATGCGTTCCTTTGGATGCCAGAATTCTTGTTGAGCGTCACCGACAAGGCAACCGAATCGATGAATCTACCAGGGATGCTGGATGGAAACCCAGTCGATAGCGTTGGGTTGTACGCGTTGCTTGTTTGTTACTTGTTGCCAAGCATTATGTGGGCGTTCTTGAATCTTGTACCGGTTTGGCCATTGGACGGCGGTCACATCTCACGTTCGTTGTTTTTGATCTTCGGCGGAACGATTACACAGTCGCTTTGGGTGAGCGTGATTGCAGGTGGCGCGCTCGCTTTGTACGCCGGCAAGAGCGAACAATGGATGATGGCCTTATTCTTTGGAATGTTCGCTTTCAGCAGTTACCAACTGCTTCAACAACAAAGTCACTGGCGTTATTGAATTTTTTTTACGTGATCAACACGGCTTTGAAAACACTCAATCACGTTGCGTTAATGTGCGATGCGCAAAGCGTTATCAACTATCGCGCAAAGAGTGTTTTGGTTTGCCGAAGCGCTGGATTTTGTTGTTTCAGCGCAAAAACACAAAGTCAAAACTTGTTGTGGCGCATCAGTTTACGTCAACGATGTTAAAATAGGTTCGCGCGCGTCATGCGCTGTGCATTTAAGTAGATTGACAGAGTTGGCAATGACAAAATCAGTGCGCAGAACGGTTGGCGTTCGAACAAGACAACTCATCGCGCGCAGGAAAAAAATTTTGTGTGCGAGCATTTTTTTCGCGAAAAGATGTTGCGGAATCTGTGGAAGCGCGTAAAGTTACGCCCAGTTTTAACGGCTGGAAGGATAAGCAAGGTCGGGTAACTGTACCAAGCACGTTGGAGGTCTTGTCAAAGTCTCCTCGACGTAAGTCAAGGAAGCAGAGACAAATCGAAAACGCGCTACTGGTGAGCGACTCGAAGCTTTGGGATCCAGCTACCATCGACGATAGGTGAGCCGTGGCCGGTGACTTTTAAAATTAATTCAAAAGTCACAAGGATTCGCCTTCGTTAAACATCCTTCGCGGAGGAAAAAGATTATGGCTAAGAAGAAAAAGAAAAAAGCCAAGAAGAAAGTAACGAAGAAACGCGCAGCAAAGAAGAAGCCAGCTAAGAAGAAGAAGGCTAAGAAGAAAGCTGCCAAGAAGAAGGCTAAAAAGAAGCCAGCTAAGAAGAAGGCTAAAAAGAAAGCCAAGAAGAAAGCTGCTAAGAAGAAGGCTAAAAAGAAGCCAGCTAAAAAGAAAGCCAAGAAGAAGACTAAAAAGAAGAAAGCTGCCAAGAAGCGTCGTTAGTCTTCACGAAGAATCGATCGTCTTGATTGATTCATCGCAAATCATAGAAACCGCTTGGAAGCGTCATGCTTCGGGCGGTTTTTTCGTGCGCCAATCGACGACGCTTGAGAACTAGTAAACAGAAACTGGTTGGCTGCGAATCGGCATCTGAAAACCAAGCCAACCGCCGCCTTTATAGCGTTGGCAAGCTGACTTTTGGTGGGGCAACAGCGGCTTTGGATACCAAGCTGCGGACCAGCGATTTTGTAACGGCTTCTAAAGGGGCGCGTGCGGCGTCGTTGGATTCAATGACATGCGCTAACTCGCCAGCATCACCGGCTTCTCGCAAAGTAATGTTGATTGGCAATTCGCCCAAGAAAGGCACGTCCAACTGCTGAGCTTTTTCGCGCGCACCGCCACGACCAAAAATGTCATACGTCTTACTGCAATCAGGGCAAGTAAACCCGCTCATGTTTTCGACCATCCCCAGAATCGGAATGTTTACTTTGCGAAACATACTGATCGCTTTGATCGCGTCTAACAACGCGACCTCTTGTGGTGTGCAAACGACAACGCTGCCTGCCAGCGGTAGAGCTTGCGAAAGAGTCAGCGCGACGTCACCGGTACCCGGCGGCATGTCGATAATCAGGTAATCCAAATCGCCCCAATCGGTATCGCCCAAAAACTGGTTGATTGAACCATGCAGCATGGGCCCACGCCAAATCACGGCTTGGTCCGGTTCAACAAGGAACCCCATCGACATGACCGGCAAGTCATCGCCCAGCATGATAGGCTGAATCTTTTTGTTGTCCGAGATAGCAGGCCGACCTGATAAGCCCAACAAGTGTGGCACGCTTGGTCCATAGACGTCCGCGTCCATCAAGCCAACTTTCGCGCCTAGCTTGCGTAGCGTCAACGCAATCGAAACGGCAACCGTACTCTTACCAACACCACCTTTGCCGCTGCCGACCGCGATCACACTCTTGGCTCGCAAACCAATTTGTCCGACACGAGCTGGAGGACGATCGTGAGCAACGATGTCGATGTTGACCGTCGTCCCGGGGTTAGCCGCAACAATCTTTGACACAAGTGTTTCTTTGACATCGTCCACAATCGGCATGCTGTGCGACGTGATGCCGACGGTCACATTGGCGGTTGAGCCGTCGATGCGGATGTCTTTGATTTGACTGGTGGAATCAAGCGGGCGGCCAGTTTCGGGGTCCGGATGCTTGGCGATCGCGTTTTGGACGGATTCAGTCGTCAGAGTCATGCGTTTAAGCCGTAGGAGAGGTTTTTGGGAGCCCCGTCAGTCTAGGGATTCAGGCAAATCTGAAAAGTGACGGTAAAAACGCTTTTGGATCGAATCGAATCCAAGGTGTCACCTGGTCGCCCAGGAACACGGCGGAAAGCCAAAACGCGGCATTTTTAGCAGGTCGCTATCGTCGTACCCGATACCGTCGCCCAAGATATCGTCGTACCAAAGGCGCCAGAGCAGGCAGTTGTTCGACATGGTTGATCAACGTTGTGACACCCATCTCGGTCAACGCGGCGGCTGCTGTTGAGGAAATCGCCTGGGACGCCGCCGAATCCATCACAGCCAGTTGTAACGCACTTGGTGCCGCGATCGTGGTCCGCGCGACATGATCCAGGTGAGCCGCAATCGTTGATGGGTTGATCTCCCAAATCACGATCGATCTTTGTTGAGTTTTCTGTTGACCAACCAGCAGAGCCAATGCCTGATTGGCCTTGGCGGCCACGATCGAAGCAACGAGATCCTCAGGTATCACTTCGGTGACGAATCGTCGCGTCGCGGTGATCCATCGATCCCCCGATTCACAGACCACCCATAACCGTTGCTGCTGTGCAGCGGTCAAGATGGCGGCGCTATGTTTGTTGCCACTGGGTATCATTCCGACTCGTCCAGTTTTCGCAACAAACGTGCACGACTGATTCCAAGTCGCCGTGCCGCTTCGGCGCGATTGCCGCCAGCAGACTCCAACACGTCGCGGATGATTTTGTTTTCGTATCGACGAACAGCTTCGTCCAACGAAACGTTGGCCAGTTTTTCTGAAACGGGATTTTCTCCGGGCCGATAGGAACGTACGGCTAACGGCAGATGTTCGACTCCGATTGATTCGCCGGGACAAGATTGAATCGCGTGGCGAATCACGTTTTGGAGTTCGTCAAAATTTCCTGGCCAAGGATAGATCACCAACGCGTCCAATGCGGCACGGCTGAAACGTTCGGCAGTTCCTTCGCCAGCGGCATGACGCGCGTCCAACGCGGCGGTTGCCAAAACGGGGATGTCATCCACCCTTTGCGAAATCGGTTCGATGGCCACGTTCATTCCGCTCAGCACATCGACCAGCTTGGGATGCAGTCCGATCGTGGTTGCTTCTTCTAGCGAAAGCTCCGATTCATTATTGGAGGCGTCTTGCAGCGGTTCACGCAACAACTTGGGTGCGTCTAAGCAAATCGCAAGCAACCGCAACCTTGGGCGAAACGTCGCGATCAGTTCCGAGAGCCGCTGTTGTGCTTCGATCGGCGTGTCATCCAAGTCAGTGATCAGGACGGTCGCGGTGGATGAACTTGATTCCGCCAATTGGTTGATCGCTGGCATCAAGGTCGCATCCAGTAGTTCTGCGTCCATCAAGGGTCCGTCGACTTTGACCAACGATTCGTCCGGTGCGGTCAGATGATGAACACGCATTGCGATCGAAAGAGCTCCGCAGCCTTGGGGGCCGAAGAACCCGACGTGCATACGGCTTGACGTGGCGATATTGATCCGCGATCGCATCCTGCGTGCCGCAGCGGACACGCCTGCGGTGGCGATTGTGGCAATTCCGATATGTCGTTTTCGCCAATCATCCAACCGTTTCCGCAATCCCACGGCGTCTTGGATTTCAAGGTTGTTTTCCGCGTCGTCAAACTTGCCGCCGATGGCGACGATCAGAGATCCACTGGACGACGAATCCTTTGCAGCAGATTTTTTGCTCGCTGGATCCGAACTGTCTCCCAAACGGATGAACCTGACATCCAACGTTTCGATTTTGCGACCATCAATTGGCGGTGGCTGAATACGCAGCGACGCAGTGCCACGTGAATCAAACCCAGGTGGCGGGGACAGTGACGCGGCAACAAAGTCCAGTGGGTCATCGGAGATCGGCGATCCAGCGACGCTGCGGCGTTCCAAAAGAGAATCCACGTCGATGCCAAGCCACAGCGACACACCAGCAGACAGATACACCAACCGACCCGTGGGACCAATCACCCACAAGCAGCCCGGCGACGCGTCCAGCAGACGCGACAGCGATCGAATTTTTGTGCCAGCGGCCATAGAGACGTTTGTCAGTAGAAAAGAACAGCCGCGCAGGTTTTTGACCTACGACAACAAAAGACACTGACCACTATAACTACAGAAAGAGGCCGATCGCGGTCGGCCTCTTAAAGTTGGCAGTCGATTGAGGGCATTGCCGACAATCTGTCATGCCAAATTGCGATAGAAACGACGGTAATAATCGGCCGTTATTCGCAAGTTGATCAACAGGTCGTCTGTTAAAAAACGTCCAACATGAAGTGGTGGCCGGAGTGATAGCGGCGATTGCTTGGGTAGTAGTTGTGCCACTTTTTGTTGTAGACCGGGATCCGCATTTCTTGTGGATAACGGTGGTACAGGCTGTCACTGCTGCGATAGTATTCCTGACCATAGAAATTCTGTGGGTAGTACACGTACGGGTAGTGGTACATGCGGTTCCAGTCGCGGCTGGAGGCCTGGCCGCCCCATGACTGCCCGAAAGCCCGTTGGTCCGCCGATGCGGTATCGGTCACTACCAAAGCACTGCTTAAAAGCACGGCTGCGAAAATTAAATGACGGAGCATTCCTGCTTCCCCCTTAGCGGTCGAATCGGTCACAGATCGTTAGACGATCGTTCAAGCCAAGTGTGTTTGCTTGGTGCAATCAACGCTTGGCGATATCAGCAAAGCTGACAATCTGTTCCCGACACCAAATGGTTTGAAAAAATGTGGGTCTGTGTCGTTCCGCAATCGCCACCTTGTGTCCACCCAAACAGAACCAATCTCATAGACTGACCTGTGGATAGACCCGCAAATGACGTGCTGCGGCCCGGCCTACCCTCACTATCGGCACAATCAGCATCATCGGTTGAGTCGTTCAGGAGGGGAATTTGGCGTCAAAACTTGCCCCACTGATGCTGGCAAGCCCAAAACGACTTCTCATAACACCTCCCTGGCACCTATGATTAGAAGGATCTTGCCTCTTTCCCCTCCCAATTTGGACGTTCCGAAATGATGTTACGTCGTTTCCAGTCGTGCACCACCACTTTGCTTGCCTTGCTAGCAGTGTTGGTCGTGATCCCACCGACTGCAAAAGCTTGCCCATTCTGTAACGCTGTCTCTCAGACCTTGCGACAGGAAATGGAAGCGATGGACGCGGTCGTGATTGCCACGGCTCTGCAAGGTGACGCCGAGCGAGACAAAGAATCCGGCGAAGTCTTGATGCGAGTCGAACATGTCCTTAAAGGTAGTGACCTTTGCACGAAGGGACAAAAAGTAACCGCGGTCTACTACGGCGAAGTTGCCGAAGGTCGCAAGTTCATGCTCAGCGGCGTCGATCCACCCGAACTGCAATGGTCATGTTTGCCCTTGACGGAGCGTTCAGAAAATTACGTTAAGCAGATTCCCGAACTGAAAGACGATCCACTGGAGCGGTTGAAATTCTTTCAGGGACATTTAGAAGACGCCGAATCAATGTTGGCTCGCGATGCCTACGATGAATTCGCAATCGCTCCCTACGACGCCATCAAATCGCTCGCGCCCGACATGGACCGCAAACAACTGATTGAGTGGATTCGACATCCCGAGCAATCAACCGATCGCAAGCGACTTTATTTGACGATGTTGGGTGTGTGCGGCGACGAAAAAGATCTGCCCATGTTAGAAGAGATCATGCGTAGCACCCAAAAGAGTTCGCGTGGTGGCTTGGATGCACTGGTCGCGTGCTACCTGACGCTTGCAGGCGAGAAAGGCCTACCGTTAATAAACGAACTGTTCTTGGCAAACAAGAAAGCACCTTACGCAGACACGTATGCCGCCATCATGGCCATTCGATTCCATGGCACCGAAGGCGACGTGATCGCCCGCAGCGCATTGACTGAATCGCTGCACTATGTATTGGAACGCAAAGACCTAGCCGACTTGGTGATTCCCGACCTGGCTCGCTGGAGTGATTGGAGTCAAATTGATCGCCTGACAGATTTGTTCGTTGACGCGGATCAAGACAACAACTGGGTCCGAGTGCCCGTCGTGAACTATCTTCGTGCTTGCCCGCTGCCAGAAGCTGCCGAGTCTCTCAAGAAATTGGAAAATATCGACTCTGAAGCCGTTCGCCGGGCAAAAACGTTTTTCTCAATCCCCGTCCCCGCCCGGGACACCTCCGGCGATGGGACAGCGGTACCCAAAAGGCCCGCGAATCGCTACGTTTCATTGCCCATCGTGCCACAAGAATCAACCAATGATTTCCCCAGCGGCCTTGCTAAAGAGCCAAATCACCTGACCGCTGCCGTCTCAGCGGCCCCGATTGGTGGATTATCGGCTCCAAAAGCAATGAACCCTTGGCGGATTATCACCGTATTAGCGATGGCGCTCGCGACCATCATGATCGGCCAATTTTTGCTTTTGACCGGTGGTGCAATAACAAACTCGGACCAAGCGTAAACACGGACCAAGCGTAAACACGGACCAAACATAAATCAGACCAAGCGTAAAAGCGACTGTCTGTGGATCGATCGCGCCCCACTTCCAACACCCACAAATTCTGAACGTCACAGAGAACAAGATGTCAGTCGAGATTCAAATGACATCGACCGACGATTCGGTCGACTTCCCTTACCGAACCGTCAGTCGCGCAGCAGTAGTCTCCGTTTTCTTTGCACTGTTGAGTGCGATTGGTCTGATCCCAACGTTCGAGCCGATGTTAGCCCTTGGGTTGATCGCGATCATTGCTGGGATCATTGGCTTGCGAGCCGTTCAACAGTTTCCAGAAGAATACAGCGGACGTCCGCTAGCAATGTTTGGCTTGATCGCCGCTGCGATAATCGTGATCGGGGGCGCTTCAATGCACCGATACATTTATCTGACCGAAGTCCCAGATGGTTACGAGCGTGTTCCATTTTACCAATTGCAATACCGTGACGGGCAAGGCCCCGATCAGCCAACCAAATTGGCATTCGACATCAACGGCAAGCCTGTGTTTATCAAAGGCTACGTTCACCCATCATCGGGTGGCGGAATGCTTCGCCAGTTCGTTTTGGTGCCAGATTTGGGAACTTGTTGTTTTGGCGGTCAGCCCAAAAGTAGCGATATGATCCAAGTCAAACTGATGGGTGGACAAACTATTAAAGCCGGTTTGCAACGACGAAAACTCGCTGGCACGTTCACGCTAAGCCCAGCGGCCCAAGATCTGACTGATTTTGACAACCACGTATTTTACAAAATGCGAGCTGACAAGGTAAAATAGCAAGTCGCGACATCAGCCATCTTGGTGAAAACTAGATTGATATGTCGCTGGTGATAATGTCGATGCTATAAACGTCCGACTGTTCCAACCACCCACGACGGTTCAATGCTTGTTAAACGCGCGGCACTCTTTTTCACGCTTGTTCTCATTGCGGTGATGACCATCGTCATGTTGCGACCAAGTCACGTTGTCGCAAACGATGACCAAGACGTCGTCGCAGAGAGCACGGACGAAGCCGAAAAGGCTCAAACGAGCGCTGAGGTCAAAACAGAAAAAGCGACCAAAGAAAAGAACATTGACCCACGCACTCGCGGCGTCGTGATCAAAAAGTCCAGCGCGGCTGCTCGTGCCAAAGGCGAGATCACGTTTGACGATTTGAAATTCGAGATCGAAAAAGACGCGCCATTTGACGACAAGATGCTCGACAAAGACGTCAAGTCGCTCGACGGTATCAAAGTTAAACTCAGCGGCTATATCTTGCCGTCCACCCTCTTTCGAGAAACCAATATCGATCAGTTCGTTCTCGTTCGCGACAACCAAGAATGTTGTTTCGGCCCTGGTGCGGCTTTGTTTGACTGCGTCATTATCGAAATGAACCCAGGCAAAACCACCGACTTTGTCACCCGCCCGGTGACCGTCCACGGCAAACTAAAGATCGACACCAAAAAATACAAATACCCAGGCGGCAAAGGTCCTCGCGGCGCCACTCACATGGCCATCTTTCGCATCGAAGGCGATGCAGTGAAGTAAACAACACCCGTTGGAGTCCAGCGCTGCTTCGGCACCACCGCGGGCCGCGGCTTTTGCGTTCAGATTGCGACTTACTTTCTTATGCGCCTGGTGACCAACCTGGTCTTGGTACGTTGTGAACCTTGGTTGGTTCGTCTCCTTGGATGGCTGCGATCTGCTGGGAAACTTCTTTGACCGCTTCGGCACTTGTTAGCGGATTCAAGCTTACTCGAAACGATGCGGTTTCTTCAGAGCCGATCTCCACGACGCGACCTTGTTTTTCTTCATATGATCTGCCGTTGGGTAAGTTCGTTGCTGGCTCCAACCCGGTCACGTATCCATCTCGCAGGTCAGCCGTGTTTTTCCACAACACAAATCGCGGCAGCCCTTTGACATTGAACGAAACACTCAGCCCCTGTTCGCCATCGGCACTGCGCAGTAGTGAGACACATTGGTTTGATTCGTCCGCGCGCGGCTTGGCAAAATAGACACGTTCGGCGTAGCCAGTTTCGGGACCACCGTACTGGTTCCATTGTTCAATTTCGCTGGCCGACAATTCGTCCTTGGGTGCTAGTTCGTCCAATGGAATTTCCAATGTTGCACCTTCGCCCAAAACGGGTTGCCCGACGTTGATGTGATACAGCAATTGCATCGTCGCCGGTCTGGAAAGTTCATTGGTCACATCGTCCAGCAATTCGACTAACGCGCTTGCAGCGTGAACTCTGACACGACTTCGCAAGGTAAAATTCTTAAAGAACAATCGCGACTCTTTGACTTCGCCGATCAACTCCAATCGCCCAGTGGCTTCGTCGAATTCGATCGACAGCGAATCGGCGGCCAAGTTCCCGATACAACCGTGCAGTGGATACGTCAGTTTTCCAGTTTCGTCATGTTCGGGTGCCCCGTTGCTCTCCAGTCCACATCGCACAACCAGTTCGTCGAAACCGTCCAGCCAACCCAGGCCGCTTGGTTCGCAAACGGGCACGCGTGATGGGTGAACGGGACCACTGACCGGCGAATTCCAGCCAAACCGGACGCCAGCGGATTCCATTTGCCAAATGGACATTCCGCGAGTGGGCAGGACCATCAGTCGGACCGCGCCCGTGTCGATTTCGACGACTTCGACTTGGTCCGCCGCCCCACCCCAAAAACGTCCATGCCGCGTACGGATTTCGCCTGCTCGTGTCTCGATCGTCAGACTCAGCGGTGAATTGTCGTCCCATCGAATGGTATCGATGCGTTTCCCAAGTGTTCGATCGGTTGCGGAGTCAATCATGAAATCCCATCAGTTGTGCAGATTTGTCAGGTGAAAAAGATTTTTTTGTGCCTCAAACATCGCTGAAAACGACGCATTCTTGTACCCCGCGCTGGCAGCCAATAAAACAGTGTCTCGCAAGAATCGTGTGAAAAACGTTTTCGGACCTGCCACCGAGCTTTTTTGAAGCGGCACGACGATACTCAAAAAACCAAAGTTAAGCGATCTATGGCAAATGTGAAGTTGAATCCTGGATTCGGCGATAGATGTTAGCAGCGGACTTTTGCGACCAACACCCAAAACAACCTGCCAAAAACCGGCAGCTAATTGAACTCAGAAATAGTAGTACGGACTTCGGTCCGTTAACCCCGTACACAGTGATCTCTGCAGCGGACGGTAGTCCGTTCTACAAGGAAAAACAAAATGAAACTTCATAATGCGATGTGGCCCGGACTTGTTGGCAAAGGTGATGACGAAGGCCAAGAGCCCCCCATCGGCCTCGAAAAAATGTTGGACTTGTCCGCTGCGGCCCAAGTCGGTGACCAAAAGTTTGACGGCATCGATTACTTTTTGTTCCTGCCTCACACCAATCCCGAAGCCAGCGATGATGAGTTGCGTGGCATCGCCGACATGATCCAAAGCAAAGGGTTCAAAGTCGGTTCATTGGTCGCGCCGATCTGGCCAGGAACGGTTGGCGATTCGGCCATGGGCGACAAAGAACAAACCGACAAGTTTCTTTCGGCGGTAAAGATGGCTTGTCGTATTGCTGCCGTCTTCAACGATCATGGTGTTCGCCAATACGGTGCGATCCGCATCGATAGCGCCGAATTCGGATTGGAAAAATGGGCAGAAGATCCCAAGGCCAATACAACAAAGATCGCCAATACTTTCCGCGAAGCGGCCAAGATTGCAGCCGATCATGGCGAACGTTTGGCAGCCGAAGGCGAAATTTGCTGGGCCGGAATGCACAGCTGGAAAGACATGTTGGACTTGTTAGAAGAAGTCGGCATGCCGGAATCACTCGGTTTCCAAGCCGACCTTGCACACACTTATTTGTACTTGATGGGCTACAACGCTCCTGAGCACGCATTGCTGCAAGAAGGTTACGGCGAAGAAGAGTTCTACGCCAAGTACGAAGAGATGACCGACAAGTTGCGTCCTTGGACAATCGATTTTCACGTTGCCCAAAACGATGGCGAAGTCCACGGGGCAGGATCGCACGACAAGACCGGTAAACACTGCCGCGCGGACGACACCAACGGCAAACTGGATATCACGCGTTGCTCGGGCTATTGGCTAAAAGACGCTGCCGAGCGTGGCATCAAACACATCTGCTGGGACGGATGCATGTTCCCCAACAGCACTCTGGAAGACGCCAGTACGTGGAACACGATCTTGGACGCCATGATTAAAGTTCGCGACGCGCACTGTGCTACCGCATAAATGCAAACAGTGCCACTGCATAAACACGCTCTGTGCCACCAAAAAAATAATCCTCTTTAGACTTTCAAAAACAGACTCCGAAATATGAAACCTCTTAATATTGGCCTGATTGGCTATGGCTTCATGGGCCGTACACATAGCAACGGCTACAAACGTGCCAACGACTTCTTTCCTGAATTGGAATACCGACCGGTATTGAAAGCCGTATGTGGTCGTAGCGCCGACAAGGTCCAAGCATTTGCCGATCAGTGGCAATACGAATCGATCGAATCCGATTGGCGAGACCTGTTAAAACGCGATGACATCGATGCAGTCGATATTTGCACCCCCAACAACTCGCACGCCGAGATCGCCATCGCGGCAGCCGAAGCGGGCAAGATGATTTTGTGCGAAAAACCACTCGCATTAAATCCCGAAGAAGGCGAACGGATGTGCCAGGCTGTTGAAAAAGCCGGTGTTGCCAACACCGTCTGGTACAACTACCGCCGCGTGCCAGCGGTGACGATGGCCAAACAGCTGATCGATGAAGGAGTGCTTGGCAAAATCTATCACTATCGAGCCAACTTCCTGCAAGACTGGACGATCTCCGAAGATTTGCCACAAGGTGGTGCCGCACTGTGGCGATTGGATGCCGCCGCTGCGGGTTCGGGTGTGACAGGTGACCTGCTGGCGCACTGTATCGATACCGCGATCTGGCTAAATGGATCGATCACAGACGTCAGCGCGATGACCGAAACCTTTATCAAAGAACGCGTACACACCGAGACTGGCGAAAAGCAACCGGTCACCATCGATGACGCGTGTACGTTCATGTGCCACTTTGGAAATGGTTCGCTTGGTTTATTCGAATCGACTCGTTACGCACGCGGCCACAAGGCTTTGTACACACTGGAGATCAACGGCGCTGACGCATCGATCCGTTGGGATTTGCATGACTTGCATCGCCTGGAGTTCTTTGACAACAGAGACGAAGGCCGATTGCGTGGTTGGCGCAGCATTCACGTCAGCGACCATAGCGGCGATCAGCCTTACATGGACAAATGGTGGGTGCCAGGGTTGAACATCGGCTATGAACACACGTTCGTGCACCAAGTCGCCGATTTCCTAAAGAGCTTGCAAGAAGGCAAGCCTTGCAATCCAACATTCCGCGACGCGTTGGAAACTCAAAATGTGTGCGAAGCCGTCCTTGCAAGCGCCAAGGAGCGAGCTTGGAAGAACGTCTAAACGACTTTCAAAAACGGTTATTTAAGAGCGTGTTCATCAGTTTGGTGAGCACGCTTTTTTTATGCTCGTTCCCAGCGGGGGATGGCCAAACGGTCCAATTGTTCGCGTTCTGTGGTGGAAAATGGTTCAAAATCCCACCGAATCGCAAGTTTTCGTTGCGATACACGCGAAATTGCGACCTAGGATTCGATCGAGCCCAGCATCTTTGGATGGCTAGCGTCTTTGGCTGGATAGAACTACCGATCAATCAAATGAATACCCTGCGAACCATCATCCGCTTTATTGCAGACGAAGACGGCACGACTGCTGTTGAGTATGCGGTTATTTTGATGCTGATTCTCTTGGCGGTCATTGGATCGGTCCAATTCTTTGGTGGTGCCACACGCGACTCGTTCGAAAACACATCCGCCGCGATGAGTGGTGCGTTTGGCAACTAGCTAGGCTTTCTTGCCGAATAGAGAACAAACAAACATGAAAAAGACCACTCGAAAAAATCTGTATGTCGACAGCGTTATCCAAGGCGCCATTATCAAACGAGTTTTAGCCTATTGGTTTGCCTGTTTGCTGTTTCTGACTTTGCCAATGGTTTTGACAATGACGATCATGCAACCAGAAATCTTGTTTGTCGATCACATTCCAACCGTGCTGAAACGGTTTTGGCCTGTGTACCTGATCCTCGCATTGATGTTGCCGTTTTTGGTTCGTGACGCATTGAGTCTGAGTAACCGTTTTTGTGGTCCCATGACACGATTGCTAGGCGGCATCAAGCAGTACAACGAAACGGGAGTTTACAATGACATCAAGTTTCGCGAACGAGATTTCTGGAAACCGGTAGCAACCGCGATCAACACCGCGATGCAAAAATCGCAAGGTGAAAACAAAGCTTAGCGAAATCTAAATCGCCGGTGGTTACTTGTTCGATTTACCAAGCCCTATCAGATCGTTCAGGGCGTTGTGTTCTACTTCGGGTGCAAATTTTGGCGCCAACTTATCGATTGCGTCTTTCAGGCTTTGCGCGAACGATGATTCATTTTCCAGACGCGTCATCAATTGCCGCAGTCCTTTGGCGTCGCCGACGGTGAACAATCCTGGATAATCGTTTCCAAGCAATCCGATGGATGCGGGGATCCGCGTTGCCAGGATCGGAATGCCATTGACGATGGCTTCGGAAACAACACTCGGCGCACCTTCCGTTTTTGAACTCAGGATCATCGCTTGACTTGCTGCGAGCCGCGATTGGGTTTCGGCATGTGACTGGCCGCCGATCCAACGGTAACGCGCACAGGACTGCATCGCTTTTTCTGCCTGTCGCCGCATTTGATCATTCAGCGCAGCACCTAAATGGATGATTTGAATTCGAGATTCGGTTGGCAAAAGCAGTGCCGCTCGCGCGGCTAAGAAAGGATCTTTTTCATCGCGAAGGTGCCCGATGACACAGATTTCCAGCTTCTCATCATCGACGTGGTTGTGTGGTGCAGCTGCCTTGCAGGGCACGGCGGATTGCAGGATGACAGTGGATTTGCGCCGCGTTTCAGCAGGCAACTGTCGCAAACATTCCGGTTCCAGCACAACGATCCGGTTTGATCTGGCAATGGATTCACTGGCCTGTTTGGCTGCTTCGGCGCCACGATGGCCATTTAAGTCCAAATGAATGTCTGTTCCCGTCAAACACAGAATCACATCACGATGCGGATAGGTGTTTCGAAACGATGCGATTGCGTCCGCCGAGTGAGTTGCGTGCAAGGCAATCAACAGATCAAATTCGCCGCCGAAATCGGATGGATGGCTGCCGATTTGCGTTTGATGACCACTGCGTCGCAGAAACTCGGCCCATCGCTCAGCGGTGATCCGGTTACCCTTCGTTGAACGCTCGGGAGCGTTGGTGACGATCAAAATTCGTTTCGTCTGAGTCCGCAAAGTCGTCTAGAACTCGCCCGTGAGTTCGCCATCGCTGCGATGGGTTAGTCGTCCCAGCAGGTCTGTCGATATGGATGGAGTCAAAGTACGAACGCTACCATCGGCAAAGACAAAGTTGCATCCGGCTGAATGATAACTGCCAAAGTTGGTGCGATACGTGTCGGTTGGAAATCTTGCAATTGGACTTCCTGGGCCACCGATTCGCGAAAAGTTTGCCGGATGATCACCGTTATAGATCGCGCCGTCTTCGGGACTGATGCCCTGATTAAATGGGCGGACATGTTTTTCGCCAACCAAAATTGTGTGACTTAGTCCGTCAAGCAAGTCCGCAAATGAGGTCCTGCTTTTCCACGTCACCAGTTCCGCATCGATGGGAGCAAAGAAGTTTTCGGGGACCGTGGGAGGCTCTGTCTTGCCGATCCCCATCACCATTGCGCCATTGGAGTGGATCCAGTTCCATATGCCTGGTGGTCCGTGTCCCGCTGAACAGGCATAGTCGCTGACCGTCCCTGGCACATGGGGGCTCGTCTCGAAAGGCGACAAGATATCGTCTCCGGCAATACTCAGAATGTCCCCGCTGCGACGCGAGGGGCAATAGTAGAGTGACACGCGTGTCGTACGTGCTTCCTCACTCTGATAGTAGTACTTTATCTTGTCATCCCACTGATCACTCAGCGCGCTCTGTTCTAAGAATGGCAGGATCAAAAATGCCCAACTGGTGTAGTGATCGTAATTTCGACTCGGTGGAAGTTCTTTGTTTTGAGCGTGGAAGTTTTGAACGGCCAGCCCAACTTGTTTCAGATTGTTTAGGCACTGAGTGTTTCTTGCTGCTTCGCGCGAGGCCTGTACAGCAGGTAGCAGCAAACCAATCAGGATCGAAATGATCGAAATGACGACGAGCAACTCAATCAGTGTGAACGCGGCGCGATGTTTGCGAGACGACATAAGCGGATACACCTGAATTCATCAGAGATGGGAAAATGCTGTTGGGGTCGCTATTTAACAACCTTTTATGGTTGCAAGAGTTTCACCAACATTTACCGACACAAAAGTCTATTATTTAGGGGCACTGTTACGCCATTCCTTTTTGGTTGTTTTTGCAAAAAGCAATGAAAAGATGACCGCTTTCTTTATCAAAACCGAGGAAAAAGCCGTCGGTCCCTTCTCGGGAATCGAATTGCGAGAGGCTGCCATGGCCGGGATTCTGCGGCCCGATACCAGATTGGGTGGCAGCGCAAGTGGTCCATGGGTCGTGGCAACCGACACCGGTTTGTTTTCAGAAAAGAAGATGCCGTTGCCGCATCCTCCTGGAACACCCATCTCCAGCTTTCAAGTTCGTGGTGGTATTGGAGGGATGAAGGGGCCTTTCAAATTGCGCGAGTTGATCGGTTTTGCAACGCGTGGCTTAATGCCTGCCGAATCGATGATCCGTAGTGATCAATCGCCAGAGTGGATTTCGGTTGGTCGAATCAACATTTTGTCTGCCTGTTTGGATGGGCATCTGGTCCTGATTGATGCGGACGGAAAGGTGGTGCGACGGGCAACACAGTCAGCAAAGAAGCAAACGGGGCTTGCACCGGCAAGTTTGGCCGCCACACGCGCGCCGTCAAAGCGGGTGCAAGACAAAGACCTGGATGACGCCCAAGAAGACGATGTGTTTCCCGAATCCACCGAGCCCGAAAACAGTGATGGTAAAAACGTTCTGGTAGCGACTAGGCGAACGGCTACAGACGATGAAGAGGAAGAAGAGGAACAGGACATCTCCGACACCAAGCCAAAGTGGTGGAAACGCGGGGTGTCGTTCTCAGGTCTGATTTCTGTCATCACCGGTGGATCACGATGGCGAGTGATCGCTTCTGTTTGCTCGATCGCGTTGGTCATTGGCATGGCGGCAGCATTTTCCAAATATCGCAACCTGGGACTCCAGCAAGAAAAAGTTATTGGCGACTGGATTGCGAACGATTCATCTTACGGCGTGTCGTTTAAGAGCGACGGAACCTGCGTTGTTTTTGACACCCGTTCGGATTCTTGGACCGGCGACTACGATTGGATCGAGCGCATAAAAAGTGATGAAAGCCTTGGTGGCATGGAACCGTTTACCGCTGAAGTCACGGAACCAGTAGAAGACCATGCGGTCCGTCCGATCGAAGCAACCGATGGCTACATGCGCTTGCGTGGTCGCAGCGATTTACCGACACAGATCGGTAAGGTTGAAACGCCTGATTGCTTTTTGCGCAAGTTCGGCGACCAACTGCGGATTGGATACCTATCTACGGTCGTTGGAAATGCAAACGGCAAAACGATGTACGGTGCTTGGATGACATTGAACCCCAGCCCGTTGATCGGTGTCGATCCAATGGTGGATTTGGCATCCATGGAAATGGAGCCTCCGCCACAGGCTGGATTTTCTACGATCAAGGCGCCACACATTTCAGAGGTGGTTAGCGAACTTGCAAAAGCGAAATCGGCGGCCGAAAACCTGGGTTCGTTGTGCTACAGCCAAATCGTTAACGCCAAGTATTTGTTGGAAAACTATGGCATTCCCGACGAAGCACGAGCGTTGTTTCGTTTTGAATTGGCGACGATGCCCGAAGGCCAAGATTACACCGGCTCGCAGATGGTGCGGTATGGATCGCTGAAATTAATCTTGGCTCCGGACGGTACGTTGCAATACGCGACGATTATGAAGTGAATTGCCTTAACCTGCTTTGAAATTGACGATTGGTGTTCGTTCGGCTTCGATTCGCGTTAGATCTTTCTGCGCCCGCATGACTTTGCGAATGTCCTTGTACGCTTTGGGCGCTTCATCACACAGTCGATGCGTCTTTCTGTTGTCGTAGCAGACGCCTTGCATCTGCTTTTTTAGATCTCTCGCCGAAATTCGATTCGCGGCTTGCGTACGGCTCATCCGTCGCCCCGCTCCGTGTGAACACGATTGCAATGCCCCTTGGCTCTGACGCCCCGTGACCACGAAACTGGATGTTCCCATCGATCCGGGAACGATCCCAACATCATCGGGCAACAGTCGCTGCGTTCCTTTGCGATGGACCCAGAAAGTACCACTGCCGTGTGATTCGATTTGCACGTGGTTGTGGTCTCGGTCGATGATGGATTCAAAATCGACACTCAGCCCGAGTTTGCCCACGACTTCGGCGATTGACTGCAGCATTCTCCGTCGGTTTGCAGCGGCATACTCCCGCGCCCACTGCATGTCTTGCAAATAGGCTGCGCCCTGAGAACTCGCTGCGTCCAAAAACAGGAGCTTTGAATCATCGTCGTATTGGGCAGTCCGCAGGTGGTGCGCCAGCACGTCAGGTCCAACGGCGCGCGATCCACTGTGAATCAAAACGTGCAGTCCGCCGTTTGCGGAACTTTGAAATTCGACAAAGTGATTGCCTCGTCCTAGCGTGCCAAGTTGCACACGTGCGTCGCGGGATTTCAGTTTTTCAAGACCCGGGAAAGACAAAGCGGCTTGTTGAAGCGCATCGGGCAGTTGATCGGCCATCGATCCACTTGAATGACGAATGATGGGAACGACACGATCCAATAAGCCCAACAGTTTTTCACCGTTTCGCTTATTCATCAGCGATCGCGCAGCACCCTGCACATTGGCCATCAAGTATCCGCAGCCGATGTCGCCGCCAACGGCTTCGGGAAAGATCGTTCCCTCGGTCGCGACAGCGATCCCGTTGCAGAGTTTTTTTGACAAATGAATGTCTGGCATCACGGCAATGTGGGCAACACCTGGAGCGCGGCTCAATCGATGCAGATTTTGAACAATCTGCGAATCGATCGGGCGATCGATCCAGAACTCAATCTTAGGATTCTTGGGATTCATTTTCGTTTCCATTGGTAAGAGTGATGGCGAATACCAAGTTGGGGACGCGTTTGCGGTGGATCGATTTTGAAATTTCAAAACGCAATCGACTCACTTGGCGTTGCAACGCTTCATACGCCTCGCTCATGGAGCACATTTCACCGCAAGCCACATGAACGCGCACGCAGGAGCTGTCCGGATTTGGCGCTACCGTAACCAGATCCATTGATTGGACCAACGAATCGTCGCAGTCGGTCAACACGAGCTGCAATGTTTGCAAGACTTGTTGGCACAACTGGAGTGCTTTTCGATTGTGTTTGTTTGAATCGGGTTTGTGGCGAAAGTACTCGCGCGGATCGATTCCGTCGTCTTCGCGGATTTCTCCGCATGATTGCAGCATTTCAGCGCGCAGCTGCCGCGCAGTTCTCTTTCTTTGTGACAAAATTCTGTGCCTATTGAATTCAAAAATGGGACGCCAGTCGCGGAAACAACGCGCAGGCGAAAGCGATCAATCAGAACGATTGCAATAGAAGTGGATCGGTGCACATGACACGGCAAGCCGTGCTAGGCAGTCAATCCAAGCGGCACAGAAGAAAGAAGTCGCACGATTTTGGCTCCAAAAATGGGGTGTCTCAAGAGCATGGAGCGGATTGCTTCAGAAAGGTTCGCTGCAAAACCGCCGGTTTATTTCAACGCCGGTTTATTTCAAACCTGGTTTATTTCAAAATTGGTTTATTTCAAAATTGGGGCGACGCTGTTCAGCTCTCGGGAAAGACGCAGTTTTTCTGCCCGCGGCTTTAGTCCGGCGGTTTGGAATCGATCGATCAAAGTTTGATTTGGACCGTTTTGCAAAACGATCGGCAACTCGGCGACTCTCGCTTGCCATTGATCGGCTTGCTGTTTGATTTGCGGTGGGGTTGCGCTTCGCCATCGGACGATCTCTGCCAATCGGGCAACGACCGGTCGCTGGTTTTCCAACACCAAACGATCCAGCGCGGCGATCGCTTTGTCGCGTTGCGGCGACGAAAGTAGCCAACTGGCGGCGACCAAGCGAACGGCTGCAGATTTGTCTGTGAGTCTCTCGCTGGCTGCGGCTGCGATGGCTCTTGAGTCGGCACTGCTGTCCCAATGGATGGGTAGCCACGCTAGGATCAGCGGTGCGAGTGGTCTTGAATCTAGTTGGGCCACAAGCTCCAGTGAGATCTTGCCATTGGATCCGCGCGACGCGGCGACCGACGCCATCATCGACAGCCATTGCTGACGCCAAATGGGCGGCTTTTCGTTTAACGAGTCCAACAGCGGCCGCAAAGATTCTGCGTACTGACCGTCGGCAAATAGCTTCATCGCTGCGACTTCTGTTTTGGATGCTCCGGCGGATTCGATCCAAATCACGCGATGTGACGCGGCCAGCGTTTCGGCTTCGTCACCGGCTACGACGAATCGCAATTGTTTGTTGTCCAGTTGCGTGATCTTGCCATCGATTTGTTTGATCGATCGAGCAAACCAAGTGCTATCGGACTTGGCGGGTCGCAATGGTTCAAGCCAAACGCGATCTTGGGCGTTCAATCCAGACGTGGCCGAGCCTAGCACAGCGACGCCAAACATGATTTGAATGATCAGAGAACGGATCAAGGTTTCGCCTTTGTCGTTGGATCGATATCCAGTGGACGCCGACCCAGGTTGCGAACATCCACGTACTGATACTGGCCGTTGTTTTGTTTTGCTAGATCGCGCAAGAAACTATCATTGGGCGCGAACGCATCGGGGCCAAACTCAATCGTGTGAATCGTCGTACCTGATTTTTCGGCTCGCTGTTTAATCAAACGCAGTTCGTTGCCGGACAAGCGAGGAATACGTGCGTCAGTCAAAAAGAAGATGACGTCGGGCGACATTTGCAAAGCCAGTTTCAATGCAGTGTCGTGCTTGGTACCGCCGAATGCTGCTATCGACTGCACGTAGCGTTCGGCTTGAACGACATTGGGTTGTTCGCCACTGATTAACTGCAGCGGCGCGCCGGACAATTGGAATGGTTTGGGTTTGTCGTTGTAAAAGATGATTTGAAAACGTTGTTTTTCGGTTAGCGATTTTAAGCTTCGAATCAATTCGGCTTTGGCAGCACGAAGCGGTCGTCCGCTGTGTCCGTTCATGCTGTCGCTGCGATCAAACACATAGACGAACCGCGATCCGCTGCCCGATACGCCAAACACCATCGTGGTTGCTTCGCTGCCCGTACCGGAGGACATTTTTCCGCGACCATTTTCAAGCGAGTCGCCCGTTAGATCGGTTTCACCGGAAAGTCCTGTGCCCGAGACAGGCGCCGGGGTGGATTCCATCGCATGCAAAATGCCTGCCAAGTCGATCGGCGGAGACATGTCCGCTGGAGGAGCGGCTGCGGCGGCCGATTCGCTACTGGACTGCTCGGATTGTTCGGTTTGGACCTCTGGGTTTGGCTGCATCTGTGCCGCGTCGACGTACTTTTCGCGATCGGGCATCTGGTGGACGATCGCGATCCCAACCTGCCGATCGTTTGATTCACCTGTCCCGCTGGGCGTGCGAGACCAGATCAATCCAAGAGTTGTTAGCAAAATAAAGTGCAATCCAATCGACATCAGCAAAGCGGGCGTCGTCCGCTGGGGGGCGTGGACATGAGCGGGGCCCGCCGGATCGGGGGCCTTTAACACAGTGTTTTTCGAGGCTTTTGGATTTTGGTCCGCCATGGGTGGTCACGACTGAAGTGATACGGGATCAGCAAATGGGAGTTTTGGGGCTGGTAGGGTGTCAAATTTCCGACCAATCGCGGCGGGACGCTTCTCAACACGCTCTTTCGCAACTAATTTAGGCGTTCTCAATTCTAGCCGCATCGCGGATTTTTTGAGCCGTAAAACATCACCCTGCATGGCAGGGTTTCCAATTCGCTACCTCCAAACCCCGTATTTTCATGGGCAATAGCTTCATCTTTTCTTCGGAATCTGTTACCGAAGGCCACCCAGACAAAACTTCGGACACTATTTCGGATGCCGTTTTGGACGCATGTTTGGCCCAAGATCCCAAGTCACGTGTGGCTTGCGAGACAATGGTCAAGGACAACGCGGTCATTCTTGGTGGTGAAATTACCACAGCAGCCGAGTTCGACTATGAACAACTTGTCAAGAAAACGCTGACCGAAATCAACTACGATTCAAAGTACGCCGAAGGAACCGACTATTCCTACACGTGCAAGTTTGACGCGCAGAATTTCTTTTTCATGAACCTGCTCGGTCAGCAGTCACCCGATATCGCTCAAGGTGTCGATGCTGCAGCCGCCGCAGACAAAGAGACTGCCGAACAAGGCGCCGGCGACCAAGGCATTATGTTTGGTTACGCCTGTGACGACACGCCGGAATTGATGCCCGCCGCGATCGCTTACTCGCACCAACTTGGCGACGCGATCACGAATCTGCGAAAAGACCGTGTGCACACTTGGCTGCGTCCCGACTCCAAAACCCAAGTCTCGGTTGAATACGTCGACGGCAAACCATCACGCATCACTGCGGTTGTTGTTTCGACGATGCACGCTGCGGAAATCTCCACCTCGGAAATTCGCGAACTGCTCAAAAAGGACTTGATCGAAAAAGTCTTGCCAGCCAACTTGTTGACTGACGACACCGCGTATCACATCAACCCAACCGGTTTGTTCATCGTTGGTGGTCCCGAAGGCGACTGTGGTTTGACTGGTCGCAAAATCATCGTTGACACCTACGGTGGCATGGGCCGACACGGCGGTGGTGCTTTCTCCGGAAAGGATCCATCCAAAGTCGACCGCAGTGCTGCGTACATGTGTCGCTGGGTCGCCAAGAACATCGTTGCAGCTGGTTTGGCAACCAAGTGTGAATTGCAAACGGCTTACGCGATTGGGTTCCCTGAACCTGTTTCGCTGACCGTCGACACATTCGGTACCAACACCGTCGACGAAGCGAAAATTGAAAAGGCTGTCAATGAAGTCTTTTCGTTCAAGCCTGCTGACATCATCAGCCAGCTTGATCTGTTGCGTCCGATCTACGCCAAATCGACCAACTACGGTCACTTTGGTCGTGAGATCGCAGAACTGACTTGGGAAAAGACTGACAAAGTCGACGCGCTCAAGTCTGCCGTCTAGTTTCGCAATTGGCATCATGACGCATAACGAAACGATGCCAAATCGAATTGTTTGGATCACCGACCCGCACTTGAACCACGTTCCAGTGCAGGCTTGGGACCAAATGATTTCTCAGGTGGTTCAGAACAATCCCGATTCGATTGTCATCACAGGCGACATCTCCGAAGGTGACGATGTCGTCTTTCAACTCAATCGGATTGCCGAAGCGATTGCTGTCCCGATCCATTTCGTACTTGGCAATCACGATTTTTATCACAGTAGCATTGCCAAAACACGACGCGATGTGGTCGATGCCGCCCGCAGCAACCCGCTGTTGAATTTTTTGACAGACAGCGGCCCGATCCAATTCGCTGACGACGTCTTTTTGATCGGCGATGACGGATGGGGCGACGCAACAGCCGGTGACTACGAAAATTCGCCGGTTCGGTTAAACGATTTTGCACGAATCGAAGATTTCTATTTGCGTCATCCCAAGCATTGGAAAGAGATGTTGATTCAGCAAGGCGCTGCGTCCGCGTCTCGACTGAATGAAAAACTGAACTCGCTACCCGAAACGACTCGGCACGTGATCGTCGCCACCCATGTGCCACCCTTTTGTGAATCGTGTTGGTACGAAGGCAAAACGACAGACGAAAACTGGGCGCCGTTTTTTGTTTGCGGACAAGTTGGCGAAGTGCTAAAGCGGGCCAGCCAATCAAACACAAAGCGCCAACACACTGTTTTGTGTGGTCACACGCATCACGATGGGATCGCAAACATCAGCGACAATCTAATCGTCTACACCGGCGCCGCCCAATACGGCAAACCCGGTGTCGAAGGAGTCGTCATGGTGCAAGACGGCGAGATGGAAGTGATTTTGTCAGTCGACCAGAGAAAAGAGCTTTAGCGACGCTGATCCGACCGGGCTGTGTGCTTGAGGGCTTGAAACTGGCGTTGGATAACGCGCTCGCTACGAACGCATCTCGCCCCACAGTCGCAACAACTCTACCAAGTGCTCCACCGCTTCGACCATTTCATCCAAACAAGCAAATTCGCCGACGCTGTGAATATTGTGTTGGCCGCTGGAAAGATTCGGAGTCGGCAGGCCTTTCTCAGTAAGCCGGCTGCCATCGGTTCCACCTCGCACGATCGTTTTCTTGCACTCGCGACCCAAATTGGCGAAAGCGGTTTCGGCGAACCCGACGGCTTCGGGTAGTTCCTTTAAACCTTCGCGTAGATTGCGATACTGTTCGCGAACATTGACTTCGACTTCTAATCCTGGCGTTTGATCGGCAATTGAGTTTGCGGTGGTTCGAACAACGTTGGCGTAGTCCTTTAAGTCATCAGTCTCGAACGATCGCAAAATCAGTTCCACGCTTGCCTCGCCAACACCACCACTGATCGTATGCGGGTGAATGAACCCATTTCGGTCATCGGTTGTCTCCGGAGTGCAAGTGTCGCGGGGCAACGCGGAAACGAAATCCGAAGCCGCGCGAATCGCGTTGACCATGCGATTTTTTGCAATCGCCGGATGAATGTTGTGTCCGATGAATCGTACCGACGCCGCATCGGCCGAAAACGTTTCCACGTCCAAGACTCCCGCACCGCCACTGTCCAAGGTATACGCGACTGTCGCATCCAGTTTGGCCAAATCGATCTTGTCGGTGCCACGACCGATCTCTTCGTCGCACGTGAACAAGACTCGCACGTTGCCATGAGTCAGGTTTGGGTTTTCGATTAGTGTGTGTGCCAATTCCATGATGATCGCAACGCCTGCTTTGTCATCGCCGCCCAGCAAAGTGGTGCCATCGGTCGTGATCAACGTCTTGCCGACCAGATCGTTCAACTCTTTTGCCGAAGACGGCGAAATAACCGTACCGGATGGCAATTCGATATCGCCGCCTTCGTAAGTGATGACCTGTGGTTTCACACCATGACCGGGGGCTTCGGGCGAAGTATCGACGTGGGCAACAAGTGCCACGACCGGTGTGCCGCCGCCATTGGTCGCGGGCACGGTCCCCCAAGTCAACGCATTTTCGTCCATGTGCGCGTCGTCGATCGACATCGCGGCGAGTTCTTCGGCCAACAACCGGTTCAAATCCGCTTGCTCGGGCGTGCTAGGATACGTATCGCTGTTGGGATCAGCGTTCGTGCCGATCTGAACGTATCGCAAGAATCGCTGGAGCAGTCGTTCGCGGTTGATATGGATTTCTTGGGTGCTGTTGGGAATCATGTGTCGTTTCGCTTGCGAAAAAGGGTCCGTGTCGATAACAGTTTTTCTGTGGTAAGTTGTAGTCAGCGTGTGGAAGGTCTGCACGGCCTGGTCGGTTGTCTGTCGACAGAATCAATCGCTTGGCCACTGCACTTGAGAAATGGTTGGCAAGCCGATGGCGGATAAAGTCGCACACTTAATTTTCGATGCCGAAAGTATCGCCGACGGCGAACTGATTGCGAAAGTGCGCTATCCGGGACAAAATCTCGCACCAAAAGAGGCGGTTCAAAAATACCAAGACGAGTTGATGGAACAAAAGGGTTCAACCTTTATTCCCCATACGTTTCAAATCCCAATCTCCGTCGTGATTGCGAAAGTCAGCGAAGGGTTTGAACTGATGGACATCGTCTCGCTGGACGAACCAGAATTCCGAAGCCACTTGATCACGGCGAATTTCTGGAAGGGTTGGGAAGTTTATCGAAGGCCCCAGTGGGTGACTTTCAACGGCCGATCGTTCGACATGCCGCTAATGGAGTTGGCAGCTTATCGATACGGAATCCCATTGAAACGCTGGTTCACCGGCGAAGGCTACAAGTCTCCACGAAACCGATTCAACGGTGACGCGCATTTGGATCTACAAGAATTGCTGACAAATTTTGGGGCTGCACGCTTAAACGGGGGCTTAAACTTGGCCGCACAACTGTTGGGCAAACCCGGAAAAATGGATTTGCGCGGTGACCAAGTCCAAAAGCAGTACGACGATGGCGAGTTGCAATCAATTAGCGACTACTGCCGCTGCGATGTCCTGGATACTTATTTTGTCTTTCTGCGTTCGATGGTTCTGGTTGGACGACTGACATTAGAACGAGAGATCCAGATCGTTGCGGATGCAAAAGCCTGGATCGAAGAGAGAGCCAGCAAATGCGAAGCCTACAGCGCTTATCTGGAACACTGGGGCGATTGGCGTGATCCATGGGAAGCCGAAGAGCTTGTTTCATAGCAAGGTTGAATCGTCGTGAAACCCTCTGGCGTGAAACTTGATCGTGACGCCACGCAGACTTCAAAACTTGCGGTTCGGGTTGGAAATGTCGACATCCCGCAGATTCACTCTTTACCCCGGTTGATCTGCACCAGTAGTGTTGGTCTTTGGAAGAATGCGAAGCCCAGGAAGTTTTGGGACCGCGACAGATCACAAACCGATAGAGATGAACCGGTAGATGGCCAGACACGGAAGTCAGTGCCAACCGAGAGTACACACGTACGCCAGAAAGTTGGCTTGCGCGCAGTGGCTTTGCGCGTTCATGTTAATGTGCGGCCTACTGCAAATTGGCCCACTGCAAATCGGTTCTGCGCAAGTATTCGCGCAAGACGCCACGACGCAAGCAGATCAACAAAATCAAACAGACCAACAAAATGTTGACGCAAACTTGCAGCTTTCCTGGGCGGCATCGCAAAATCAGTTTTGGCGAGTAAGCCTGCGAATCGCTCCCAACCAACAAGGCACGTTTTCCGACTTGCGGAATCACTGCCGGAGCGATCTGGTTACTGGCGCGTTTGAATTAGCCGCCGACGGAAAGTCCGTGACCTTTTCTCCGCGATTCGCGACCCCCAATGGTCAATTGCGAATTCGATATCAAGGCAGCGAGAGCACCAAAATCATTGTTGATGTGGAGGCTGGCCAGCGCCGGCTTTCGGCAACGAAAACTCCAAGCGTTTCAAACTCGAAACAGATTCCTGTTTCGCAACTACTTGGCGGTACGCCCGAGCAACAAACAGATGACGCTTCGGTAGCGACTTGGTCGTTGCAACGCGTACCAAATGATGCCTTGCGAATCGAGCTGGCTGATTCAAAAAGTTACGTCAAGCCTGACGAACCGATTGCGTTTTCGATTGGAACGCGCGGCTTTGTTAATTTCGTCAACAAAAAGCTGTCAGCCCACTACGACGTCGTTCGCGTGGCCGATGGCAAAGTCGTACACCAAGACGATCAAACGATACAGACCGACGGATCAGGAAACTCAAATCTGGTTTCGGTAAGCGTGCCGCGACCTGATCAACCCGGCGCGTATGAAATCCGCTGTCGCCTAAGTGAATCGGATCCATCTTGGACTCGTTTTGGCCGCGAACCAGAGTCGCTTGTTCAGACCGCCCAAGCCGTCCTGGTGATGGCCGACCCAAATCAAAAACTCTCCAAGTCTCAGACGCAATCTTGGCGTCTGCTTGGTCAGATTCAACCTGCCAAACGCCCTGAGTGGGAGTTGAAACAATGGTTGCCCGGTGGAAACCGCAGCCTGCGATCCCTTGGAGGATCACGCTCGGGCGGATTGGAGCAAGCCAAACACAAAGACACCGTTGTTTCGCTACTGGATCCCAACGGCACATACGCAACCGCATTGCCGAAGATGCGTGTCGGTTGGCCTCATCGAATCGTTCTTCGTTATCCATCTGGCCAACGACTGAAACTGCAGGTGCAAATCGCAGGATCAGAACAATTCGACAACATTCACAAGACAATCGAGTTTCAAGAAACACCTCAAGAAAGTTCAAAAGAACCGTTTCACGAACAGTCCTTTTGGCACTACCCAACTGAAGGCAGCGAGTTCATTCGGCTGACCAACACGACCAGCGACGAGGTCCTGTCGTTTGCGTCGATCGATGTTTTGGGTGGCCCCTATCGCATCAATACCGCCGACCACAGCGTTGATCCATCGCAGCGACTAGCGGTTTTGCATCTGGCTGATTTCAATTGGGTCAATCAAATTACTGCAGATCAAGCCAATCGATTGTCAAGCGAGAGTTTTCTACGCAGTAGTGTGGAAATGCATCGATTGTTTTTGGCAACGGAGCGATTGCAAGATTACCTGAAAGTCGCTGGCTACAACACGGTTTCCGTCCCAGGAAATGTTGGCGGCAATGCTTGGTACTCTTGCCCCACTTTCGCCGCAAACCAAAGTAACGGTGACCGTCGTTCGCTTCTGACGCTGTTCATGCAAATGATGGACACAACGGATTTGAAAGTGTTGGTTGGGGTCGATCCGCGGCTGACACTGTCAAGTGTTGAATCGGAAATGCAACTTTCAAATCAACCTTTGACAAACTGGCTGCGAGTTCGGTCAAGTCAAGTCATGGCGACGCAGTACAATTTGCTTAATGAAGTCGTTCAATCCAGTTTGATTTCTTGGATGCAGCATCTTGCTGGCCAGCTAAGTGTGCATCGCTGCTACAGCGGAATGGTGATCCACAGCGGTCGCAATAGTCACTGCAAAAATCTAACTCCATCGGTCATTGCGAGCGAAGATACACTGCGGTTGATCTTCCGTTCGACGGGCAAAGACACCGCTAACGCAACGCTGGCACAGTTGCGCACTTGGTCTCAGTCGGAGGGTCGCGAGATTATCCAACAATGGTGCGACTTGCAAACCACGGTCGCGCGAAATCGAATCGCCAAAGTTGTACCAGGCAAGACTCTGTTTGTCGGAGTTCCCAGAAAGACGATCGAAAGAAAGAGTTTCTACGATGTCGCGGACATGCGGCGCAGTGGAAACGGATCACCGAAAGTAGACGCTGACGACATTGATGATGTTGATCGTGGCGCGATCATTGGCACAGCCCAAGCCTCCAATGGAGCTTCGGTTCCGGTTCATTCGCTGCAATCGGTCACGGATTTATCCAAGGCACTCGACTTGGTGGACCCAGAGGTGCTTTTGTTTTCCGAATCCGCGTTAACAACGGCGTGGCATCGGGAGCTGGCAGACGCGATCAGAACATTCACGATGTTGCCAGCGTCACCGATGCGAGATGTAGCCAACTCCGATCCCGGTATGAAAACGGCTCGTGTTCGCTACGGGTTGCGAGGCGGAACCACGATCGTTTCAGTCATAAATGCAGCGCCGTGGAGTTCGCTTATCGAAATGCAATTCAACGGCGAACATCCGTGGCGATCCGTTTTGGCGGATTCAAAAGAAAAACCCGAGCCAACTGTAAAGCCGGAACCGTCTGATGCGAATGATGGTACGAACTGGTCGGCAAATGGAACGATCATTCGCGCTCTATTGGAACCAGGCCGGACGCTTGTGTTGGCGTCGCCTGCATCGGGAGCAGACGCGCCGCCGATGTCGTGGACGTCACAAGTTGACGGCGGCGAAGACGCATTGAAAAAGATTCAAAAACAAGTCACCACTGTGGTCGAGCGAATCGGTAGCCTGAGTACTCCCGATAGTTATTTTGCGTTGACCAATGGTAGCTTTGAACAAGTCGGAGGCGTTGGAATCCCAGGATGGATGCACAAGCAACATCCGCCAGACGCCGTTCGAATCGACGCGAGAGAAGCGTCCGAAGGTTCCAGCTCCGTTTTATTGAAAACCGATGCTGCCAACCCTGGGCGCACGTGGATCGTGAGTGAGCAATTGCAACCACCCCAATCCGGTCGACTGGCGGTTTCGATGGCGTGCCGCGGTGAACTGATTGTTGGCAACACGACCACACACAAAATCAAGGTCTCGATCGAGGGGACTCGATCGACGACACCGGTTCGACATTCGCAAGAATTTGAAATACCGCGCGACGGAAAGTGGCAACCACGTGTCGTCGTTTTGGAAGCATTGCATATCGATCCGACGACAGTTGATTCGATCCGACTAACAATTGACAGCTTGTCACCTGGGCGGGTCTGGGTCGACGATATTCATCTTCATGATAGGTTCTCCACCGCCAAGGAACGTGGGGATTTGCAGGGTGAAGCGTTTTTGGCAGTGCAAGGATTGCAGCAGGGAAACTTGACTCCAGCAGCACAACTGTTGAAGAATGAC
The DNA here is from genome assembly GCA_964652675.1 of uncultured Pirellulaceae bacterium. GTDB lineage: Bacteria > Planctomycetota > Planctomycetia > Pirellulales > Pirellulaceae > K23-9. The sequence continues at coordinate 43,354 of CAZZDZ010000005.1, forward strand.
TGGGCGCGTCACTTGCTAGCCAGAAAACCCGCCAAACCGGTGCTCACTATCCAGCCAGCACGCGCGGCTCCTTTGCGAAAGGAACCACCCAGCGTCGCTGATCGTATAAAGAGTTGGATCCCCAAGCCGTTGCGGTTCTAAATCAGATTCATCCGTCAGAGGAGATAGTTTTGATGCGTGTTTGGATTAAGCGAATCGCCATCACGATAGGTCTCCTGATTTTAGTTGGCTGTGGCGTCGCTTGGTGGGCAGTTCGTCAAACGAAACATGTCCCCGAATTCTACGCACGCGCCAAAGAGCGGCTACCCGAAAAAACAGTCGAAGCAAGTCGGCGGCTTCAGCAGGATGTCGAACAACTACAAAGCGATGCCGCCAAGCCAGGATTGTGGCGAGCAAGATTTAGTGATTCTGAAATCAATTCGTGGTTAATCGAAGAACTACCAAAACGTTTCCCCGCGTTGACGCAGCGTGGTGTCAGCGATCCACGGATCGTGATCGAAGACGATCGGTTGCTTGTTGCCGCCCGCTACAAAGACAAGCGAATCGATACGGTTATCTCATGTGAGTTAGAAGTAGAGCTTACCCAAGAAGCCAATATGCTGGCGATCCGTTTGTTCAAGTTGAGCGCAGGTGCATTGCCGTTACCGTTAGAAAAATTCCTGAGCGGAATCACCAAGGAAGCTGCTCGAGGTGATATCGATGTCCGATGGGATATGACCGATGACGGCCCCGTTGCTTTGGTAACCGTACCGAGCGAACATCCCCACTATGTGATCAATCCAGTCATCGTTGAATCGGTCGAATTGAAATCCGGCGACCTATTGTTATCGGGCCACACGGGGGCGTTGGCCGAAGAGTCTTTTCAACCGCGTGGGTCGATTCATCGATTCGTATCGTTCCGCCCCAAACACAACTCCCATTCGTCTGGCAAGTCGATACGGCCACTGCGATAAAAACCCAGGCGATAAAAACCCAGTGACTGCTGCTTGTCGTGACCGCCTTGGTCTGCGGGTTCTTTCCAGGCAACACGACATCGGAACATCTTTTCGCTCGCTTGGGCGATTTCGTAAGTCCCGCGTGCGACCTGCGAAACCACACCTCGATCGTCGCCAATATCGCCTTGGATTTCCAAGTACGCGGCGCGATGTGCTGGAAGTTTAGTCGCGCTGATGCTGGCGTCTTGCATCAGTGAATCAATCGGGTCGGTCGACCACGTTCGCAGGGCACCGTCGACCAAGAACATCCAATCGTAGTGGACCGAATCGACCGTTACGCCATCTCGCGTCGGACAGGATCCGACTTGATGACGTAAGACGACGAATTGCGAAACGGCTTGAGGATTCGTTGTCATGGTTATGGTTGACTGGCGGATTCGTAACGCTGCAGCAAACTTGGTTGCTGCGGTGCGTTGGTCAACAAGATGTACTTTGCACGCCGCATCGATTCTTGTTTTTCACCTTGCAACACCAAGAGATCGATCGCAGCCAGTTTTGCATCGTGCCACGCTTGCGAACCTTTCGGAAGCCCACTGGCCAATCGATCCCAAATTTTGATCGCTTCGGCCCGGCATGCTGGCGAATCAGCGGATGCCAAAGTCTTCGCAAAATCTCTCCAGATTTCGCCCGCGTTATTCGAACCGCTTGCGGCTTTGGAAATCCGCTCAACGGCTTGGTCGATCTCGCCATTCCAAACCAGAATCGTCGCCTCGTCCTGCAAAGAATCGCTGCCCCATGTTTTCAATAGGTTCGCGATCTTTCTGCGAGTCGTTGGGTCTTGATCTCCATCACGCATCAACCGCCAGCGAGCTGCCGCCAGTTGATTCTCGGGAGCTTTCGCCAGCGTCGTTGTGTTGCCTCGGCGAAAATCCAGCAGCTCTCCAGCGAACTTGTCTGCTTGGTTTTCAGCGGTGAATGTTGTCGGCAAATTGCCCAGTGAAGCCACGTCTGCCAAATAGATCGCGGTTGGAATGTAGCGTTTGCTGATTGCTGGGTTTTCTTGCAGCGTGCGAAAGGCAACGTCGAATTTTTGCAACACGATGGTTGCGGTTTCTGGATCACTCTCTGTCGCGATGCGAATCCAGCGTTGCATTGCTTCGTCAACTTTTTGTGCTTCGGCGTTGTGCTTCAAAAACGCGGTCGCCATTTCCGCAGCATCCAAGTCTCGTTTTTGGCGTTTCAGTATTTCCAATAACCAAGTTTGCGCTTTGGCCGCCGAATCGCTCTTTGGCCAAGTCTCGCTTGTTTGTAATAGCAGTGATTCGATCTGCTTGGCAGCATCGGGCACCTTGGCTTTTGCCAGCAGCAAAGAAGCTTGTAGGTGTGCGGCGGAAGCCGATTGCGCTGTCGAATTCTTGATGGCGATTTCGGCCATGATCGTCGCGGCATCTTTGGACCGCTTGGCTTTGACCAACGCCGCCGCCGCTTCGCTTGCTCGTGTGATCGCTCGCGATGGATTGGATTCCGCGCGAGCGGCAGCAGAAAGCAGTTCACCGGCGCGGACTGGATTGTCGCGACGCAACCATTCTTTGCCCTGAGCCGCCACGATCGACGGGTCAAGATGACCGGCGCTGGTGGATTTGGAACCAGATTTCATGTTTGACAACGAAATCGCTTCGGCCCGGCGTCGCGCATAAGCTCCATGTCGCCGCTCGATCGAATCCAGCCAATCGCTAACCTCTGCGTTGCCTTGACGGATTAGCCAATCGAGTTTCGCCAAATCCATTTCAATGGAAACCGCAGTGGGTTGATCGGCGTAGAACGCATTGATTCGTCGGCCCGCTTGACTGACACGCCCAAGCGCCAGATCAATGTTGACCATCATGGCTTGGATTCGAGGGGGAATCGGCTTTCCGACTTCGCGAAGTAGCTCGGCTAGATTGGTTTCGGCACGCTCCGTTGCACCGCCTCGCAAAATCGATTCGACTCTCAATCGCGCGATCTCCAAACGGGCTCGGCTGTTGACGGGCAAGCTTTGTAGCGTGCTGTCCGCCAATCGTTCTGCTTTGTTCGCGGCGGTCGATTGATCGCGACTCCCACGTGCAAACAGATCCGTTTGCATCAGTGCCATGCTGACGACGTCTATTTGTGATTCGTGTTGCATTCGCAGCAGGTCACGTGAAAGCGCTTTTTCTGCCAAATCCGTTTTGCGTACATTCAGATCACTCTGCGCCTCGCGCAATTCGGTCACGAATTCGTTCATTGCCGTCGTCACCCTCAGCAACCTCGCGAATGCAGCATCCACTCGCTGGGTATTGGAGAGTGAAATCGCCGCGATCACGACGTCGTGTTTGGCTGCGTCTTGCTGAACGGCAATGGACTGCGCTTTCAAGAAAAGTCGACGGCGGTGATCTGGATTGTTTTTCAACAGATCCGCAACGGGTTTCTGAGCCAGAGCAACGGCAGCTTCGTCGAATACCTCTGCGGTCATTTGCTGTTTGGAAAGAACATTGCTTTGACGGATCGCCCATTTGGCTGCCGCATCGCTGCTTGGTTCAAACGCATTTTGTTCCGATGCACACAACTGCGCCGCTTCGTCGAATCGCTGTCGCTGAATCAGAGCATTTACCAAATCCAAATCGGGATCGTCGGTTTGACGTTGGACCACTTTGGGCCACGGCGAATCTGCCACCGCCGCAACCGTTGTCGCGACAACCAGCAGCCAAGCGAACATCCATCGAATGGGTAGACATGTGAAAGGCATCGCAAACATTTGTCTCACGGATGCGCGGCAAAGAGAACTCGGTCGGCGCCTGCATCGCGGGCCGCGTCGTAAGCGGCAATCGCGCTAGCCATCGTGACGCGATCGTCTGGATCGACAATGACCGGAGGCTGTACGCCCAATGCAATGATTTCTGCAAGCTTTTGGCGCAGTTCCTTGTAGTCAGCGAGACGTTTTCCGTTTAGTTGAATGTACGTGGTGGCTTCTTGAATCACTAACTTAACAACGATTTCGTCGAATGCCTCTACTGGTTCGCTATCGATTTCGTTCAACTGAGAACCGGCTGCTGGAGTTTCGGCCAGCGAGCTTGGCAAGTCATATTCTGGCAATTCAAAACTGCTGGTCCAAACAAAGAAAACCAACAACAAAAAGACGACGTCGATCATCGGCGTCATTTGCAGTTCCATCGATTGGCTACTAACTCGATTCGGCAATTTCATGATGTCGGCTCCAGCACGGCGATGGTCGCGTCAGTCACACCCGCCTTGGCGCTCTCGCGTAAAATCGGTTCCACGTATTGGTACTCGACATCGCGATCTGTGCGAATTCGTATCGCTGCATTGACGCCTTCTTGGCGAGCCAGGTCTTGCAGAATCAATCGTAGTTGTTCAATCTTGATGACGTCCCCGTTGACTCGCCATTGGGCCAATGAATCGACGCTGATCGTCAGCGGGGCTCGTTCAAAATCAACCGGGCCGTGTGTCGAAGCGCTCGGTAGGTCCAGCGGCAACCGATTCTCTTGTCTGGCCAAATGGCTGGAGACAAGAAAAAAGATAATCAACAGGAATACGACGTCGATCATAGGCGTCATATTTGCGCCGACGCCGCGACGATTTGTGCTCGATGGGACTCGCATGGGTTTATGGTACCTGAACTGGGGGCATTTATCCGATACCCTTTCTGCTATGAAAGACTCGCTTACATTCTTAAAAACATTCTTGCGTCACCCCACTCAGGTAGGCGCGATCGCTCCCAGCAGCCCAGGATTGGTTGATGCGATGGTGGATTGGTTCGATTGGGAAACAGCGCGAGGAGTCGTGGAATTTGGCCCTGGTACGGGAGTTTTTACCGAAGCCATTGGGCGGCATCTGCACGCGGATGCAAAGTTCTTCGCGATCGAGCGTTCAGCCGAAATGGCCGCAGCGGCTCGAAATCGCTGCCCGGATCTTCAAATTTATGAAGACAGCGTGACCAACATCAGCCAATTGTGTGATCAAGAGTCGATGGACCAGGTCGATGCGATCATATGTGGGTTGCCTTGGGCATCGTTTTCTCAATCGCTGCAAAACGAAATCATGGAGACGATGTTGGAGAAGCTTCGTCCGGGAGGCCAATTTGCAACATTCGCCTACTGGCAGGGTGTCATCTTGCCCGCCGGACGACGGTTTTCAAAGCGACTTCATAGCACGTTTCAAAGCGTCGAAAGAAGTCACACGGTTTGGCGAAACTTGCCACCAGCGTTCGTCTATCGCTGCATTCGTTAGCGTGCGATTGATGGAATTGGACCAAGTCAGTGTTTACTTGTTTTCTTGTAGCCGCTCTTGGGCTTCGCTGATTAGCGGCGCCAATTCGGTATTGTTGCCGTACAGATCGATCAAGCTGTACCAGATCTTTCTGGCTTCAACGAGACGTGATTCTTTTAGCAGCTTATCGGCTTTGTCCAATTGATCGCGAACGATGCGCGAAGCTTCGGTATCTTTCTCACTCGTTTTTTCCAGCGATGCGATTTTTGCTTTCGCTGCGTTCACCGCGACTTTGTATTTTTCGTCGTCCCCAAGCACGGTGACCATACTGCGATACAAATCCAACGCTTTGGAAACGTCACCGATGTCGACAAACGCTTGGGCACGCTTGTGTAATTTTTCGCCTTGGTCATTGATTGGGAAGTTGTTTTTAATTTTGACGCCCAGCTGATGGAAAAACAGAATCACGTCAATTCGGTCGATTTGTCCGCGCGCCCAAGTGGCATGCTCCCCATCGGGAAATCGGCGCAACAGTTGGCGTAACGGATGCAATTTGGCTTCGGATAATGCCGATCGCGTATCCTCCGCGATCAATACTTCTGCTTTCTGACGCAAAGACGATTCGCTTGCCGGCCAAGCGACCCATGCCAAGACGACAAAAATCAAAACCATCAAAGACAACAACACCCACGATTTGTCATGCCAAAGAGTCGCATCAGGAATCTCGTCTTTCCTGTCCAAGTCGACCACGTCGCGTCCAAGCAACGTTCGTGCTTCATCGCGTTCTTTCTGGTCTGTCATTTGCAACGCACTAAAGCCCGATGACGCATGCTCGGCGACACCTGTGCGAGACATCGCGCGTTTACGCACTTCTGCCAACGCCAGCTTTACGGCGTTGGCGTTTTGCGGTCGTTTGGCGGGATCTTTTTCCAATAACTGCGAGACAAGTTTGTCCAGCCAGATCGGACAATCCAAAACGACCTTTGCTGGAGCGATGGGTTTTTGAAAATTAACATTGCCACGGACTTCTTCGACGCTGCTGCCAGAGATTGGCGGCTCACCCGTAATCGCCCAATACAAAACAGCGCCCAACGCGTACAAATCGGAACTCGTCGTCGACGTGGAATCCGCAACCAATTCCGGCGATTGCAATGCAACTTGTGTTGGGGTGATCGGCTGATTGGTTTTGTAGGGAGTTTGACCGCGGTTGATACGGACGTCCAACAAAACGGGACTTAGACCAGCGATCATGATTTTGTCGGGGCGGACCGCACCGTGTACGATCTTGTTTTTGTGCAAATACTCCAGGGCGTTAGCAAGCGGTTCGGCTAAATCCAAAACCGATTCCCACGACAGCCGTCCCAACCGATTGATTTGCGACTGAAGCGTTTCGCCTTCGATCAACTCGTGCGCCAAGTATGCGTCGGTTTCTTCAAACCCGCCACCAAAGCACTTCACAATGGCTGGGTGCTGGACTTTCTTTAACAACTCCCATTCGTTTGCGAATGCCATTCGCGCCTCAGGTGTTCCACCAAAAGGAGCAGCAAAAATCTTAACCGCCACGGCGCGTTGCATCTGAACATGAACGGCGCGCCAGACCGAACTTTGCGACGGTTCGTCGCCCAGTTTCGATTCGATCGCGAGTGGTCCAAGACGGCTGCGTGGCATAAGAGAATTCTAAATTCGACAAGTTAAGTTGTGAGTCGAAGGGCGCTCACGATTTTGAAAAGACGTTCATTCAGTATAGCGAGACAAACCGGGGTGCCGGTTACCAATTGCGCGAATTGCCGTGACGCGCAAAACGCTTGTGTAACGCGCACTGCCGCGATGCAAAAATGTGAACACTGTCTGTTACAATTG
>CAZZDZ010000006.1:0-42389 GCA_964652675.1 uncultured Pirellulaceae bacterium
CGCCAACACCGGGCGCATCGATTTGAACGGAGCCGCTGCTGCCCACATCATTGCTGAATCCTGCGATCGTGCCAGAACTATTGTGGGCGCCGACCGAGAGCACATTGTCATAGACCGAACTGAATCGCGCCGGAAAACTGGGAGCCGATGCGCCTTCGTTGCCTGCCGCTGCAACGATAAACGATCCCAGGTCTTGTGCGTAATCGATAGCTGCTTGAATCGCTTGGCTAAATCCACCACCCAAGCTCAGGTTGATGATATCAGCACCTTGGTCAGCGGCGTAGCGAATGCCAGCTGCGACCGCATTGGAACTACCCGACCCGTTATCGCCCAACACGCGGACCGGCAAGATGGTTGCGTCGGGAGCGACTCCCGTCGCCCCAAAACCATTTAATCCCGCTGCGACGATTCCCGCCACGTGTGTCCCGTGACCGCCAACGTCATTGGGATCCGCGTCGCGTCCGGCAAAGTCGTAGCCGTGAACATCGTCGATGAATCCATTGCCGTCATCGTCAATCCCGTTGCCCTCAATCTCACCTGCGTTGACAAAAAGATTGTCCACCAGATCGGGATGGTCTAAATCGACGCCAGTATCAACAACCGCGATCGTGACTCCCTCGCCGGAGAATCCAGCCGCCCACGCCTCTGGAGCGTTCACTGAGTTCACGTTCCATTCTCTCGATCCGCCAAAGTACTGAACATCAGCGAATGGACTTACGAAGTCTGAACCCACAGCAACTGGATCCGGCGTCGGTGTTGGTTGATCCAACTGAACATCCAGACCTAGCTCGTAGCGACTACCCCAAAAACTTCTTGACTGAACCCCGATGTAATAGGTCCCCGGATCCAAGTCCGCCGAAATTGATTCGCTCGCTCGCCCTCCGGATCGCGATGATTCAATCAAGCTGCCTGATTCATCGGCGAACAACAGGTCGACGTTTCGTGACAGCCCCGTTAGGTCAATGTCGACGGTCCCTTCTTGCGAAATCTCGAAACGATAAAGATCGACGCGGTCAGACAGATAGACGGAGTTTTGCAGTGACACCGAATCAACGACATTCCCGATGTCAAAAGCCGTTCGAAGCGTCGTTCCAGGATCCACGTTCACCGCGATCGCCGTATTGGAGGCGACCACTGCGTTTGAAGCGATTGCGGGGTTTGAGACGATCACCGGGGTTGAATTGACAAGGTCGGCCGATAGAGCTTCCACACCAAGATCTGCCGCCATCATTTCGCGACTCTGCAACCCTTCAATTTTCAGCTTTCGTGATTCAGGTCGTCGCTTTGAATTGGTTCGTTGAACCATCTAGGTATCCGATAGAAAGAGGAAGAGATGAGATCTAGCGCAATAGACGGTAGACGGGAAAAGCAGCCTTTTCGTTCCACGAATTGTGGTTCGAATTAGTGTATGAAATATTATTCGGAAAAGATCCGTCAATTTGGCAGATTTTTTTCGCTATTTGCAGCGAACGATTGCATTAAAAAGCAATTCATTAAGTGGGGCCAACGAACCCTTGACTTGGTCTCCACCCACCTGGAATCCTTCGATGAAACCGATTCGCGCAATTACCGCATTTGCGGCCAGTTTACTGCTGCTGGCAATGTGTCTAAAGCTGGTCGGACAAGATCCAAAAGCCCCTGGCGATCGCGCAAGCATAGATGCATTCATTGCGTTAGTTGGCAACCAGCCGCAGGAACGAGTCGATTCGCTCAAGGCCATCGGTGAACAATGGAATGTGAGTGACACGGGACTGATGATTGAAGCCGCTCGGTTTGCTCGCGACGTGCGAACACGGACCGCCATTTTGGCTTTGTTGTCATCAAAAACAGGCAAGGTGTTCAAGGATTTGGACGGGTGGTACGACTGGATTTGGAATCAAGATGTCGATCTTCACCCAAACTATGCGTTATTCAAACACAACTTGTACCGAAGACTTGACCCGCGTTTTGCAGAGTACTTTTCGGACACCTACGAAGCGAAAATTCGTCTTGATGAAATCCGCTGGGGTGGAGTTCGCCGTGATGGTATTCCACCGCTAAAAAATCCCGAGACGATCCCAGCAGCACAAGCCAGTTTTCTGAATGACACCGACGTTGTCTTTGGTGTCAACTTTGGCGGTCAATCGCGTGCGTATCCCAAACGCATTCTCGCCTGGCATGAAATGGTCAAAGATACAGTTGGTGGACTTTCGATCAACGGTGTCTACTGCACGCTCTGTGGATCGATGATCGTTTACGAAACCGAATTTGGTGGCAAGCACTACGAACTTGGCACGAGCGGATTTCTATATCGATCGAATAAGTTGATGTACGACCACGAAACCAAGTCAATGTGGTCCACACTGAAAGGCAAACCAGTCGTCGGGCCGCTTGTCGGCAAAGGCATCAAGCTGAAGTCACGCTACGTCGTCACGACGACGTGGGGTCAGTGGAAAGCGGACCATCCCGATACGGATGTGCTTTCGCTGAACACGGGACACCGACGCGACTACGGCGAAGGAGTTGCCTACAACAGTTACTTTGCCACCGACGATCTTATGTTCACCGTGCCAAAAACCGACAAGCGGTTGAAGAACAAGGATGAAGTGTTGATCGTCCGCGAAGGCGGTGAGCCCGTGGCCATTTCGGCAGATTTCTTGGCCGCAAATCGGGTTTACCACGCACAGAACGGTAACGTGACGTTTGTGGTTGTTACCGACAATTCGGGCGCAAATCGCGTTTACGAAACAGCGAGCCAGATGTTTGACAAACACGTCAGCCCTCGAGTGATTCAATCCAAAGACGGCATGCAATGGTCGGTCACCGAAGATGCTCTGGTATCGAAAGACGGATCGAAGACTCTCAAACGTTTGTCCGCCCACAGGGCATTCTGGTTTGGCTGGTACGCTGACCATCCCGATGTACGGTTGATCAAGTAAACCTGAACGCATCAAAGTCGCATTACTGCCTACCTAAAGTGTGATGCAGCCGTGTTTCCAGGCTGCTTTCGTGGTTTTTGGGCAGCTAATTGCCTGTCACGAGCACGAATTCGTCTATTGATCGCCCATCGGTCACTACAATGATTCTATTGGCTGACCGTATATGAATTTTGTGGGACGAAAATTAGATGGGTCTGAGATACTTTGGCGCAATTGGCGGGTTGCTACTTTCCGTGTCTATTTGGCTGGGCACCGTGTCTATTTGGCTGGGCACCGTGTCTATTTTGCAGGGCACTGCTCAGGCGCAAGATCACACTGATGCGACAGTCACCAAACAGGGTTCGCGCAGGGCATTGGTTAGTGTTCCCCAGCTGCAGTCGATGCTGCTAAAGCAGCAAAATGTCAAAGTGGTGGACGTTGGCCCCAATCGCGAAGAATATGACCAAGGGCACATTCCTGGCGCGTTGTTCATTCACTGGATCTATGACGTCATCGATCCCATTGAAGCCGAACGCTACAACTTGATTGGCCAATCGAAAATGCAAGACCTGTTGCGCAGGCTTGGGATTTCCGAAAACGACCACATTGTTTTCTACGACAACATATCCAGCCGATTGGCAACCAGACTTTACTGGTCATTGCGAGTCTATAACCACCAGAATTTGCATGTTCTCGATGGCGGTCGCAGTGCTTGGATTCGCCAGGGTGGAGCGCTCAGCAAGGAAATTCCCAAGGTCAAACCGTCGAATTACCAAGTGGGCAAAGCGAACGAGCGGATGTCGGTAGACATGGCCTTCGTGGCCGATCATCTTCGCGATTCCAAAGTCACGTTGATCGATGGACGGCCACCCGAACAATTCTCTGGCGAAGAACCTGGTCGCGTCTTTCACACCGGCAAAACCCACAAATTGCTTGGGCATATCCCCGGCGCTGTCCATGTGTTTTGGAAAGACAATTTTAACGAAGACGGTACGTTCAAATCGGCTGCGGAGCTAAAAGCCCTTTACAAAAATGCAGGAATCCAAAACGGCGAAAACGACACGATCGTGACCTACTGCAACGAAGGCTTGCACGCAGCACCACCTTGGTTTGTGCTTCAAGAATTGTTGGGCGTTAAAGACGTCAGGGTCTACGACGATTCAATGTCCGAGTGGGCCAATTCAAATCAGCCTGTCGAACAATCTATTCCTGAAAAGTCCAATCCCAATGAGACGGCAAAACAATAGCTAACGTGGATTTGGTACAGTTGTCCGTGTCAAAGGAGTAGGCAGGATGCAAGTTAATTGGAAATCGATTCGCAAAGCCATCGCTGATGACTTTCCACAAGTCCGCGCATTGTCCACCGTCGAATTGGCAAAATGGTTCGACGATCCACAACATGAGTCGCCTGTCGTTTTCGATGTTCGGGCCAAAGCCGAATACAATGTTAGCCATCTGAAAGGCGCAATCCACGCACCTGATGCGGCGTCGATCATTGCCAGCCTGAAAGAATCCCAGGATGACGCTTCCAAATCGATCGTGGTTTACTGTTCGGTTGGCTATCGTTCGGCAAAAGTCGCCGACGAACTACGGTCACTCGGCCACGCCAATATTTTCAACTTGAACGGTTCGATCTTTCAGTGGGCCAATGAAGGACGGCCGGTTTACCGAACGACCAACGCTGAAGGATCATCTTGCCACGAAACCGATGAGGAGCTGTTGGTAGACGAAGTCCATCCGTTCAATCGACGTTGGGGCAAGCTACTCGTGCGTGCCAACGTATAAAGGCGGCCGAACTTGGGTATCTCGCAGCGAATCGGACTCTGGGACTGGCTACTAATTGCGTTGTACCTTGCCGCGGTGCTGGCGATTGGATTTTGGGCACGACGTCGCGGTTCGCAAAACGAACAAAGCTTTGTCCGGGGCGATCAATCGCTGCCGTTCTGGGCGGTCGGGATTTCGATGATGGCAACCGCAGTCGCTGCGGATGACTTTGTGGGCGAACCTCAGTTTTCATTCGCGTCCGACTGCGCCTTGTTGGGTGCATTTGCCGTTGGCTATATCGGTGTCATTATCGTCGCGACGTTGTTCTTACCAAAATTCTACGATAGCGGTGCATTAACCATTTACGGTTACATTGGCCAGCGATTTGGGTCCAAAGCCAAGGTTGCCGCCAGCGCGATGTCATGTATTGGCAACGTTTTTTCGGCTGGCGTTGGACTATTTGTAGCCGCGATCGCAATCACTCCACTGCTTAGTGCCACATCGGTCGACTACGCAGTCATGCGCCCGTGGGTGATTGGCCTGTTGGTCGTTGTAGGCCTCATTGGCACGGCTTACACGACAATCGGTGGCATACGCAGCGTGGTATGGACTGATGTGCTGCAAACGGTGGTGATCTTCGTCGGTGGAATCTATGCGATCTATTTTTTGATTTCGCAGATACCGCTTTCGTGGAGCGAAATGTTGGGTCACTGGCAAAATGCAATTGCAGAAACTCCGGACGCTGAAAACCAAACTAATCAAGCCGTCGTGATGAACAAGCTGTCTGTGTTTCGGTCCGAAGGCGGGATTTCGGATCCCTACAGCCCGATCACACTTAGTTTATGGATCGTGTTTTTTGTTGGCATCTTTGGCACCAATCACAATTACACCCAGCGACTGTTGGCGTGTAAATCACCAGCCAAAGCCGGCGTGGGAATGTTGCTGGGCTACAGCGTCGGGATGCTGACCGCCGTGATGTTTTTGTTGATTGGGCTGCTGATCTATCTGTTTGCAAACCCAGACATCATGGGGCCGCAACACGCATCGTCGTTCGCGAATTCAGAAGAAGTGTACCCGAGGTTGGTGATTGATTTTTTCCCAACTGGCTTACTGGGTTTGTCTTTGGCGGCCATGCTGGCCGCGGTAATGAGTAGTTTTGATTCGGCCACGGCGGCGATCGCAAGCACATTTACCGCCGATGTCTGGCGACCCATTCGCGAAGGACTCGCCACTGCTGATACGGACAATCCAAACAGGCGACCGCCGCTTTTGGCGACCGTCGTAACCGGCCTGATTTTGACCACATCAGGAGTGATCGCAGCGTTGACTTATGACCCAAAAGATAAGTTGCTGGTTGATTTTGTGTTGGGCTTTGCGTCATTTCCGCTTGGCGGAATGATAGGCATCTTTTGCTGCGCCATCTTTACGAAACGGGGAAATTCAACAAGCGCGATCACGGCGCTTTTTGTTGGGCCGCTGGTGTGGCTGTTCGTTCAACCAACCCTGCTGGACAAGATAACCAACCCACTGATCGGTGTTTCACTGACGCTAACCAGTTTCAGTGAACACTGGTTTGACTGGCGAATTGAATTCGCATGGCCGTGGTGGTTTTCGATCGCAGCAGTGGCCAGCTTTGCCATCTGCTGCGTGGGAAAGACGGAGAGCCCGTCTTGAATTTGATTCGTCGGACTACTTACCCAGCGATGCTCGCTGCCTTGGGCTTAGCCATTGGAGGGCTGCCTCCCTGCTTTTGGGAGCGAGCGAATTGATCTTGGTTAGCTGCATCGAATTGATCGATGGGACCTGAGTGATCGCGTCCCAACGCGAGAGTTGCTTTTTCTGATCGGATGACGAAGCGGCTCGATAGCTACTGTCCAGTTTTCCACCAACGAGGCCAGCGAGTGAACTGCCAGTCTTGGTGTAGACCTTGTCCGCACAGCGAACTTGAGAAGCTTTCTTGGCCAGCGAATCCAAACTTATTCGTTCTTTGTCGTAGTTCACCAAAGTGACTTCGCGACCGTCCAGCCATCCGGCTTGTGTAGAAACGACACCTTCGATGCCTCCAAGTCGATATTCGCCCGTCCAAAAACAGTGCATCGCAAAAGCAGCCTGATCGTGTGACGATTTGTCAGCGACAGCGCGAATCGTTTTCAGGTAGTTGGGCACGGGTCGCTGCCGCTTTTCCAACGTTTCGATCATTCGTTCGGCAACGCCATCAATCGACCAAACTCCCTGCTTGCGTTTGACGATGTCTTTGCCGTCGCCATCCAAAAACCGAATCACTTGATAGTTCCAGGCAGGTTCTTTGAATTGGTCCAGCAGTTCTTTGTCTTTACCGCTGGATCGATTGTTAAATACGACCACGGGAACGAACTCATCCTCGATCGCTTCCACTAGCAGCGGTTGCGATAGGACCTTGCGACCAAATTCTTGGCATCCCTGACATCCGGGGACTTCTTGGAAAAGCAGAAAGACTGGCTTGCCAGTTTTCTTGCTTGACGCATAAGCAGCGTCCAAGTCGCGACTCCATTTTACCGTTCCGATCTCGACCGGATTGGTCGATGCCGATGATGCCGGCGCCCCAGCGACAATTTCCTGAGCAGAAAGAACTTGAGGCAGGAAAAGCCCTAACGCCAACAAAGCAACGATAGATGGAAAGATATAGCGGTTCATGATTCGTTCGGGGTGTTTGGTGGTTGTGAAAGGTTGTGTGATTTGATTGGTCCAACTATGACTGCTCGATGACACGCAGTCCCTCAAGCAGTGCTTTGTGTTCGTCGTTACAGCACACGCATTGTTTCATGTGGTGATCAGCCAACTGCAAGGCTTCGGGAATTTCGTGCCCCAGCAACTCATACTCCACAAACTCAGCCATGTGCTCAAAGCAACCATCGCAATCGATCTGATCAGACTTTGCATTCGTTACATACCGTAGCAGCGTCTTGGTTTGATCTTTTGTAAGTTTCATTTTCGTTTTCCCTAAGCGAAGAGAGTTCCAAGTACGTCGACCGAAACTCCAGATGCTTCCAACCCCGAACGCAACTTAGTTCGGGCATCATGCACCAACTTGTAAACCGAATTACGATTGCTGCCTGTTTTTTCTGCGATTACTTCAACGGGGAGCCCTGCCAGTGATGCGCGGATCGCAAATCGCTGTTTTTCGCTCAACGTCTCGTCAATCAACTTTTGTAGCTTTCCGATCATCGACTTCCGATCCAATTCGGTCGACATGGTGATATCATCCACGTTCGCAACCTCGAACTTCGCTCCATCGTTGGAGAAGGATTCGATCGATACGTCTTTGTAGTGCTTACGCCTCATCGAACTAATTCCAATGCGGGTCGCGACAGTCATCGCCCAGGTGGTAAAGCGGCTCTTGCCGGCAAACTGGTCCAACGAGTCGACGATTTTCACCAAAGCATCTTGAACGACATCTTCGGCAGAGTAACCGCCACCGTAGCGCGTCAACATGGATTTCGTGAGCCCGCGTAACAGGTATTCACGAAGTTCATCCAAAGCCGCGTCACGTACTTTTGGCTCGCCCTTTAGCCGAATAACCCATGGATCTCTGTCGGCAGTCGTCGAATTACTTGCACTTGCAGATACATTCACAATGAGAATCTCCCATTACTATTGCGACACTCAAATCAATACGCTGATAGAAGGCCTCACCGCGAATCGCAAACGACAATGCGTCTTTTCGTGAGACGTCCGGTCAGCAAAAGATCCTACCCGCGAACTGTAAAAGTAGCCAATTCTACGCGAATCTAGCTTGCGCGGGGGTGCCTTTTAAATGATCATGCCTGCAAAATCTCCGCCTCCCTGAACTCGGTTGCCTGTTGGTCCCCCAATACCTTCAACTGATCAGCAGTTGCTGGCTTTTCACTGGGTTCGGGGGATTCTTGCGAATCTAGTGTTTCAATGAATCTGGAGCGTAAAACCTGACGCTCGGGTGTCTGGAAATCGGAAATAAGGGGGTCTGCGCCGATCACCTCATCCAGCTCAGAATCGGCCCCAAGGATCTGGTCGATCGCTACCGAACTGATCTGCTGAGTTGGAGCAAGGAAATCGGTGATGATCGCTTGGTCTGCTGCGGCGGCGGGCAAAATACCATTGTCGGGTACGCCAGGCCCATCAGCCGCGGCTAGCTCGGCCTCTGACAGGCTCAAGTCGACTTCTGCGGGTACGTCTTCAACAATTTCGGCAGGTAACTCAGGCCCCGTAAACAACTGAATTTCACCGAAACCGGCGTCTGCAGTCATCATCGTCCGGCATTCAAGTCGCTCAAGTTTCAGTCGAGTGCGGGGTGTTTTACGGAACATGGTTTAACAAGCAACTGGGTGGGGGATTGCGTGTGTTTCACGTTTTCGACGCGTCTGCAACCGACGGTCTTACTTACGGTTTCTTTTTTTATTTATGCGGTTTCCGAGCGTAAGTGGGGATTGAAACAGTGCGTCCAATGAACGCGGCTGTTGAATCGGCAGCAAAACAACACACCACAACAGTCAAAATGGAAAAGACGATGATTCCCTCAGTTGAAGACCCAATTACTGACTCATTTGAAGACAAATTTGTTGGACTATCAGCACTCAAGCTGATTCGCTGGTCGGTTGACGAATTTGGTGACGATCTGATTGTGTCAACCAGCTTCGGCATTCAGTCCGTCACCACTTTGAAACTGGCGACGATGATCAAACCCGATATCAAAGTCGTCTGGATTGACACCGGTTACCTGCCAGAAGAAACGGTTGCCTACGCAAAAACACTGACCGACCTTTTGGACTTGAACCTGCACGTTTACAAAGCCGAGCAGTCGCCGGAAGAGATGGAAGCAGAGCATGGAAAATTGTGGGAGAGCGACCGGGTCGAAGACCTGAACTTGTATGACCAGATCCGCAAAGTCAAACCCATGAAACGTGCATTGACTGAACTCAATGGACGCGGCTGGATTTCGGGTCTTCGCGCAGACCAAACGGATTACCGAAAACGTCTGCCACCGATTAAACGAACGGGTTCTCGGTTCCGCATGTACCCGATTTTGGAATGGACCAATCGCGACGTCTACTACTTCATGGACGACAACGAACTGCCTCAACACCCACTGTTTTCCAAGGGTTACACGACTGTTGGCGACGCACATTCCAGTCGTCCCCTTGAGGCTGACGACGACAACGAACGCGCCACGCGGTTTCGCGGCAAGAAACAAGAGTGCGGCATCCACACGTTTTGATTCCGCGATATCAGGATGCAGCATGCTGCACAACCATCCCTCCCCATCAATCACACAACAACCAAAGCGGAGCCCGTCATGACATCTCAATTCACAAAGAAGATCTCACAAAGCAAACCTGGTTTCGATTTTGTCGCAGCTCATTTCCAGTGTGAAACGAATCGCTATTCGACCGACAACCCCGACGGGTTCGTCAACCTTGGGTCCGCACAAAACTATTTGCACAGCGAATTGCTAGGCGACCGGTTGGCTTTTGTCGAAGGCCATCCAGACGACGCCCATTACCAAGCGTTCAACGGTACAGAGGACTGCCGAGTCTCGATCGCCAACTATTTGAGCAGCCAGTCAGGCATCCAAGTTTCACAAGATACGGTTGTTGTGAGCAATGGCATCATCAGCATTTTGGAAGCCCTCACGATCGCACTGCTGAACGAAGGCGACAGCGTTTTGATTCCAACACCTGTGTTTCCTGGCTTGATCGCTGCGACCAGCTTGCGTGTCAAATCCAAAGTGGAACTGATGGAAACGACGGCGGAAAACGGGTTTCGATTAACCCCTGCCGCACTCGAAACTGAACTAAATCGCTTGCGTCAGAATGGGAAACGAGTGCGAGCGATCTTAATCTGCTCGCCTGGAAACCCAGTCGGGCACGTGTTCACGAGCGATGAACTGGAGGAGTTCTTGGAAGTCGCCGAGATGTTCGACTGTGCACTAATCGTAGACGAAGTATACGCTGGCAGCGTGTTTGACGGCGACGAATTTGTCAGTGCGACTTCTCTGGAGAGTGAAAGTGTTTTCGTGCTAGGTGGCCTCTCCAAGGACTATGGCTTGGCGGGACACGCGACCGGATGGCTTCAAAGCACAAACGAAAAGGTTGTCAAAGCAGTCGCAAAGCAATCGCACTTCTTTCGGTTGCCCGCACCAATACAGCGAATCGTTTCCGCGATTCTACATCCGGCATGGCGCGAAGACTATTTGTTTGTTCACCGCCAAAAGCTGAAGGAAGCCGAGCAGATCGCGCGCGAGGAGCTAGCAAACGCTGGAGTTCCCGCTGCCGCGTCCCAAGCAGGCCTGTGCTTATGGGTCGATTTGAGTGCATTCATCGATCTCGATAACCCCAGCGCCGAAATGGAACTCTACGAAGAACTACTCAGCGAGCATCGAATTCACATCAGCCCAGGAAGCGGGTTTAAATCCACATCACGCGGCTACTTTCGGCTTTGCTTTAGCCAGCCACCTGAAATTTTGCGTGAAGGAATAAAGCGACTGATTGCAGGACTGAATGCTCGATCGCGCTGCACGTCGATCGACTCCCAGGTTGTTCACAATAATTCAACAAAAGGCAGTAAGAACGTCAGTTGCTGATTGGTCAAACAAGCAGATGAGAATCTCGCTTGAACAGAATGCAGAAAATTCAAATCACACACCATCTCGTACAGGATCGAATCGATGTCTACTGCTCCAAAAGAACAAAACCGAAAGCGACCATTCGCACAACAAAATCGGGCAATCCACGCGTTCGTGATCGATGCCGTTGATATCGTTTTAACTCGACTTGATTCTCCCAACCATCAAGAGTTGGATGACGAAGTGGATCAACTTCGCAATCAACTTCTTTCACTTTTGGAGCCTTTGGCGGAGCGACATAACCTGGACGATGAGTCAATCGCCAATGAATTCGCGACAAGCGGACTTAACGAAGTTACCGACCTGGCACGGCTTGATTTCGCACGCTACCCCGAGCAAGACCCTGCTTTGTCGAACGTCGAAGAAGTCTTTTACGCCAGCAATGGTTTTTGGGCGACCGTCGCTTTTCGCGTTGCACATGCCTTGCGAAAACTGGGCGTGCCAGTGATTCCGCGTGCGATTTCGGGATTCGCTCATTCTCGCACCGGCGTTGACATTCACCCTGGCGCGACGATTGGCCCAGGTCTATTTATCGACCACGGGACTGGGATTGCGATCGGTTGCACCGCTGTCCTGCACGATAACATCAGCTTGTACAACGGCGTTGTCTTGGGCACCCGATCCAAACCCAAAAAGAAGACGGACGACGACACTGGTGAGATTTCAAAACGTCATCCCACCATCGAATCGGGCGTCAGCCTGTACACCAACGCGTTCGTTGGCGGCGACATTACGATCGGTAAAGATTCAGTGATCGGCGCTTATGCGTTTGTGACCGAGAATGTCGCTGCGGGCACTTCGGTCAAAGGCAAGTCGGGTGTCGCCGATGAAGTGCAGCCGGATCACGAACAAGGCGAGCGTTTGCTGCAGGATTTCAACCAAGCCAAGGGCGTCGCTCGTCAAACGGTGCGAAAAGCTCAAGTGCAGCGCAATTCCAAGCCTGCACGACCCGCCGTTCTTTCGCTGATCGGTAACACGCCGGTCGTTCCCATCAAAAACCTGCACAACAACCCGCGCGTCAAGATCTTTGCCAAGCTGGAAGGATCAAACCCCAGCGGCAGTGTGAAAGATCGAATCGCTCTTTCGCTGATCGAACAGGCCGAATTGTCCGGCGCACTGACCCACGATAAAACGATCTTGGAATCGACCAGCGGCAACACCGGCATCGGCCTAGCCATGGTTGGTGTCGCCAAGGGATACCGCGTTGTGTTGACGATGTCGTCAGCGATGAGCGAAGAGCGCAAGAAAGTGGCACGAGCATTCGGGGCCACCTTGATCGAAACGGATCCCACCAAGGGGACCGGCGGAGCGATCGAAGTCGCGCATCAAATGGCGGCCGACGATCCGGATAAATACTGGATGGCAAACCAACATGCCAGCGCTGACAACCCGTTGGCGCACTACGAAGAAACCGGAAACGAAATCCTGGAACAAGTGCCAGACGTCACCCACTTTGTCGCCGGAATCGGAACCTTCGGGACGCTACGCGGTGCCGGCGGTCGACTTCGGGAAGCGGCCAACGCAAAAGTGATTGGAGTCGAACCCGTTCTAGGACAGGCGATCCAAGGTTTGCGAAATATGAACGAGATGAACCCGCCAAAGCTTTACGACGAATCATTGCTGGATCAAAAGATCATGGCGATGGCTGATGCGGCCTATCTCACCACACGCTTGTTGGCAGAAAAGGAAGGGTTGTTTGTCGGCATGAGCAGCGGCGCGGCGATGAACGGGGCCCTCGAACTGGCCGCAACGCTCAGCGAAGGCGTCATCGTGGTGCTATTCCCCGACCGAGGCGAAAAATACCTCAGCACACCGCTTTTCGATGCCCCTGCAGTTGAGCCCAAGCAAGAAGATGTCGAAGAAGAGTGGCAATACCATATCTAGAAAAGTGGTTTTTCTACACTGAGCGTGCAACGGCCAATTCGGTCAAGCACTTTCAGTGATGACGATGCGAGGAAGTCGTTTTCGGCTTCCGTGGTCCAGGATCCTGCATGCACTGACGCAACGTTGTGTGTTGGACCTGGCCACGTTTTTGGGCGCAGTTCTAGTGCCGCCACTACGCGATTTGCCAACTTTGATACTAGTTCTTTCTTGTATATGGATTCGGTTGGGCGTTTTCTTTCATTAGGTGGAAACTTCGGGCAAAAAGGTGATGAATGGGTTGAAAACGTCCGTTTCAAAGTGATATGTAGCAATACGGTTTCACTGAATCCGTTCAATACCTGCCTGACGGGCGCGCCGACCAATGATCCTTCGACCAATCACTACAGTCCTTATATTCGCTTGCGTTGCGATCTCGTCTGCCTACGCGCAATCGGGCTCGCGCAGTTCCGCTCCCCGTCGCAGTGCACAACCATCGCCACCGCCGATTGCCCAGCCCTTATCGCAACCCAGCTTATCGCAACCCAGCTTATCGCAACCCAGCACAGCGCAACCCAGCACAGCGCAACCCAGCACATCGCAGCCGCTGAGCTCGCAGGACGCTCTGCCGTCGAGCCCCATTGCCGACTCTACGACCGATGGTGCTGCAACCAGCAGTTCTACAACCAGCAGTTCTGCCAGTAGCAGTAGTCTCGGTATCCCTGCTGCCGAAGTGAACGACTCGATCTGGGAGATCAATGACCCTGCGTCCAACTACTTCGTTGACCATTCATTCTTGGATTGTTTTTTAGCGAGATACGTGATCACGGACTCCCGCGGACTCAACCGCGTTCACTACCGACGTGTTTCGCAAACGGACAAGTGCGAACTGAAACGTTACCTGAAATACTTGCAGTCGATCGATGTGCGGACGCTCAATCGTGACACGCAATTGGTGTATTGGATAAATCTATACAACGCGCGAGTTGTATCGTTGATTTTGGATCACTACCGTATCCAGAGTGTTCGCCAGATCAAAACCAATCTTCTGGATCTCGTGGGACCGTTTGACGATGAGCTGCTTGTCGTCTTGGGAAAACCGCTCACGCTTAACGATGTAGAAAGCGGTATCATTCGACCGATTTGGAATGACCCAAGAGCCCACTATGCCTTGAATTGTGCTTCGTACGGATGTCCCAACTTGCGGCGACAAGCGTGGCATGTCGGTAACCTTGAAGCCGACCTGAACTCTGCCGCCTATCGGTTTTTGAACTCCGATCGTGCACTCCGCGTCGGTCTCTTTGGTCGCGTTAAGGTAACCAAGATTTTCAAGTGGTACGCAGACGACTTTGGTGGTTCCGATCAAGCAATCTTGCAACACATTCGCCGCTATGCCAGTCCGGCTACTTGTCGGAAGCTAAAGAATGTGGACTCAATCAGCGGTTACTTTTACGATTGGTCGCTCAATGATGCCAGCAAAGTAAGAGGCCCCTTGCTGGAACGTTTGATTCGCTAGTGCAGGTTCCGTATTTGCGAGACAAATCGCAACGGCGTAACGCAAGAATGCGAAACCGATTTTTGTTGGTAAGAAACGTGACACTCATCGCATCTGATAATCAGCTCGGCTGACTTTGCGCGCAAGCATGGCAGCGATTTTGGAATTCGGAACTGAAAAATGATATCTGCAAAAAATCTGTTCGTGGTCGCATTCGTTTGCATGACTTTGGTTGGCTCCAACGCGTTTGCTCAGTCAAACACACGACAAAAACCTGGCATTGTCGGCCAACAAGCACCGCAGTGGAAAACATCGACGTGGCATCAATTGCCCGACGGCAAGACTTCGCTAAACATCGACGACTACAAAGGCAAAGTCTTGTATCTGTATTTTTTCCAATCTTGGTGTCCCGGTTGCCACCGCAGTGGCTTTCCCACACTCCAAAAAGTTAGCAAAGCATTTCAGGGTAATGACAAAGCGGCGTTTGTAGCGATCCAAACAACCTTCGAAGGTCACAGCACCAATACGCCGGACAAGCTAAAGACGATCGCAAAACGTTACCAGTTGACGATTCCATTCGGCCAAAGCGCCGAAGTAAGTGGCACGCCGGAGATCATGCGAAAATATCGAACCGGCGGCACTCCCTGGGTGGTGATCATCAATCAGCAAGGCCGCGTCATTTTCAATGACTTTCACGTGGCCCCCGATCAAGCAATCGCCGGAATCCAAAAACTATTGGCCGGAACCTGATCACCTAGCTAAATGTAGCCGTCGATCTCCGAGCGACGTAGCCCGGCCGAGCAGGCATCCAATCGCTGTAATTCCGATCGTAAGCAGCGGCCATCCAATGCCACGACCGAACTTACGACTGGAGATTAGTAAGCTTGCGGCCGACGAGTGTTTGGGCGGCTAAAGCCTGCACTCTAGCTATTACCTTGCGGCGCGAAGTTGGCCGCGGGCACGGCGCACAGCGACGTCCTTGAGCTGAGATTCTTCAGGAGTGCTGCTTGGCAACTGTCGAGCTTCCTCAAGTGCCTTTTGTGCTTCTTCTGCGTCCAGCAAATCTGCTGCAATCGCTCGTCCGGTCAAAATGTTGACCACGTTGCCTTCGACTTGTGCGAAACCGCCATCAACGTAGTAACGCTCTGGACCGGCGGCTGTTTGCAGACGTAACGTCCCAAAACCCAAACGCCCGATCATGGGGGCGCGGCCAGCAAGGATTCCTAGCTCACCATCGAACATCGGCAGCACGATTGATTCGGCTTCGCGTTCCAGTTCGGTTCGTTCGGGAGTGACGACGACACAGCGAATAGACATAGGAATTAGTTACCTTTCTTTTTGGCTTCGTCTTCAGCCATTTTCTTGTCTTGTTCGACAGCTTGTTCGATCGCACCGACATACATGAAGGCTTGCTCTCGAATGTGGTCCCACTTGCCGTCACAGATTTCTTCAAATGATCGAATCGTGTCTTCAAGCGACGTGATCTCACCGGGTTTGCCGATGAAGACTTCTGCGACCAAGAACGGCTGCGAAAGGAATCGTTCGATACGACGTGCGCGGTGCACAACGGTTTTGTCGTCTTCGCTCAATTCGTCCACACCAAGAATCGCAATGATGTCTTGAAGTTCACGATAACGCTGCAGAATCGTTTGCACTCGACGGGCAATCGCGTAGTGACGATCACCCACGTACTGCGGATCCAAGATTCGCGAGTTCGATGCCAACGGGTCAATCGCAGGGTAAATTCCTTTTTCGCTAATCGATCTTTCCAGATAGATAAACGCGTCCAACTGACCAAACGCCGTCGCCGGTGCGGGGTCGGTCGGGTCATCAGCAGGCACATAAACGGCTTGCACCGATGTGATCGCACCTTTTTTGGTCGATGCAATTCGTTCTTGCAACGCACCCATCTCGGTGGCCAATGTTGGTTGGTAACCCACAGCCGATGGCATCCGTCCCAATAGAGCGGACACTTCCGAACCAGCTTGTGAGAAACGGAAAATGTTGTCGACAAACAACAACGTGTCAGCACCGGTCGTGTCGCGGAAAAACTCCGCCATCGTCAGCGCGGAAAGGGCAACACGTAGACGCGACCCAGGTGGTTCGTTCATTTGACCGAACACCATGCAGGTCTGTTCGATCACCATTCGGCCAGTCGAACCGATTTCGGTTTCTTGCATTTCCAACCAAAGGTCGGTGCCTTCGCGAGTACGTTCACCCACGCCAGCAAACACACTGTAGCCACCGTGCTCGGATGCGATGCGAGCGATCAACTCGGTCAGAATAACTGTCTTGCCAAGACCAGCACCACCGAACAGTCCGGCTTTAC
This sequence comes from uncultured Pirellulaceae bacterium, assembly GCA_964652675.1. Taxonomy (GTDB): domain Bacteria; phylum Planctomycetota; class Planctomycetia; order Pirellulales; family Pirellulaceae; genus K23-9. Next base: position 16,983 of record CAZZDZ010000006.1, read on the forward strand.
CACCACGGACAAACGGGGTCAGCAAGTCGACCACTTTGATACCGGTTTCGAACAATTCCGTGTTGGTCGAAAGTTCGTTCAATGGCGGTGCGGTTCGGTGGATCGCCCAACGGTCGTCGGCTTTGACTTCGCCACGCTTATCGATTGGCTCGCCCAAAACGTTAAATACGCGACCAAGTGTTCCTTCGCCAACGGGAACCGAAAGAGGTTTTCCTGTGTCGACCACGTCCAGGCCTCGCATCATGCCTTCGGTCGACCCCAGCGCGATCGCACGGATGCGTCCGCCACCAAGGTGCTGCTGGACCTCACCGGTCAATTCCAGCTTGACGCCCTTGTGTTCGCTGTTGATCTTAAGAGCGTTATAGATTTCCGGAAGCGAGCCTTCGGGGAATTCGGCATCAAAGGTCGAACCGATGACTTGAGTGACTTTACCGGTCGCAGTTGCGGTGGACATGGTTGGGTCTTTGTGAAGTAACGGGTGGTGGTATTTGTATGTTGGTAGTTTGCTTCGCGAACGAAGCCGTTTTTGTAATCGCTCGCACAGAACGAACGACTGATTTTTGTCTTAGCCTTCCAGGGCTTCGACGCCGCCGATGATCTCCATGATCTCGCCAGTAATCTGACTTTGACGGGCTCGGTTGTATGTCATTGAAAGTTGTTTGATCATGTCGCCGGCACTCTCGGTGGCACCTTTCATGGCGATCATTCGAGCCACTTGTTCGCTGACTGCTGAATCCAAGAAACACTTGAACAAACGCACTTTGAAACTGGTCGGCACGACCTCTTCCAAAATGCTCTCGGCCGATGGCAAAAATTCGTATTCAACACTATCGCTTGAGTCTTCTTCGGGAACCTCGGCTCCGTCAGACAGCGACCCAAGAGGCAGCATGGTCTCGATCGTCGCGATCTGCTTACCGGTGCTGATAAATTTGGTGTAGACAACGTCCAAACGATCAATGTCACCGGTGATGTACCGCGACAAATAACTTTCGGCGATCTTTTCGACTTCGGCGTACGCAGGCTGGTCTTCAAAACCAAGGTGCTGTTCGTCGGATTCGATCCCACGGAACTTCAGGCCGTTGATGCCGCGTTTGCCGGCAACATCAACCGTCACCTTGGGAATCGAATCTTGCAGTTCTTTGATTCGTGGCACAGCCGTACGAAGGACGCTGCCGTTGTATCCACCACACAAACCGCGATTGCTGGAAAGAACCAGCACGCGAGCTGAATTTGTTTTTTCGCGTTGTTCCAACAGCGGATGGGCAACATCCAAACCGGCTGCGGCCAAACGGCCGACGATCTTGGTGATTTGATCGGTGTAGGCGGTTGCAGCCGATGCACGATCCATCGCTTTTTTGTAGCGCGCAGTCGCGATCAATTCCATTGTCCGCGTGATCTTGCGGATGTTCTTGATCGACTTGCGTCGTTTATCGAGTGCTCTTGCGTTGGCCATATTGTGCTAGCTGTGTTGGGCCGGTTCCCACCGGCCAATTTTCATTTCGTGTACGACCGGTGGAACCGGCTCTACTTTTACGCAGGTTTGTAACCTGCTTTGAAATCTTTGATGCAGGTTTCGATCTTTTCGATGTTTTCGTCCGACAGCTTTTCGCTGGCGAGTGCTTCGATCAGTGCCGAATTCTTGTCGCGTGCGTACTGCAGGAAATCTTGCTCCCACTGTTGAACCGATTTGATATCGACGTCGTCCAAGAAACCGTTCGTACCGGCATAAATGCTCATGACTTGTTCGCCAACGGACAACGGTTGGTACTGAGGCTGCTTGAGCAGTTCGACCATTCGGTAACCACGATCCAATTCTGCTTGGGTCGCAGCATCCAGGTCGGTACCAAGTTGAGCGAACGCTTCCAAAGCACGGAAGGCAGCTAGCTGCAAACGCAAACCACCGGAGACCTTTTTCATCGCTGGCACTTGAGCAGCACCACCGACTCGGGAAACCGAAATACCGGCGTTCATCGCTGGGCGAACACCAGAGAAAAACAAGTCAGGTTGAACGTAGATTTGACCGTCGGTGATCGAAATCACGTTAGTCGGAATGTAGGCGGAAACTTCGCCTTCGAGAGTTTCGATGATCGGCAAACTGGTGATCGAACCGCCGCCAAGGTCGTCCGACAGTTTCGACGAACGTTCCAGCAAGCGACTGTGACAATAGAACACGTCACCAGGATACGCTTCGCGACCGGGTGGACGACGCATCAACAAACTCATTTGGCGATACGCGGTCGCTTGCTTGGACAAGTCATCATAGACAACCAGTGCGTGGCCGCCGTTGAACATGAAGTGCTCGGCCATCGCGGTTCCAGCGTATGGCGCGACGTACTGAAGTGGTGCAGGCGACGATGCACCCGCAGCGATCACGGTGGTATATTCCATCGCACCGTACTTGGTTAGCGTTTCAACAACCGTTGCAACAGCCGAGTCCTTTTGGCCGATCGCGACGTAGAAACACTTAACGCCTTTGCCTTTTTGGTTCAGGATCGCGTCAATTGCGATTGCTGTTTTACCGGTTTTTCGGTCACCAATGATCAGTTCGCGTTGGCCACGTCCGATTGGTGTCATCGCGTCGACACATTTCAGACCGGTTTGAAGCGGTTCTTTAACTGGCTTTCGTTCAGCAACGCCTGTCGCGATGATTTCCACCGGACGTGTCACGTCGGTTTGCACGGGGCCTTTGCCGTCAAGCGGATTACCAAGCGGATCCAGGACTCGGCCGATGACGGCGTCGCCAGCGGGAACCGAAAGTAGTGTTCCCAGGGCTTTGACTTCGTCACCTTCTTGGATCGTCAGATAGTCACCCAGAATGATGATACCGACGCTGGTTTCTTCCAAGTTAAACGCTAGGCCGATGGCACCGTTTGGGAATTCGACCATTTCACCGGCCATGACGCCAGATAGACCGTAAACCCGAGCGATACCGTCACTGACTTCCAGCACGGTACCGACTTCGCGGACGTCAATCTTGCTGTCAAAGTCAGCGATCTCTTGTTGCAGGACCGATGCGATTTCGTCGCTACTAAATTTCATAGGAAACGCTTCGAAGGCTTGAGTGTGATTTCTTATTCAGAAATGAGCTGATTGAATTTTTGAAGCAACTGACTGGAAAAGCCGTCGCGTGTCTTTTTGGCCATCGTGTCGAGTCGGTTTGCCACGCTGTTATCAAACACCGTGTCGCCAACTCGAACGACCATTCCGCCGATCAAATCAGGATCGACTTCTTCTTTCAGGCGAACGTCACGTTTAAGTGCCGTGCCAAGTTTTTCCGATATCTGTTTACGCAAAGCTTTGTCTAGTGGCACCGCTGTGCGAATGGTCGCCAAAGCACGCCCCATTTTGTCGTCATAAATGCCTTCGGCCGCATTACGAACCGCTGCGACATATCCAAGACGATCTCGCGACGCCATGACTTTCAGGAATTTTACCAACGTAGGATCAAAGGTCCCGCCAAAGATCTTGTCGATCACGCGGGTCTTTTCATCGTTGTCGACTCGTGGGGACGCAAACGCGGCTGCAAGCTTGGGGCTTTTGCCGATGTAGTCGTCCACGATCTCGCTTAGTTGGCCGATCACTTTGTCAGTGACCCCCGCCTTTTCGGCAGCACCAATTAGCGCGTGGGCGTAAGTTTTGCCCAGTTGCTCGGCACCGGTGTCCAGCACCGTTTCGTGTTTGGGGGATTCAGCTTCGGTCATGATTGGTTACGCACCAGAACTAGTTTTTGCTGGGAAGTCGATCGAGCGATTGACGAATCAATTCGGCGTGATCGGACTCTTTCAATTCGCGGCCCACCACTTGCTTGGCAACATTGATTGCCATGCTGGAGGTTTGGCCAGCGATATCCGAGAGCGCGACTTTCTTGGCCGTTTCGATATCGGCGATGGCACGATCGCTTTGGCGCTGAGCCTCTGCTTTCGCTTCTTCTACAATCCGGGCGCCACTGGCTTCGGCGTCTTTACGAGCCTGAGCGAGTATCGTTTGGGACTGTTCTGCCGCACCATCAAGTTTCGCTTGGTACTCTTCCAACAGCTTTTGAGCGTCGGCGTTCGCTTTCTCGGCGCCTTCCAAGTCCGCGTGAATCTTTTCCTCACGCGCGGTCAGTCCACCTAAGATGGCTGGCCACACGAATTTGGAAAGGATCGCAAGCACTCCTAGGAAGATCGCGATATTACAAACCGCTGACCCAGCATCCCACGACAGCAGCGGTGGAAATTCGTGCTCGGCATGATCGGCGTGGCCTTTGCCATCAGTAGCAAGTTGACCGATCTCTGCATCGTGGTCGTGATCAATCTCTGCTTCGGGGTCGTGATCGTTTGCGTTGTGATCGTTTGTTTTATGCGCTGCGTTATCGGCAGCATCTTTAGCAAACACAACGGGCGCGACTGGACCAAGCACGAACATCGACAACGCTGCAAATAGCGCGGCACGGCTTAGTAAGTGGAACATGGATTCACCTTTTCGGATCATCTTGGTTGTGGGTCAATCGAATTCGCAACCAACAGAACGATGTTTTAAAACGGTGCGCTGTTGGCTGCCAAAGTCAATCAACTACAGGATGTACATCAAGATCAGGCCGATAACGGTTGCACCTTCGATCAGAGCGGCGGAGATCAGCATTTGAGTACTGATGGTACCGCTGGCTTCTGGCTGACGTGCGATTGCGTCGACAGCCGCACTACCGATGCGTCCAATTCCTAGGCCAGCGCCCAGGATCACAAGGCCCATGCCGATACCAACACCCATTTTATAGAGGTTAGCGTCTTGTGCCAAAAGCATTACAAAATCAAGCATCTTCGGTTAGCTCCTGAAGAAAAATCTCGTCTGAGTCAGGCCACGTTTCGGTGGCTCGACGGGGTAATTTAAAGTGGTTCTTAACAGTGATTTGTTTTAGGGCGCCGAAGCCATCGGGCCCATTCGTTCTGGTTCGATCAGCTTGTCCAAATCCATCTGACCTTCGTCGCTCAATGGATCGTGGTGTTCGTCATGGTCGCCATGGTGATGGGCAACCAGCGAAATGAACAGGACAGTCAAAAATGTAAAAATGAACGCCTGCAAAAAACAGATGAACAATTCAAGCAGTGTCAGGACGATGCCGCCCAGGATCACAGAGATCTGAACTCCGTAAGCAAGCCCTTCGGAGAATTCGCGAGCGGTGAAGACCAAACCAACGAACGCCGCGATGACCAAGTGGCCGGCCATCATCGTTCCAAAAAGTCGCATGGCCAACACAGCACACTTAACAAACAGCCCAATCCATTCCAACGCGTACAGTGGAATACCAATCAGCAGCATCTTGGGATCATCCCAGCCGATCGGATTGAAGTGAGAGAAGAATGCCTTGGCTCCTGTTTCTTTGATTCCGATATACAAAATCGCAATGAAACTGCCGGTGGCCAGAACAATATTCAGTGACAAGTTTCCAGTCGCGGTTCCACCCCAATGGCTCAGGTGCGTGTCGCCTGTAAACGAATAGAGGATGTAACCAATTGGGATCAGCCCCAATACGTTTGCGAACAGAATGAAAAAGAAAATCGTCCAGATGTAGTAAATGTATTTGTCGGTCATATGGCCCAAATTGGGACGAGCCACTTCATCGCGGATGAACCAACAGATGGTTTCAAACAACTGTGCGATGCGGCCTTTTGTCTTGAACGCGGCCAGCCCTTCGCCTTTGGGTTTCACGCGACTAGCAACGAAACAAAACACCAACACCACGGCGATCGCAGCGACCGCACTCATCATCAAATGGTTGGTGATGTAAAAGTTGTACATGCCGTCTTTGATGAACAACGCTGGCACATCACCGCTGAACGGAGTCGGCACACTGAAAATTGGATTTTCGTGCAGTCTGTGCGGCACCGCATGGGATACGGGGTCATGACTGGAAGCGGCAAGCAGGAAGTTCATCCGAGCTAGGTTTTCCGACGAGGATCTAAAGTTGGGCTATCGAATGTATGATTGTTAAGCGGTTACGCTCGCAACGGCTGGTGCAACTGCGGTGGATGCGATCGCGCCAAGTGTATCTGCCTGAGGCATTCCTCTGGACAGCAAGATGACTTCTGTTGTCGTCAAAACCACGTACCAGCCGATCGTCATCGCGGCAATCCATTGCAACGGTGCGGCCATTTGATAACGGCACATCACGAACAGAGCAACAGTGGCTATCAGACGCAAAATCATCCCACCGAAAAGCGGGCCAATGTAGCTGTGTTTGCCGTTCGTGTCTTGAGCAGTTTTCGGAGCAAGACTACTCGGGTCCATCAATGGCATCCACTCGCCAACAAGACCCGGAATCATCGAAGCCGCACCGATCAGTCCGCTCAGCAAAGTGATCACAACGGTTTCTTTCAAAAGCTGTGTTTGCATCGCGGCAACCAACCCAATCAACACCGCAGCAAACAAAGTCCAGGCGACAACCACGCCAGCCAAGGCAGTCGTAAAGACGCGCGCTGGACTGCCGTTTGATGATGCGACTTGCGGTTCGTTGCGGTTCAGATCGCTCACTGGTTCAAGCTTTTTAAAAGCCCGCTGAGTTTGATTTGTTTCATGTTCATTTCTTGTTGGCCTTTGACGCTTGCTGGATGAATCGAAACATCCCAAACGAAAAACCAATCAGTGTTCCAATCGCAGTGCAAAGTGGCTTTGCATGGCCGCGACTTGTATCAATCGCATACCCGATCCCCATCAAGGCGATCGTGTAACCAGCCAACTCCATACCAAGACCCGCAAAACGCATCCAAGCCTTCGGTTCTTTGTCGGAGTTCGACGGCCCGTTGGAGTTGTTTGTGGTCGATTCATTCATCACAGTCACCAACTGATCGCCGCTGTCCACGATTGAACGCTTGTAGTCTGACTCCCCAAGACCAATTCGCCAGTGGAAGCGACGGATCGCCGCACCTAGAAATCCACAATTTCTACTCGCCGTTTCTTCTCATCTTGCCCATCTTTGGCAGCAACTCAATTCGTCTTCCCGTGGTGCCTAAAACCCATGAATTGGATGCGCTCATTCAACATGGCCGCCCATCCAACCAGGGGGCACACTATTGACGGGTTTCAGGCCGCAGACATACGCGTTGGAGGGCGTTTTGCGGGTCTAGCAAAGCAAGAAAAACCTTGCTGTTTTTGACGAATAGTCCGCAAATTGCCGTGTCATCACAAACGTTCTCTGGGATTCTTTCACATAGTCTCTGGAAAAATTTGGATCCTATGGCATAATGATTTTGGTGATGATTATGCCATTACTAACGGTTGAGCGGGCTGGAAAACCCCACCAAAACCCCCTCTGGGGATTACACATTCCAGACGCTCCACCCGTGTGAAAGTCGATTTGATCGGCGGCATTTACGGTCGTAACTAGGTTCCACCAACCCGCCCTTTGGGCATTGGAGCCATCTAACTGCCATATCACCGCGCTGGGATGCCACGTAGGGACAGGCGATCATTCGACGGACGACGATCGCTAACGGAACGACATCAAAATTTAGTTCAGCCTCGCTCACTCGGGTCTGGACTTTGCCGCTGGGAGATTAAGGTGATCAAAACCGCAGATTTGAAGGCTCAAACGAAGCGTGAACTGGCAGATCTTGCCAAAAACTACGGAGTACCAGGTTGGCACTCCATGAGAAAGGACGATTTGATCGACGCGATCACGAAAGTCCAACGACGGGTCAGGCGTAAAGCCAACTCGGAAGCAAAAAAGAAAGAAGCGGCCAAAAAAGCCCCTTCAGCGAAGACATCAAGTACGCGACAGGTTTCGGCCAAGTCCGCCACAAGCGCCAAATCCACCAAACGAAACGGCACGGCCAAAAAGAAAACGTCGCGCATTTCGCTAAATGATCGACCGATTCCCGAACCCAAGCCACCACGGATTTCGGCGAAAACCGCTCGTATTCGAGCCCAGCTTAAAAAACGCCAGGACGAGATCCAGAAAAACAAAGACATCTCTACTGGCACTTTGGTGGGCGGCTCTGCCGTCAACAAGGGATCCAAACGAACGCGAGCTACCGAGGCGCACAAGGATCGTGTGATTTTGTTGGTTCGCGATTCTTTCTGGTTGCAAGCCAGTTGGGAAATCACCCAAGCCAGCGTTCAACGCGCCAAAGCGTCATTGGCTGAAAGATGGCACACCGCAAAACCTTGCTTGCGAGTTCTGTCCGTTGGCGGCGTTTCTGAAAACCGAGCCGAAACGGTCGAACGAGATATCCTCATTCATGGCGGCGTTGATACTTGGTACATCGATGTCCACGATCCGCCATCCAGATATCGCGTCTTAGTCGGATACATCTCCGACAATGGACAGTTCTACACGCTCTGTCGTAGCAACACGGTCGAAACACCTCGCCCCGGCGAATGCGAACGACTGGACGAACACTGGCGTGACATTGCCGAAGACTACGAACGAGTGTTCTCGCTCAGCGGCGGATACGACAGCGATTCGGGTGACCTTCGCGACGTATTCGAGGAGCGTTTGCGTCGGCCGATGCCTTGTCGTGGTGAGAAAGGACAAACGGTTGGTGATCCAGCACTACTGCGGCAATCAAAACTGCCGTTCGATGTTGACGCTGAACTGATCGTCTTTGGCAAGACGTCCCCGAGTGCATCGGTGACCGTCGCGCAAAAACCCGTCAAGCTTCAACCAGACGGATCGTTCACCGTCCGAATGGAATTGCCAGACAAACGACAAGTGTTGCCTGTCACCGCCGAAAGCCGCGATGGGCTTCGTCAGCGAACCACCGTTGTCGCGGTAGAGCGCAACACCAAGGTCATGGAAACGGTCGAACTGAGCGACATTTAAATACCGTCGCTTGTTTCATCTAGCGGATTGAAAACAAAAGAAAGCCCGGCCAATCGGTCGGGCTTTTTTCGTTTGCGGTGATTCGCCAACCTACTTCACTTCAAAGATCGCTTCGATTTCAACGGCCACTCCGGTTGGCAACGCTGCAAAACCGACTGCGCTGCGAGCGTGATAGCCATCGCCTTCTTTGCCGAATAATTCGTGCATCAGATCCGACGCACCGTTGATTACCAAGTGCTGGTCGGTGAAATCGGGCGCCGAATAAACGCAGCCAAACAGCTTCACGACTTTCAGCCCGTCCAGCGAACCGTGTTCATTGTGAACGCTGCGCAGAATTTTGTGAGCACACTGCTTTGCGGCTTCGTAACCTTGCTCGACCGTCAGTTCGCTACCCAAAACACCTTTGGTATCGCTGACATGCCCGGACGTGATCAGCTGATTGCCGCTGCGAATACACATGTTCAAATAGGCTGACTCTTGTGGTGATAAATCGATGCCTAAATCGGCGGCTTTCTTTTCTACAGACATGATTGGCTTTCGTTTCGCTGGGGTGGATATTTGACTGGAAAATCGTCGATCATCACGACGTGTTCGTGGTAGTATGCATGACCCACGAAAGTACGAAAACCAACCCCAAAGAAAACCGTATGAACCTCCGTCATATCACCTTCGTTGCGACGCTTATCGTCAGTGCCTGCCTAGTCTCTCCCGCAGTCGCGGATAAGCCGGCTGAAAACGACAGCCCGGTTAACATTTTGTTGATCACCAGCGGTTGCTGCCATGACTACGACTTTCAGTCAAAAGCGATGCAGTTGGCATTCGAGAAACGCGGTGTTCAGGCCACATGGACGGTCGTCAACGAGGGCGGGAAAGGCACATCGGCCGAAATCGATTTTTACAAAAACCCAGAGTGGTCCAAAGGATTCGATGTCGTCATTCACAACGAATGTTTCGCTGCGACAAAGAACCCCGAATACATCCGCCAGATCACCAAACCGCACCACGATGGCGTCAACGCGGTAGTCATTCACTGCGCAATGCACACCTACCGCGACGCGACAATCGACGACTGGCGAGAATTCTTGGGTGTCACCAGTCGCCGCCATGAACACCAAAGTAACTACAGCGTCAAAGTAACCGCCGCCGATCACCCGATCATGAAAGATTACCCCGACGGACACAAAACCGCGAAAGACGAACTCTACATCATCGAAAAGACTTGGCCCAACACGACCGTATTAGCCACGTCCAAGAGTGAAAAGAACGGCAAAGAGCATCCCGTTTTTTGGACGAACCAATACGGAAAAGCTCGGGTATTCGGAACGACTTACGGTCACTCCAACGCAACCTTCAAAGACGAGATGTTCTTGAATGCGGTCACCAACGGAACCCTTTGGGCTGCTGGCAAACTGAAAGTCGCAAAGTAGATCGCGACGAAATCACGAGCGTTTTCGTTATTGCGATTCCAACCACGCCCAATCAAATACCGCCAACGAGATCCGCGCGTACCCATCGCGTTCGAAAACGACGCCCACGCGTCCATCGGGCATCATCACCAAATTCGAATAGGCGGATCCGCCCTGGTAAATCCGTTTGCTGATCGGCCACGTTTTCCCTTCGTCATGACTGACCCACACGTGCAGGTCCTGGCGTTTGCTTCCTCGTGGGCTGGAAAACAAGATTCGACTTTTTCCATCTTCGGGCCAGGTCGCACGCAGAATGCTGGCTTGGCATACGGGTGTGTCCAACGTTTCGTCCAAATACAGTTCGCCCCAAGTCTGCCCTCCGTCATTGCTAACGGACATCGCTCGCTTGTTCTTGCCGTGATAAGAACGCATGGCCTGCATCACGCTGCCGTCGACCAATTCGACCACCGCAGATTCGTTTGTTTTTTCGTCGTGGACGCCACCGATTCGCCAAGTGCTGCCGTGATCATCGGAAAAAATCACGTGGCTTCGGTAAGGGTGTTTTTCCGCATCGCGATGGTCGCTGTGATTGCACGGAATCACCAAGCGTCCTTTGTGCGAACCACGGGTCAACTGAATCGCGTTGCCTGGACCAGTCGCATACCATCGCCAATGGTCTTGGCGTGTTGACTCGCTGACTTTCTTTGGCAATGCCCAAGTCACGCCGTCGTCTTTTGAATGCGTTAGGTAGACATCGCGAGGATGTTTGCTCTTTCCGGCCATGATATCGCGTTCATGATCTGAACCCAGATTCCATGTCATCGGCAACCAAATCGTTCCCGTTTCCTGATCGACTACCGGCGCAGGATTCCCGCATGTGTTCGCACCATCATCCCAAACAACGATTGGCTGCGACCAAGTCTTGCCGTTGTCAGTTGACCGGATCACCAATAAATCAATGTTGCCAGCGTCTCCGCCACCGCTCTTACGGCCTTCGCAAAAAACCAACAACGAACCTTTCTTCGTCGCGATCACCGCAGGAATCCGATAGGTGTGGTAATCGCCTTCACCGCGCGTGAACAATTCCGTCAAGTTTGGCAACTTGTCTTGGGCGACAGCAGGACCGGCAACCAATGCGACAACAAAAACTAGGTAAATTGCAAATCGGTGAAGTATCATTGTCTTCGTTTCACTTGGTGACGACTGCGATCAGGCTCAGAAATACAACGTGCCTAAGAATTCTAATCTCTGCCAGTAAAACGTGCCTACGATACGAACCAAAAGTCGCCTGCTTCATCATTTTCCGACTCGAACAAGTTTTCAACTCTCCATGCGATTTCTGAGATTCCTGTGGTTGCTCGTCGCCATTGTCACGTTGTCACAAACCGGTGTTTCTCAAGTTGTTCCGGATGGCCCCCAAACGAGTCCATTCGATCCGCAAGATGGTGACACCGTTGTTTTCTTGGGCGATTCGATCACGCATCAATCGCTGTATACGCAATACATCGAGAACTTTTTCTTCACACGATTTCCAAGCCGCAACATTCGGTTTCACAACGCTGGTGTTGCGGGTGATTCACTCGCCAACGCACTCGTTCGTTTTGACGATGACGTTGCTTCGCACAAACCTGCCTACGTCACGGTTTTGTTCGGCATGAACGATGGAAAATACGAAGAATTCGACCAAACCACTTTGACGACCTACCAGCAAGCAATGATCAAACTGCTGGATCGGATCAACGAAATCGGCGCTCAGGCCATCGTGCTATCACCAACAATGTTCGATCACGGCGTTGCGGATGCTCGTAAAGACGATGCTACCTGGCGATTTCAAAAAAAGGCGGTCTCACCCAACTACAACGCATTGATGGCGTTCTTTGGCGCCACCGCCATGCAAGAATCTGCCCGTCGCAAATTGGCCTACGTCAACCTATGGGGGCCATTGAATGAACTAACCATCAATGAACGACGTGACGATCCAAGTTTCACACTTGTTGGCGACGCAATCCACCCACAAGCATCCGGCCATGTTGTGATGTCGTTCGAAATTTTGTCGCAACTGAATGTCCAGCCACGGTCCGCGGCATCACTCGTCATCTCCAAGCAGGGCAATCGCTGGGTTGGCAAAGGAGCAACGAACATCGAATTCGATTCGCAGCACAGTCAGCTTTCTTTCGATTACCAGCCACGCTCGCTCCCATGGGTCATCCCGGACAAGCACGCCACCAAACCGCTTCGTTGGAAATTACCATCGGACGGATCAACCGGTTACAAAATCACACATGCCGGCCACAAACTAAGTGCCGACCGATTAAAAGTGATCGGCCTGCCACCTGGCAAATACGCACTGACGATCGACGACGTGCTTGTTGGCAACTATTCTCACGCCGCCTTGGGGACCAAGATCGAGTTGCAAGAGAACCCCAAAGCGCCGCAATACCAACAGTCGATGAAACTGGCCGAACTGAATCGACAACGACACGATGACGCTATCCGCCCAATGCGAGACAAATGGTCAACGATGAAGGCGTTGCAAAGACGCTATGCGAACAACCCAGCCAAAGCCGCCGATCCAGTAAAGGCGACGCAGGCCGCTATCGCAGAATTTGCGCGACGGTCAGATGAAATGATGGTGAATATTCGCCAGCTCGCACAACCGAAATCACATCGTTGGGTCATTCGAAAGGTGAACTGACATTCAATTCCCATTCAAACGCACCACAACCTTGGAGCGTTGAGCGACATTCATGGCTATTCGACAAAGGCAAAGGACTCGCCGTCGAATAAACCCTGATCGCTTAACTTCAGCGAGGGGATCACCAGCAGTGCCATGAACGAAAGCGTCATGAACGGCGCTGTCAGCGTGCATCCAAGCTGCTCTTTGGCGAATGCATCGATTGCCTCGTACTTTTTCGCGACCGTATGACCGTCATCGCCGCTCATGATGCCAGCGATCGGCAACGGCAAGGAAACGGATTCGTCATCGGAAACGGCTGATATACCGCCTTGTTGTGCGATGACCTGATTGACGGCTTTTGCCAAACTTTCGTCATCGGCGCCGACCGCCAAGATATTGTGGGAATCGTGGCCGACACAGGACGCAATGGCGCCGCATTTGATTCCGAAACCCCGGATCCAAGCGACGGCTGGTGCTCCGTCAGCGTACCGATTGATCACTGACAATTTCAAAACATCGTCGCCAGAAACGATCGGAAAGGGCGCAGAATCTCGCAGCGTTACCAACGACCCATCCACCGCGCCGATAACAGGCACGTTATCACCCTGAACGTTCACCGCAAAATCACTCGCGGATTTTTCACTGCAATGAAATTGATTGATCGGTTTCACATCGACCGAATCGATTCGTGATTGACCGTTCTCGGCAACCAACTTGCCGTCAATGTAAGTTGCACTGACGGACCATTGCTTGATGTCATCGACCACGATCATGTCGGCTGGATCACCGACGCGAAGCTGCCCAACGTTCAAACGATAATGCTCGATCGGGTTGATACAGGCGACTCGCAACACATCAAACAAATCGTGCCCCAGTTCGATGGCCCGACGCACAAGCAAATTGATGTGTCCAATCGCCAAATCGTCGGGGTGTTTATCGTCACTGCAAAACATGACATCTGCTGGTGATTCGCTGATCAAAGCGTGAAGCGCATCAAAATTCTTCGCCGCGCTGCCTTCGCGGATCAGGATTTTCATTCCATGGTCGCGTTTGTGAACGGCTTCGGAATATTCCGTACACTCATGATCGGTCGTGATACCGGCGGCGATGTAATGGATCGCATCATCACCGGTGACGCCCGGCGCATGGCCATCAATTGGTTTTCCAAGTCGCTTTGCGTGATCGAGTTTCGCCAGAACTTCTGCGTCACTCTGCAGAACTCCCGGATAATTCATCATCTCCGCCAGATATCCAATGTCGTCTCGCTCAAGAAGCTCACCGATCGCCGCCGCATCGATCGTTGCTCCCGATGTCTCAAACGAAGTTGCCGGCACGCAACTTGGAGCCCCGAAATTGCACTTCAAGGGAACTTGATTGGCGTTGTCGATCATAAAATCGATTCCAGCCACCCCCAAAACGTTTGCGATCTCGTGCGGATCGGTGACAACCGCGACAGTGCCATGAGGCGTTGCCAGCCGAGCAAATTCGCTTGGAACGAGCATCGAACTTTCGATGTGAATGTGCGCATCAATGAAACCCGGCAAAACGTAGGGCAAGCTATCATCGGGCGAATCACCGAGCACTTCGATCGACTCGATCACGCCATCTTGGACGGTGATCAGCGCAGGCGTGATCTTTCGTTGCAGAATTTGAATCCAGTTTGCCTTGCATCGCACGTCTTCGCTCTTCTCGTTTGGGTTGCGGCAAAGTATACCGATAGTTCTATCAATGCGAAGTGAGAGCTTGAAATGACGATTTTGACTGGACAGCTACTTTTGTGTGACCAACCACCCGCAGCGCGGATCGCTCCAGGGTACCTGCGCATCCGCGATGGACGGATCGCCGAAGTCGTCGAAGGGGAAATTCACAAAGCAGCGGATTGGGGAAATGCGAACGCCTTGATCACACCCGGATTCATCGATGCGCACCTGCACTTGCCGCAATTTGACATGATCGGCGCCCACGGATTGCCGCTGCTGGATTGGCTGAACGACTTTACGTTCCCGTCCGAGCGCAAATGGGAAAACACAGACTATGCACGGTCTATGGCCAAGCGTGTCTTCAATCAATGCATTTCAGTGGGTACGACCGCGATTTGCGCCTACGCAACCGTCCACCATCAGGGAACGATGGCTGCGCTGCAGGTCGCGACCGAGATGGGCATGCGAGGCGTGATCGGCCAAGTGTTGATGGATCGTCAGGCTCCCGATTACCTTTGCCTGGATCGCAATCAGCAAATCGACGAAGCCGCAGAGACATTGAAAAAGTATCCGCCGGGATCCCGAATGGCTGCCGCTGTCACACCGCGTTTCGCGATTTCGTGTACGGGCGAACTGATGGCAGACGCTGGCAGCTTGGCCGCAGAGCACAATGCGATTGTGCAAACGCACTTGGCCGAAACCAAGCGAGAGTGTGATTTTGTCGAAGAACTGTTTAGCGGAACAAAGTACGTTGACGTCTACGACCAAGCTGGGTTGATGACAGAACGAACCGTCTTTGGTCACGGCATCCACTTAAGCCAAAGTGACCGAAGCAAATTGAGTCAATGCGGTGCCGTGATTGCTCATTGTCCAACGGCCAACTCATTTTTGCGATCCGGAATTATGAATCGCGATGTTCTATTGAGCGACGCAGTGAGAATCGCACTCGGAAGTGACATTGGTGCTGGTTACGAAAGATCGATGGTACGAGTTGGTCGCGCGATGATCGAATCCGCGTCCGCGATCGGGGAAAACTACCCAACGCCATCGCAAGCTTGGTACCAAATTACAGCAGGAACCGCGGACGTTTTGGGTTGGCAGGATGCAGGGCGAATCGCCCAGGGTAATCCGGCGGACTTGCTGGTTATCCAACCGGATATCGCATGGCTCGATTCCAGCGTGGATCCATTGGCGATGTTAATGTTTGCCTGGGACGATCGCTGGCTTAGCAAAACGATGTTGCGCGGCAACTAGTGCTTTGTTTCAACTAAAAGTTAGGGTGTCGCCTTTCGTAGCACGGCTGTCCCAGCCGTGAATCCTCGACTCGGAGAGTCGAGCTACTATTTGTGCGATCCTAAATTTAAGCCGTAACGCAGGACTAGTACCGCAGCCGGTCGTTGACCTTGATTGAAAGGCCGTAGAGGAAGTCATCAAGACTTCCGCTACGTGTCCTTATGTCGACGACACGTTTAACGGTATCTATGCCTTTTGGAATTGATGGCTACAATTAAAAGGGAAAGACATTTCAGAACATTTCAATCCACACCAAAAAGAATCATGAAACCGATCAAAATCGAATATTGCGGCATGTGAAACTACTTGCCAAAAGCCTCCAGTTTGGCGGCTGAATTGCAAGAAAAGTTTGGCGTCGAATCCGAGTTGGTAAAACTCAGCGGTGGATGCTTTGAAGTCTACAGTGGCGACGAACTGGTCTTCTCCAAGAACAAACTTGATCGTTTCCCAAGCGATGGCGAAGTCGCCGAATTGTTAGAAGCACTCGCTTAGCAAATATTTGCGAATGAATCTGATTGGGGATGGCTGATTGTTTGAAACAGCGGCCATCGGTTGGCATTTCTACTGCGCCAACTGAATCACAATCCCAACGGTCGCTTGTGAATCTGCATGATCGCGCCCCAGCAAGATCCGGCGGGCATAGACGGTTTCGTCGTCACTGAATGTTGGCAGACTGGCATTGTCACTGAACATGTCAGACAAACTAGGAATCAAATCAGCGATGGGCATTCCTTTCTTGCCGTCGACGAACGTCCCGCCCTGAAACGCCAATTGAACAACCCCCTGGCCATCGGTGATAAAGACACTGGCGTTGTCGTTGCCGATCGATCGTATCCGATCCTTTAGGAGCGTTCGCAAATCGATTTGGATCGCCGTGATCCCAAACAGCTCGCCACTGACTTGATCAAAAATCACGTTGGCTGCTGTCAGTGAAAGTGGATCGCGAAAACGTGCTGGAGCATCCTTGTTGATTTGGTCGCTGGTTCGAATACTGACGTCACCAGGAAGCATCGAATCGAAATCCGGACCATTCTGCTGCTCTGTAAACGACTTCAAAAGGCTCTCGGGAACGCGCCGAACAATGTTAGTGCCCACATTGCGTTCGCAACTCACGACCTGCTGGACTTGGTCTTGATGCGACATCAGTGTGATTGCCAAATAGGTCGGGTGTCGCCGAAGTAATTCGCTGTAGATCGATGACATTCTCTCCGTCCAAACCACCTCCTCTTCGTCGCTTCGTTTGGCCGTCGAATCGATGATGCCTTGGACCGGCGGTAGCGCGGTCAAGAAACGCGTATCGCCAACCAAGCTTTCGGCTTCGTTTTGCAATGCAAACGCGAGCTCTTTGGCAATATCAGACGCCCGCTGAAAGCGGAAGCTATTTTGCGTGATCTGTGTCGTTCGCCACGAATAGCCAGCGCCGAATATCGTTACCAGCGCCAACGTTGCCAGCAGCCCGACTAGCTGAGACAGCTTGGGATGTATGGTGATCCATCGCATGATTCGTTCACGATACGTTTCGTCGTACGCAGAAACTTTGCCACCAGCAATGTAACACTCGACATCTTCGGCGATCTCGGCCGCACCGGAGTATCGCAGATACTGTTTCTTTTGCATCGCTTTGGCGCAAATCGCGTCCAGCTTGGCTGGTGCGTGCGGATTAATGGATGCCGCCCGTAAGACTGGTTTGCTGACAATCGAATCCAACAAATCAGACATCGAACCTTCGCCGTCGGACGAATGTTCATGTGGCGCCTGTCCGGTCAGAATCGCGAATAGAATTCCTCCCAAGCCATAGACGTCTGTTCGTTCGTCAATGTCGTCGACACGTCCCGCAGCCTGTTCGGGCGCCATGTACATCGGCGATCCAAGAACCTGGCTTGCGATCGTCAAACTCGCCTCATTCAGTTCGTCGACTCCAGATTCCACCGCGGCTTCGGCGGCCCCGGTTTCGTCATTGATCTTGGCGAGTCCCCAGTCCAGCAAAACGACTTGGCCAAAACTATCCAGGGCGACGTTCTCGGGTTTCAGGTCGCGGTGGACAACTTTGCGCGAATGAGCATGGGCGACGGAGTTGCAAAGTTTCAGGAACGCAGTCAACAATCGGTGCATCAAAAGTGGTTCGTCGTTGCCAGCTTCCCGTCGTTCGTGATACTCGGTGATTTTATCCTGCATTGTCTGCTTACCCAGAAAACGCATGGCGTAAAAGTATCGCCCCGAACCACTATCCGTTCCAAATTGGTAGATCGGTACGATCCCTGGATGTTCCAGTCGCCCCGTCACTTCGGCTTCGCGACGGAACCGCGCGATTGCCGCAGCCGTCTCCTTTTTGTTGCGGCCGCGAATCTCTTTGATGGCCACGTATCGTCGCAAGTTCTCGTCGCGGGCCAGCCAAACCGTTCCCAGTCCGCCTTCGCCCAACTTGCGGATCAGCGTGAACCGTGAAGACAACTGTCGATCTGGTTCGCCCGGAATAACCGATCCGCTGTTGTTCAATCCCAAGAGTTTCGTGATGCGGCCGCTGCTGTCCAGGTTGGCCAAGCGCTGCCGCTCGGCCTGCGACTCTTTTAAGCTACCACTCTTTAATGCCAAATCGGTCGCTAATTGCAAACGCCTTTTCGCATCCGCCAACAGCGTATCTTTTTCATCATGTGGGACCAACTGTTTTGCAACCAGTCGGTCAACCAGTAATTGGGTCCCATAGGCAGTCCAGCCTTGGACAACGCGCGCCAATTGTCGCTCGGTGACTTTGCCGCTTCGCAATGCCGCGATTGCAACGGCCAAATCCATTTCTTGTTTTGCCGTGCCCGTGATCGGCGTATCTTCGAAACCAGAATCCGCCATCTGCTGAACTTGACCAGCAGGCAATGCGACTGTTTCGGCCATGTCTACGACAGGCGTGTCCATTGTTTCAGCAAAACCACCAGACTCTATCTTCTTGTCTTTTTTCTTCTTGTCGGACGAAGAATTTTTGCGGGGCATGGTTTGCTCGGGTACAGGTATATTGCCTTTGTATAATAGTTCGCCCTGGTGTTTTGGCAGGCTTTTTCCCAGGGCTTGCAGAGCGTTTTTCTAGGACAGGCCGAATAATCGGACGCAATATCCGGTTCAACCTAAAACCAAGCAGAAACACACCACTACCGAGTTGCCACCGGATCCGTCGTCACATGTTGGATATTGGAGCCGTAGGCTTCTCCAACGAACGCCGAAAACCGCACGGAACTGACATCGGGTACGTCAAATGCGATCTTTGCGGTTCCGTCGCCGTTAATCGTTACGACCTTGCGTTCAACTCGTTTGCCATCGGCGCCTTTCAACGTAACGTGCAACTTTTGGTCACCCATTCTCTTGGGCAGTTTGTACTCAATCGCAACGGTCGCTTCGGCATTCTTTGAAACGCTGGTGGGCAGATCGATCTTGATCAGTTTCAACTTTTTCGCTGTGCTTTTCTTGTTGGCTTTGTCTTTCTTTTTGGTCTTCGCGCTTTTCGCCTGTCGCGTCAATTCATCTTCACCCTCCATAAACTCTTCGCGAACCGTTTTGTCATCATGTGCTGCCAAGACTGGCGCCACAGGATCTTTCAACTCCGTCAAGCGTTCAGTTAACTGTGTTCTCAGGCCGACGAGTTTTTCGGCGTAGACAGGGCTGTCGATCAAATTGATCAGACAATCCGGATCATTTTTGATACTGTAAAGTTCGTCGACGACACGATGGTCAAACAGATCTAATCGCGCGGCAACGTCTGATTCTTCCTTGGCCCGTTTGACCATTTGGCGATACGTATTGGTACCTGTTGTCGCGGTGGCGAATTTTCGCTGCCCGTTGCTCCACGGGTTATACAAGTACAACATTTCTCGCGTTTGGATTCCCCGCATCGGGTGCCGATTACGACCGGCGTTTTCGTTGTACTGCAGGACCACAAAATCGCGATCTTCTTGTTTTTGACCTCGTAAGATCGGCGCGAACGATCTTCCATGCAAAATTTCTGGCATCGGATGCTTATGCTCCATCACTTCAAGCAACGTTGGCAAGAAATCGATCGCAGAAACCATGTGCGCGTTGTCTTCGCTACCTGCTTTGGTAACCGACGGCCAGCGGACCATCAGCGGAGTATGAGTGCTGTGCTGGTACAACTGCGTCTTCGCAAACGGCAGCGGCATGCCGTGATCGGACAAGAACAACACAAACGTATTGTCTGCTTGACCGGACTGATCCAGTGCAGCCATGATCGACTTGAAAGCGTCGTCGGCCCGACGCACCGAGGAATAGTACAGCGCCAATTCCTTTTTGATCACGTCATCGCTGGGCAGGAAACCAGGCACGGGGACTTCGTCTGCGGTGAACACGCGAGACGGTTGATGTTTGTCTTTCGGCCCCGAGTAAAAAGGTTTGTGTGGATCAGAGATATTGATCATCAAGCAAAAAGGTTTCTCGGCTTCCTTTGCCAGCGAGATTCCTTCGGCAGTCGATTCGCCGTAGCTTGCAATGTCTTTCAAGTTGCGTTTGTTGCCATCGGTATCCGTATCCAAGTTCGCGTCCCAAGGATACGGATGGTACGGCGTCGAGTGAGATGCCTTGCCGCGAATACCTGCAAAGTATCCGGCTTGTTTGGCTAGATCACACAATACCGGGTAGTCAGGTTTGGGATTCTGCCGAAAACCTTCGACACCGTTGACGTGCGAATACAAACCCGACCACATGATGTTGCGTCCGGGCATGCAGTTGCCGACCAAGCAATGTGCGTGGTTGAACTTCATCGCCGTATTGGCAAAGGCGTCAATGCTGGGTGACGTGTCAGCCAACTTGCAACCAAACGCGCCCAAGGAGTCCGCGCTCATATCGTCGACCGTCACAATCAAAACGTTTGGCCGCTCGGCCAGCGTTTCTCCCGGGAACAAAAAGTTCGAGAGGAAAAAAAGGGCGATCGATAAATGCAAGACACGAATCATGAGATACCTTTTTCGATAAACAGAGACGACGATTAACAGAGACACGGAACGCCTCCACAGGATACTCCGATCCGCAGGAGACCACACGCATCAAGCCATTCCCCGGCGTTCGGGTGGGTTGCTGATTCATTTCACCGTTGTATCGCAGCGAGACCGAGACCTGACTACAATGAGCGGCTCCCATTCTATCGCGCCTTCCAAGGTCTACGTTTTTATGAATCGTGTCACGATCCCTGCCTATTCGTTCTTGTTGTTGTCGTTTTTCTGTTCCGCATCGGCGGATGAACGCCCCAACATCGTGTTTTTACTTTCCGATGATCAAGCCACCTATTCGATGGGTTGCTATGGGACACCAGGAGTCAAAACACCGAACATGGATCAACTTGCTCGTGAAGGGATGATTTTTGACAATCATTACGACACGACCGCGATATGCATGGCCAGTCGCGCGAACATCATGACAGGGATGTTCGAGTACAAAGCGGGCACAAATTTTGATCACGGCCCAATGATGCAATCTACTTGGGAAAAAACCTATCCAATGATGCTGCGTGCCGCTGGCTACACCACGGCGGTCGCGGGGAAGTTTGGGTTCGAGGTGAAACGCGGATCTGAAAAACCACGACTTCCTATCGATGACTTTGATCGCTGGGGTGGCGGCCGCGGCCAAACTTCCTACGTGACAAAACAGAATAAATCGATGGCCAAGTACGCAAAGGAGTTTCCACACTCAACGCGTTCTTATGGTGCGTTCAGTCGTGACTTTATTCACGATGCCGCAAAAGAAGATAAACCGTTTTGTTTGTCGATCAGTTTCAAAGCTCCCCACCATCCCGTTCAGCCTGACCCAATTGATAAGGACGTTTACAAAGGCGTCAAGTTCACCAAGCCAGACAACTACGGCCGACAAGCCGGAGAGCATTTTTCTTTGCAGAGTCGCCAAGGTCGTCAGTACGAACGCTTCAACAGCTGGCACTACGCGGATGACTATAACGGTGTGATGGCAAAGTACTATCAGCAAATCTACGCCATCGACGTGGCAGTCGGGATGGTCCGAAAAGCGCTGGCGGACGCGGGAGTCGAAAAGAACACCGTGGTGTT
Organism: uncultured Pirellulaceae bacterium; assembly: GCA_964652675.1. Taxonomy (GTDB): domain Bacteria; phylum Planctomycetota; class Planctomycetia; order Pirellulales; family Pirellulaceae; genus K23-9. The sequence goes on from CAZZDZ010000006.1 coordinate 38,909, forward strand.
TTATACCTCCGACAATGGGTTCATGAACGGATCACACGGTTACGGATCCAAGGTGATCCCTTATCAAGAATCTGTCCGGGTGCCGATGATCATGTTTGACCCGCGAGAAGAAAACAGCGGGAAAGAACTAAGATGTGATGAATTGACAGGCAATGTTGATTTCATGCCCACGATTTTGAAACTAGCCGGATTAAGCGTCCCAGAAAATGTGGACGGCAAAGATCTGATGTCACTGTACCGTGATCCAACGACCAGCATTCACGAATCGTTGCCGTTGATCAATGTCTGGGGCCCCAAAAAGGTCCACAGTTTTGGCGTGGTGACCAAACAATGGAAATACATTTACTGGCCCTACGACGAAGGCGAGTTCGAGAAGACCGAAGAATTATTCGACGTCGCGAGTGATCCGGGAGAAATGAAAAACCTTGCCAAGACGACCACCGCCACAACCGAATTGACCGAAATGCGAGCAAGGTACGACAGCGCCGTCAATCATTGGAAAGAAAACACGGTAAGCTACAACAAATACAAATCTTTCGGTAAAATCTTTGAAAGAAAAGAAACGGCAAAGGCAAATTAGCCGACGTCGCCGTCTGCCCAAGCTCCGAGGCCGATGACTGCACTGCGACTACGCCGCGATAGGTTCCGTTTCTTCTGAATCCGATTCGGTCGGCGGGTCACTGGACGCATTATCGTCGTCGCGACGATATCTCTGTCTGCGATCTTCTTCGGGCTGCATCTTGTCAAACAAACTGCCCAGCAATTTCGGGTGCAGGCAAGTGTACGACCACAGCAAACCAAACGCGGTTCCGCCGAACAGATCGCTTATGTAGTGCGATCCGCAGTTCAATCGCTGCAGAAAGGCTCCGCACCAAACAATCGCAAAAAGATAGCGGCCTCGTGGCAATACCAACCACAGCCCCACCGTCAATGCAGTTGCCGTCGCCAAGTTGCTACTGGGAAACGCTCGTGTGCTGGCATCAAATGCGGCGATGTGTTCCAAATTCCAATCAAAGGCCCACAACCACGCGGAATCGTACGAAGCGATGTCCAGGTTCATGCTATTGGGGCGTGGACGTAAGACAAACATTTTGGCCAGCGTTGCGACCGCTCCACCGCCCATCGCTAACGCGACCAGTCGTGGGATGTGCCAGCGTCTGGTCGGAGCCATCAGCATGATGGCCGCCATGACCAAAAAGATGCCCCAACCGTGCGAGACAATTCGCATGATGTCTAGCGCGTCGGAAATCTCTCGAGGCGGCTGATGCGCGGCGACCCATCTGGCAACCGAAACATCAACCAGAGTCACCATCGGCACCGTCAAAAGTGCAATCCCAGCCAACCACAACAGAGTGGATGTGCGATAGAGCGTGCCCTTATTTGGCGGATGGTATCCACCAAATATGGCCAGCGAATGTCGCGGCTGAGATTTTGATTCTACGCTCATCGGGGTGATCGGTTGCGGTTAATCAAATGACCAATTGAGAGGTGACGTTCGTAAAAAAGAACGCTCCCTCGACTGGCTGGAGGCTACCCAAATCCCAGCGGCCAACGAAAGGCCATCGGCGCAACAATGAACAAAATCTCGCAACTGATTTTTGTTGCCCAGCAGGCGCCGTGAAACTCATAAAGCCAGCAAACCGAACGCCGACCTTCCGAGAGCTTATCTTTCGCGAAATAGTTCGCTGATCGATTGATCATGGTGAATTCGCTTGATCGCTTCGGCCAATAGCGGCGCGACGCTCAGTTGGACCAAGTTAGGCAGTTGCTTTTCGATTGGCACCGGAATCGTATCGGTCACGATAATGGAATCGATCGGCGCGTCACGCAATCGTTCGATCGCAGGGCCACAAAGAACACCATGAGTACAAGCAATGTGGATTTCAGCCGCCCCGGCATCGTGAACCAAGCGGGCTGCACCGCAAATCGATCCTGCGGTGCTAATCATGTCATCAAACATCAACGCAATCTTGCCTTCCAACGGCCCGCCGATGATTGTGCTCTGTTTCACTTCGGTTGGACTGGTACGTCGCTTGTCAACGATCGCCAAACTGCCACCCAATCGTTTGCCGTGTCCCACAGCGCGTTTAATGCTGCCTTCGTCTGGGCTCACCACGCAGATTTTGTCATCGGTCAAACCGCGATCCGCGAAGTGCTTATTCAACACGGGCGCGGCGTACAAGTGGTCGACCGGTACGTCAAAGAAACCTTGGATTTGGGCGGCATGCAAATCCATTGTCAGCACGCGGTCCGCTCCGGCACGCGTGATTAGGTTGGCGACCAATTTTGCCGTGATCGGGACTCGGCCTTCGTCTTTGCGGTCTTGGCGTGCGTAGCCAAAGTACGGAATCACTGCGGTGATCCTTTCGGCGCTCGCTCGCATGCAGCAGTCGATCATGATCAACAGCTCCAGCAAGTTATCGTTGACCGATGGGCTGGTAGGCTGGACCAAGAACACGTCGCGGCCGCGGACATCTTCATCTAATTTGCAATAGTTTTCGCCGTCGGGAAATTTCCCAAGCGTGATCGCAGCCTTTTCCAAATGCAGGTGGCGGCAGATCTTTTCGGCTAGGTCTTCATTGGCTCGGCCGCTGAAGATCTTTAATTCACGCATATCCCATCGCTCGCATGGTTTCGTCGACCAGTTTTAGCTCGTCGCGATTGTTGATCGAGAGTGACTCGCAGTCCTGTAGTACAGGCAATGCTTCGACTGCCTTTCCGGCTTCATGCAGCAGTCGTGCACAGTCGGTCAAATAATATTCTGCCTGAGCATTGTCATTACTGAGTCGATCAAGTGAATCCAATAAATCGGCGGTTTGAAATAAATAAGTGCTCATATTGACTTCGTCAACTTCCAACTGCTCCGGCGTCGCATCTTTGTGCTCGACAATTCCGGTGAAATCGCCGTCCGCATTGCGAACAATCCGGCCCAAACCGGTGGGGTCGTCTTTTTTGAGAGTCCCCAACAGTAGTGACGGTTTCTTGTCATTTAGGTGATCGAGCAATTTGGTCAAACTGGTGTGCTGGATCAGTGGCGAATCGCCCGCGACCACAATCGTCGGCCCGGTCTGGTCCTTCAACGCATCGCGGCACATTTGCACGGCATGGCCGGTCCCAAGCTGTTCGGCTTGCAAGACAAACTGGATATCGCCACCGCGATCTTTCAATTCGTTCTTAACCATATCCGCTTCGTGGCCAATCACGACGATCTGACGTTTGATGCCAGATTTTTCCAAAGCGTCCAGCACGAAATGGATCATGGCACGATCAACAACGGGACAAAGGACTTTGGGAAGATCACTTTGCATCCGGGTCCCCTTGCCAGCAGCAAGAACAACCGCGCACGGCTCAGTCCGACTCGATTCACTCATAACGGGATCTACTCTCAAACAAGTTTTTACGCATCAATTTTCTGCATGCCGCGCGACAAAGCCGCAACAAAGCCGCAACAAAGTCTGACGATCAAAATCAAGGCAACGCT